>NZ_CP014263.1:4270000-4570000 GCF_001988955.1 Spirosoma montaniterrae | reverse complement strand
CGGTTATCAACTGATGCAGCGATACTTCGACCGGTTATTTGCCCGCGACCCGCGCACGGTAGCCCTCGGCGAAGATGTCGGGCATATCGGTGATGTAAATCAGGGCTTTGCGGGTTTGCAGGAGAAGTACGGCGAGATTCGCATCACCGACACGGGCATTCGCGAAACCACCATTATTGGGCAAGGCATTGGTTTAGCCATGCGCGGCCTTCGGCCTATTGTCGAGATTCAGTATTTCGACTACATCTATTACGCATTAGCAACCCTTACCGATGATCTGGCAACGTTGCTTTACCGAACAAAAGGCGGTCAGAAAGCTCCGCTGATTGTCAGAACGCGCGGCCACCGGCTCGAAGGTATCTGGCACTCCGGCTCCCCGATGGGAACCATGCTGGGTAGTTTACGCGGTATGCACGTGCTGGTGCCGCGCAATATGACGCAGGCCGCCGGTTTCTACAATACGCTCATGAAAGGCGACGATCCGGCTCTGTTGATTGAGTCGCTGAATGGCTACCGCCTGAAAGAACAACTGCCCGACAATCTGGATACGTTCTGCGTACCGCTGGGCATTCCCGAAATTTTACACACCGGAAACGACCTAACAATTGTTACTTATGGCTCAATGTGCCGGATTGTGCTGGAAGCCGCGCATCAACTGATGCAGATGGGCATCGGCGCAGAGGTGATCGATGTGCAGACGCTGCTACCTTTCGACGTGCATGAATCGATTGTAGAATCGATCAAAAAAACAAACCGGGTCATTTTTGCCGACGAAGACGTGCCGGGGGGCGCATCGGCGTTTATGCTACAACAAGTACTTGAAAACCAGGGCGCATACCGTTATCTGGACTCCATCCCGCGTACACTATCGGCCAAAGCGCACCGCCCGCCCTACGGCTCCGACGGGGATTATTTCTCGAAACCCAGTGTTGACGATGTAATCGAGACGGCTTACGCGCTGATGAGTGAGAGCGATCCGGCCCGGTTTCCTATGTATTGAATGATTGAATGATTAAGTGATTGAATGCATTCAGTTAGTCAATCGCTTAACTGGTAACATGACCTACTTTAAAGATATACGCAACGGTATTCGGACAACGCTGAAGGGGTTGAGCCTGACTTTTCGGCATTTGCGACATGCTACGCACCGCCGAACACCGGAAGGTATTGCCGATGATAATTATTTCGATCTGCAAAACGGCTTAGTTACGCTGCAATATCCGCACGAACAATTGCCCATTCCAGATAATGGCCGCTATCGGCTCCGAAACGAAATCGACGATTGCATTGTCTGCGATAAATGCGCCAAAATCTGTCCTGTCGATTGTATTACCATCGACCCTATCAAGGCTACAGAAGAAGTTGGCCGTGCGTCGGATGGGTCGCCGATTCGCCTGTACGCAGCTACATTCGATATCGACATGGCAAAGTGCTGTTACTGTGGCCTTTGCACGGTGGTTTGCCCGACCGAGTGCCTGACAATGGACAAGAAGTTCGACTACAGCGAGTTTGAATTAGGCAAATTAACCTACAACTTCTCGAACCTGACGCCCGAAGAGGCCGACGAAAAACGTGCGTTGTATGAACAATATGTTCGAGAGAAAGAAGCGGCTAAAGCGGCTCAGGTAGCGGCTAAAACCATTGAAAATCCTGTTTCAGCCGAAGCCGCCCCGAAACCGAAACCAGTTTTCCGACCAACGGCAAAGCCAGTTGTAACGCAGACGGAAGCGGCTGAACCCGCGCAAACTCCGCCCGTACCAGAAGCTGAGCCAACGCCCGACGCGGCCCGGCCACGCCCGGCGTTTCGACCTGCCATGAAGCCGAAAGTTGCGCCGGTTCCGACCGAAGCCGAAGCCAGGCAGGAAACGAAAGAAATGCCTCAACCGAAGCCCGCTTTCCGGCCTACCATGAAACCGAAGCCCAACTCGCCGAATCAGGAATCAACTTAATTGTCGTAAGTACTTGTTATGGTTCAGCTTGCTTTTTACGGATTTTCGGCTCTTACGCTACTGGGGGCAGTTGCGGTGCTGCTCACGCGCAACGTGATGTATGCCGCTTTTTCGCTATTGCTGACGTTGCTGGGCGTAGCCGGTCTGTTTGTATTGGCAAGTGCCGATTTTCTGGCCGTAGCGCAGCTTATGATTTACGTGGGGGGCGTGTTGGTGCTGGTTATTTTCGGCGTGATGCTAACCCACAAACCTGATTCGAGGACCAACGGGGGCAGCCAGACACCGAACCGGATTCCGGTGCTGAACCGATCAAACGCCTTTGGCGGCTGGGCCGTGGGATTTCTCGTTGCGGGCGGGCTGTTTGTGGCTTTTTATACGCTGATCGCCCGGTCGTCGTTTGCATTACTGACCCGGCCCGTTGGGTGGGAAAGCACCGTCAATGCAGTAGGGCGTCAGTTGATGACAGAATATATTGTCCCGTTTGAAATTATTGGTATCCTGTTGCTGGCAGCTTTGGTGGGGACTACCTATCTGGCAAGCGTAAAAAAAGCGTAAGACAAAACGGAATGCAACCTGTTGAAAGTCACTATTTTCTGATTGTTGGTGCTGCACTGTTCAGCATTGGGCTTGCCGTTGTGCTGCTTAAACGCCACGCCATTGTGGTGTTAATGGGTATCGAGTTGATGCTCAATGCCGTTAACATTAATCTCGTTGCGTTCAGCCAATATGATCCCGACCGTATTCAGGGGCAGATGCTGGCTCTGTTCGTCATGGTTGTGGCTGCTGCCGAATCTGCCGTGGCACTGGCAATTGTATTGCAGGTTTACCGGCATTTCCGCAGTGTTCAGGTAGACGATTTAAACGAGCTACAACAGTGAACCCGCTCTTTGAACCCATTATCGATGGCATTCTGACAGACGGTTACGGTATAGCCGACGCGTTTTTGTCGCCCGGTGAAACGACCGCCCTGGCCGATCAATTGCACCGACGCAAAGAAGCCGGGCAGTTTCGGTCGGCAGGCGTTGGAAATCAGCAGGTAATGGTCGAAAAAGCGATTCGGGGCGACGAAATAGTATGGCTTGATGAGGCCACAGCCGCACCTGCCGAAGCCACTTTTCTGCAACGCATTGGCGCATTTGTCGAGTATATAAACCAAACGTGCTACCTCGGCCTGCGCGATTATGAATTTCACTACGCCCTGTATCCGCCCGGCACGTTCTACAAACGCCACCTCGATCAGTTCCGCAGCGACTCGCGCCGGAAACTGTCGGTCATCTGCTACCTCAACAGCAACTGGCAACCTACCGATGGGGGGCAATTGGCACTTTACCTACCCAACCCCGGCGGCATCGAACATACCGTTACGGTCGAACCTGTTGGCGGGCGGTTGATCTGCTTCGAAAGTGGGCGGCTCGAACACGAAGTGTTGCCCGCCACCCGCGACCGCCTGAGCCTGACGGGCTGGCTGAAAGTTTGACCGTTAGCGTTTTAGCATCTTTACCAAAAACGAAGGTACATACCGGCCAAACCGCCGAACCGATGCCGGGATTGTATAGCGTTTGGGATAGCCTTCGCCTTCGACGGGCAGTGGCTGGCTGAAATACTTGTTATCGACTGGCTGGCCTGTAACGATATTCGTGATTTTGCGCAGATACAGTTTGTCGATGGTAATGTCTGAGCGCAGGGGCGTGTAATAAACACAGTCCTCGAAAAAGTAGTGTGTCACCTGACTATGACGGGTGGAACCGGGCGTCAGAATTTTTTCGCCCCCGTGCAACAAGTTCGACGACCAGATAATGGCTTTGCCTTTGGGTATATTCAGCGTAGCCTTCTTCAGTCCGTGTGCCTGAATTATCTCTTCGAGCCGCTCTTCATATCGTTTGTACGTGCCACCGTATATTTCGTCGACTGTTTGGGCCTCGGAACCTTTCAGACCCATATCGATCAGGTCATAGAAGGGCAGTTTGTGGCTACCGGGGTAGTAGTGCAGCGGGCCGTTGTCGTCGCGAACGTCTTCAAGCGCAACCCATACGCCACACATAAATCGTTGCGGAATGGAGTTAAAATGAATTGAATCAGAGTGTGTGCGTTGCTGAGTACCAACGGGGAAATTAAGTGTCTGAAACGGGATCGGCTCCCGACGATAAAGCACCCGAAGCATCTCCATAATGTGGGGTGCTGTAGCAATCTGCCGTATCGCCGGAACCGTTTGCCAGGCATCCTGCTTACGAAGGTCATTGCCATAGAGCGGCTGCACACCCTTCAGCGCATCATTGAGAACTGATTCGTCAATGTGAGGATCGAAAATCAGGTAGCCATCTTCTGCATAACGACGTACCTGCTCGGCTGTAACGGGATCAAGGCCCGATTTTTGTAATTCCTGATGAAAAAAAGGCGATTCGGTCCAGGGGAGGTTGGGGATAGCTGATGTTGTCATGGGCTGGAATAAGGTAGAGTAAAGAAATCATTCGTAAATGTATCAAAAACGGGGGTTACTTATATGCGACTGTTTGCTTCACCACGGCAGAATAGGGATATTCGCACCCAATTTGATGCGTATTACGAATACCCGAAACAGTGAATAGTCTGCAAATAGTGTTAACGATCGTTTTGTTGCTGCCCTTCGCCGGTTTTCTGGTGCTGTTGGCATTGAGGCAGCGTATGACGGGCGGTATAGCTATTCTGCTAACAGGCATAGGGCTGATTGCATCGTTCTGGTTAGCAGTTAATTTACCCAGCGTTCCGGCAGTTTTTCGGGCCGATTGGGCTACGGTATCGGGGCTATCGTTTCCGGTCAGCTTCCGGCTCGACCGGCTGGCTGGGCTGATGCTCGTGCTGGTGCATTTCGTGGCGTTGCTGGTTCAGATTTATTCACTGTCGTATGTAGAAAAAACCGACAGTCGTTCGCGTTACTTTAGCCATCTACACCTGTTCGTGGGCGCGATGCTGGGCATTGTAGTAGCTGGTAATCTGCTGGTTCTGTATGCTTTCTGGGAACTGGTTGGGCTGGCGTCGTATTTACTGATTGGCTATTATACCGAACGTCCCGCAGCGAATCAGGCCGCTACCAAAGCATTTCTGATGAACCGGGTGGGTGACATGGGTTTCCTCATGGGCATTTTCCTGACCTATTACTACTATGACACCCTCGACCTGACGACCCTCTCCGACACCGGAATCTACGCTGTGCCGCCAACCGCCGTGGGGTTGTGCCTGTTTATGGGCTGCGTAGGCAAATCAGCGCAGTTTCCGCTGCTGACGTGGCTCCCGGATGCGATGGAAGGCCCTACGCCTGTGTCGGCTCTGCTGCACGCAGCCACGATGGTGGCTGCCGGTATTTTCCTGCTCGCCCGAATTTTCCCGCTGCTCTCACCCACTGCGCTGCTGGTTGTTACCGCTGTAGGAACGATAACAACGCTGTGGGGCGGTTACTCGGCTTTATTTCAGACCGATATAAAAAGAGTGCTGGCTTTTTCGACTGTATCGCAACTGGGCCTGATGGTAGCGGCTGTTGGTACGGGTAATGTAGGCGGGGCTATGTTTCACCTGCTTACTCACGCGTTTTTCAAAGCTGGTCTATTTCTGGGTGCAGGGTCGGTCATTCATGCGGTACATACGCAAAACATGCGTCATATGGGCGGGCTGCGTCGGCTTATGCCTGTTACGTTCGTGTGCTACACTGTCTGCGCGGCTGCGCTGGCGGGTGTTCCCTTACTATCTGGGTTTTTATCGAAAGAAGTTATTCTGGCCGGGGCGTTTTTGTGGCCTGTGCGGGCCGGTTTATCGGGCGCAGCATTGGTAGTACCGGTTCTGCTTTTGCTATCTTCGGGGCTAACAGCCCTGTATATGACCCGGCAGTGGCGGTTGATTTTTTTTGGTGAATACCGTAATGAAACCGTATTGCCAACCCAGGTACACGAACCCGGCTGGCCGATGCGCGGGCCGGTGGTGGTGCTCGCCGTGCTGTCGATAGCGTTCTGGTTTTCGCTGAATCCGTTTTCGGCAGCCGGTAGCTGGGCTATAAACTGGCTTCCTGAATGGTCTGAAGCCCACGTTGTCTGGCTGGCTCCGGTATCCGTTGGATTAGTTCTGGTAAGTGGCTGGCTCGGCTTCCGACTACGCGAACCGGCGTATACAAGGTTATTTGTACAGTTTTCAGTGCACTATGGCTTTTTGGATCAGGTCTATCAACGGGTATTCATCAAGCCTGTTTTTCGTTTAGCCGCGTGGTTAAACCGCACGGATCAGCGCGTGGTCGATGGGGCTGTAAACGGCCTGGGTATTTCGGGCGTTGTGCTGGCGCACATGGCTCATGCTTTTGACCGCTACGGCGTCGATGGCGTGGTGAACGGTGCCGCGTGGCTGGCGGGTTGGCTTGGCCGGCTAACGCGCTCGGTACAGAATGGCCGGGTACAGTCGTATATTACGGCGGCTGTGGTTGGCTTGCTGATTGTGTTGTGGTGGATTTTGTAACGTGGGTGAAAACCCGCTTTTTGATAACGACAAGGCGGCTTTTCAGCCGTGTTACGTATGCTGCTTTCGTTACTTATCTTTCTGCCGCTGGCGGGTTCGTTGTTGATTGCACTTTTGCCCGATAATCAGGCCAACTTGTTTCGAGCGGTTGCGCTGGCCGTGACAGTGGCCGAACTGGTGCTGGCCGGGCTGGCCTGGGCCGCATTCGACCCTACTTTTTCGGGCTATCAACTGCTTCGGCAAACCGACTGGATCACGCTCTCGCTGGGAAGCCTCGGCACGGCGTCGATTGACTATATTGTGGGGGTCGATGGCATCAGCCTGCCGTTGGTGGTGCTGTCGGCGGTGGTGATGCTGGTGGGCGTCGTGTCGTCGTGGAACCTGACGCACCGCCTGAAAGCGTATTTCTCGCTCTATCTGCTGCTGACTGGTACGATCATGGGCTGTTTCGTGGCACTCGATTTCTTCCTGTTTTTCCTGTTTTTCGAGTTCATGCTCCTGCCGATGTATTTCCTGATCGGCCTGTGGGGTGGGCCGCGCCGGGAGTATGCATCCATCAAGTTTTTTCTCTATACGCTGGCGGGTTCGTTACTGATTCTGCTGGTTATGATCGGGTTATATCTGTCTGTGATGGACCCGGTTGGCACGGCGGTTACGCTGGGCTTCGTAAACGACCCGCTGGCCGTAACAGACGAAATACTGCTATTGGTACAGAACCACGTCCAGAGCGGACAAATCAATCCGGCGCAGGTGGTACATACGTTCGATATGCGTTTTCTGGCCGATGGCCGGAACTACCTGCCGAACGCTTTTCTAAACCCCGCTGCCGAACCGATAGTGCTCGGTTTACCCGCCCGAATGCTGGCGTTCTGGGTAGTGTTTATCGGTTTTGCCATCAAACTGCCCATCGTACCGCTGCATACGTGGTTGCCCGACGCACACGTTGAAGCCCCTACGCCCGTGTCGGTAGTGCTGGCCGGGGTGTTGCTCAAAATCGGTGGCTACGGCTTCCTGCGAATTGCCTGGAATTTCTTCCCCGACGGAGCCGCCGAATACGCCCAATCGTTAGCCCTGCTGGGCGTGCTGTCGATAGCCTATGGCGGGCTAAACGCATTGGCACAGACCGACATCAAGAAAATGATTGCCTACTCGTCGGTGTCGCACATGGGATTTGTGTTGCTGGGCGTGGCTTCGCTCACGGCGGAGGGTATCAATGGAGCCGTTTATCAGATGGTTAGCCACGGTGTGCTGTCGGCTATGTTGTTTCTTCTGACGGGCGTACTCTACGACCGCACCCACGACCGGCGCATCGATTCATACCGGGGGCTGATGCAGCCGATGCCGCTCTTTGCCACGCTTACGGCAGTGGCTTTTTTCGGCTCGCTGGGTCTGCCCGGTTTTTCGGGTTTTGTGGGCGAACTATTTACGCTCATGGGGAGCTTCCAGTCAGAGTGGTTGCCGGGCTGGCTAACGGTGCTGGCTACGTCGGGCATATTGCTGGCGGCTGCGTATTTTCTCTGGACGCTCCAACGGATGTTTTTTGGCCCCCTCTGGAGCCGTCACGACCTATCGACACTGACCGATCTGAGCCTGCGCGAAAAGCTGATGCTCGTTCCGCTGGCTGCGATGACCCTTGCGCTGGGCCTGTTCCCCAACCTGATTTTCAACCTGACCGGTGCCACCGTAGCGCAGTGGTTAGTAAAATTCTCGGTGGAGTGATTACGCCACTGCCGGACGCCGGGCCGCGTGAATGAGCGAATACCCTGCCACCATGCCGAAGCCAACCATGAGCATGATGTGCAGGAAAAACATGCGGAAGTCGTGAACATAGAACGCCAGTGCCAGCCCACCCAGGAAATACAACGCCAGCCCCGCTTCAACGATGGTCAGCCAGCTAACCCGACGGCTGATGTACTTGTTGGCGGCCCAACTGTCTTTCGCTGTTGTTACGTTGAATTTCGGCGTTCGCACAAAAGGCGTTTTGCGGCCTACGTATCCCTCGATAACAGCAATGGTGTTATGCAGCGATAGCCCCATCATCAGCGACGAATACATCGGAAAATACCAGGCTAACTTGGCAGGACTTTCGCGTTTCAGCAGCCAGAATGGAATGCCGTAGAACGAAATGAGAATCAACAGGTTAAACTGAAACAGATTGATAACGTAAAAGGCCCATTCCCATTCGGGATGGCGGCTGCGAATGTAAATCAGCGGTACGCTCATCACGCCCAGAATCAGCACTAAAATAAACGTGGCACTGCTGAAGAGGTGAAAAAAGGCATGAAGTTTTATCGCAGGCGACACGCCGGGCGTTTTCAGCACCTTCACAAATAGCTTGCGAGCACATTCTGCCGCGCCTTTCATCCAGCGATATTGCTGCGATTTGAGCGCGTTCATCGCAACGGGTAGTTCGGCGGGAGAGCCAACGTCTTCGCGGTATACGAACTTCCAGCCGCGAAGCTGCGCCCGATAGCTAAGGTCAAGGTCTTCGGTGAGCGTGTCGCTCTGCCAGCCACCGGCGTCGGCAATGGCCGTTTTTCGCCATACACCGCCCGTTCCATTGAAATTCGCCAGAAAATCAGCCGCGTACCGCCCACTCTGCTCGATGGTGAAGTGAGCATTCAGGCCAAATGCCTGCAACTGAGTCAGCAGCGAAAAATCTTCGTTCAGGTGCTCCCAGCGCGTTTGAACGATAGCCACTTTCGGGTCGCTGAAGTGCGGAATGGTGTTCAGCAAAAACTGCGGGTCAGGCACGAAGTCGGCGTCGAAAATGGCAATGAACTCACCTTTGGCAAAGGTCAGCCCGTAGCCCAGCGCGCCCGCTTTAAACCCGTTGCGTTCGGGTCGCCGGACGTGTTCGATGGCGAAGCCCTGCTGCTGGTACTCAGCTACTTTGGCCGCTAAAATGGCTGCCGTTTCATCGGTCGAGTCGTCCAATACCTGAATATCGAGCTTGTCTTTCGGGTAGTTCAGCTTTACTACAGCATCGACAAGTCGTTCTACTACATACAACTCGTTGTAAATGGGCAACTGAACCGTAACGCGGGGCAGCGTGTCGGGCCGGGCCACATCGGCGATGCGTATAGCTGACCGCCGTTTCTGTTTCGACCGTAAATAAATGATAATTAGGCTTAACTGACCGCAGTTATAGAGAAACAGCAGCAGCAGGGCCAGCCCGTATAATATAAGTACCAAAACTTCCATAGGTTTGTCAATGAACTATCAACGTTGAGCAGAATCGGCTTTCCGGGCACGACCCGAAAGAAGAACTATGTCACCTGCTTTTTGTTGCCGAATCTGATTAACGCAAAAATAGGCTATACTTGGTGATGGAAATTTCATTTATCGGCGCGGGTAATCTGGCCTGGCATCTTGCTCCGGCCCTCGAAAATGCTGGTCATCACATCAACGAGGTCTACAGCCGACAGCTTCAGCACGCCCGTCAGTTAATTCATAATCTGTACGATACACAAACACACTCGGATCTAAACTTTGCCGACAGCCCGTCGAAATTGTTTGTACTGGCCGTTCCAGACGATGCGCTCGACGATGTATGCTCACGGTTGGTGCTGCCCGAAAACGCTATGCTCGTACATACGTCGGGAAGTCAGCCGCTGGCCTCGCTCGAACGCTGGATGGCCGTTTATAGCGATGTACCCGTCAGAACCGGCGTGTTCTATGCCCTGCAAACGTTTACGCACGGACAGTCGTTCATGGCGTTCGATACCATTCCGCTTTGCATCGAAGCGTCAGACAAAGAAACTGAGGATAAATTGGTCGAGATTGGGCAGGAAATCAGCGATACGGTTTACCTGATTACGTCTGGCGAACGGCTAACGCTGCACACAGCCGCCGTATTTGCGAGCAATTTCACCAATCATTTGCTCGCGCTGGCCCACGACCTCGCCCTGTCGCACGATCTGGAGTTCGATCTGCTGCGACCGCTCATTGCCGAAACTTTCCGCAAAGGCTTAGCCGCCGATAATCCCGCCGACGTGCAAACCGGCCCCGCCCGCCGGCATGATTTGACCACCATCAGCCGCCACCTCGACCTGCTGACAAATGAACCCCGCCTGGCTGAAATCTATCAGGTACTGACCGAGAGTATCAAGCGGAAATATAGCCGGTGATACGCAATGTCTTCAAAATTATGAAAAAAGTATTCAACGCATTTCTGTTTCTGCTCACCCTGCCCGCGCTGGCACAGTGGCAACCGCAAGCCGTGGGAACCGACGCTAATTTTCGGGCCGTGAGCGTCGTTAATGCCAGTGTGGTTTGGATTGGTGGCTCGAAAGGCACGTTTGTACACACAACCGATGGCGGGCAAACGTGGCAGACCGGCACCGTACCCGACGCCCAATCGTGCGACTTCCGCGACGTACACGGCGTAGATGCTAAAACCGCCTTTTTGATGAGTGCCGGACCCGCCGAGCAGGGGCAGGCGCGTATCTACAAAACTACCGACGGGGGCCAAACGTGGTCGATTAGCTATCAGACGCAGCAGACAGGCGTGTTTTTCGATGGGCTGGATTTCTGGGACAAACAAAACGGTATCGTGTTCGGCGACCCGGTGAATGGCCGGTGGTTTATTCTGACAACCCGCGATGGTGGGCAGTCGTGGCAGCAAATACCCGAATCGGTTCTGCCGCCAATGCCACCCGGCGAAGCAGCTTTTGCGGCCAGTGGTACGAGCTTAGTAGTCGAAGGCAAGCGCAACGTCTGGATTGCATCGGGTGGGGGCAAGGCCGGGCGCGTGTTTCGCTCTACCGACCGGGGGCAAACGTGGGACGTGTTCGTAACGCCCCTGCCAGGCGGTGACGCTACGGGGCTGTTCGGCATGCGATTCTTTAGTAGTAAAACCGGTGTTGTAGTAGGCGGCAACTACAAACAGGAAAAACAAACTGGCTCTAATGCCGCCCTCACCCGCGACGGTGGGCAGTCGTGGCAGTTGCTCAGCGAAACCAACCCGCCCGGCCTCAAAGAAGCCGTTACGCTGCTCCCCGGCGATTTGCTGCTCGTGGTCGGTCCGTCGGGTACAAGCCTGTCTGCCGATCAGGGCCAGACCTGGCAACGGCTCGATACCGACGGTTTTCATTCGGTTGGCTGCGTGAAAGGCACCTGCTATGCCGTTGGCGCGAAAGGAAAAGTTGGCAAGCGCGTTACTAAATAATCTGGCTTCTTTGTTCGTTATTCAGCCGTGTTGAACGATTAACCCCACCCGGTTATCCTGTGAAAGCGGCTTTATCCCTCTCTATTCTCTCGCTGAGCGCGGCCTTATCGGCTCCGCTCTATGCGCAAACCACCCGCGCCTTTGGCCCGGCAGTTCCCGGCACATTCATCTGCAATTACACAGGCCGACCCGGAACCGGCAACGTAGTTTGTAACCAGACAACGCCATCGAACGGCCATGCCGAACGTGTGGTCGACCGAATTTTACGGCCCATTGGTCTGATGCGGAATTTCAAAGTAGTAGAATGCTCGAATACCGACAATTGCTTTGCCACAGTATTGAAAGGGCAACGGTTTATCGTGTACGATGCAGCATTTATGCAAAACATTGAAGAACAAACCGAAACCGACTGGTCGGCAATCAGTATCATGGCCCACGAAATCGGGCACCATTTGCAGGGCCACACTATCGACGGCACGGGCGGGCAACCACAAAAAGAAATCGAAGCCGACAAGTTTTCGGGCTTTGTACTACATCAGTTAGGTGCCTCGCTCGATGAGTCGGTGGTAGCCGTGCGGGCATTGGGTAACGACCATGCTACGACAACGCACCCCGCCAAATTTGCCCGGATGGAAGCCATTCGGAAAGGCTGGCTCGAAGCCGAAGCCATGTACCCGCGTTCCCGTAGCGGAAGCAAATCGCCCGTGGCAATGGCTCCCAAACCAATCAACACCACCCCTGTCAGTTCGCCTGTAATGCGTCCTCCAGTAGTAGCGAAGGCACCGTCGGCACCCGTGCGTGTGGCTGTCGGCTTAACGCGGCCCGGCTGCGTATCAGGCGATTGTCAGGATGGCAAAGGCGTGTTTGTATACCCCACCCGCGAACGTTACGTGGGCGAGTTTGAAGAAGGCGACAAACACGGCGTCGGTATCGAATACTATGCCGATGGCAAGCCGAAATACAAGGGTAATTTCCGCGACAATTTGCGGGCCGATTACGGTGTGTACTATTACCGCAACGGCGACAAGTTTGAAGGCTGGTTTAAAAATAACCTACCCAACGGCAAAGGCACCTATACCTTCGCCGATGGCGAAAAAATTGCCGGGCAGTTCAGAAACGGGCAACCAGTGGAATGAGATTTGTAATGCTAAAACGCCAGCACCGTCTGCTCAATGATATCGCAGGCTTCGTGCATCTGCTCGTCGGTGATGACAAGGGGGGGCGCGAAGCGGATTTTGTCGCCGTGCGTGGGTTTGCAGAGTAGGCCGTTGTCTTTCAGAGCCATACACAACTCCCAGGCGGTTTCTTCGCCAAACTGCGGACGTTCGCCAATAACGATAGCGTTTAGCAGCCCCTTGCCGCGCACGGTCTGAACCAGGTCGGAACGCCGGGCGAGGTCGGCCATGCGGGCGCGGAAAATGTCGCCCATCGCGGCTGCGTTCTCGGTCAGATTCTCGTCTTCTACCACTTGCAGGGCCGCCACCGTCACGGCGCAGGCCAGCGGGTTGCCGCCGTAGGTACTGCCATGTTCGCCCGGTTTGATGGTCAGCATTATTTCGTCCGACGATAACACTGCCGACACGGGCATGGTGCCGCCCGACAGTGCTTTACCCAGCACAAGCAGGTCGGGTTTTACGCCTTCATGGTCGCAGCAGATGCGCTTGCCAGTGCGGCCAATTCCGGTCTGCACTTCGTCGGCAATGAACAGTACATTATAGGTAGTGCAGAGGTCGCGCACACCGCGCAGGTAGCCTTCATCGGGAACCAGCACGCCCGCTTCGCCCTGAATCGGCTCGACCATGAACCCGGCAATGTTCGGATCGCTTTTGAACGCTTCTTCCAGCGCGTTGAGATCGTTGTAGGGTACAATGACGTAACCGGGAAGCAGCGGCCCGAAATCATTGGTACTACTGGGGTCGGTCGATGATGAAATAGCGGCCAGCGTGCGGCCCCAGAAGTTTCCGGTGGCATATACGGTTTTAGCCTGATTCTGCGCGATACCCTTCACTTTGTAGGCCCATTTGCGGGTCAGTTTCAGGGCCGTTTCGCCAGCCTCGGCCCCTGAGTTCATCATCAACACTTTATCGTAGCCGAAGTACTCACACAGAAATTTTTCGCACTGCCCCAACTGCTCGTTATAAAACGCCCGCGAGGTCAGCGTCAGCCGACGGGCCTGTTCGGTCAGCGCATTGATAATACGCGGGTGGCAATGGCCCTGACTAACAGCACTATAGGCTGATAAAAAATCGAAGTAACGTTTCTCTTCTACGTCCCAGACAAACACGCCCTCGCCCCGCGACAGCACCACCGGAACCGGATGGTAGTTGTGGGCACCGTACTGCCATTCTAAGGCCATTGCCTGTTCGGCTGCCGAGGTTGGTAAGGTAGTTTGCATAGATAACTGAAGGAGAATCAAAAAGGCTGATAAAAAGAAATTCACCTGTTTTGGTAACTATTGTCCCAAACGGGTCGTTTTCCCTCAAAATTACAGCTTATCCACCGGACGCCCAAATACCGATGCCAACCCCTGCGCAGTCGAAAAAAATACCTGGTTTAGACGACGAGGATTATTACTATACACCCGAAGGCTTTGTCGTATTTACCGCAGCTTACCATCTTAAACGCGGCTATTGTTGCAAGAACGGATGCCGCCATTGTCCCTACGGATTCAAAAAAAGAAGGATTGAGTTGCAGATTATGAATTAATTAGCGATTTTTGCGCCCTCATTAAGGAAAACGAGTAGCACGGTCATGGCAAGAGTTTGTCAAATCACAGGAAAACGCACGCGGTCGGGTAACAACGTATCGCACGCCAACAATAAAACGAAACGGAAGTTCTACCCGAACCTGCAAAAAAAGCGGTTCTTCGTAGAATCGACCGGCGAATGGGTTACGTTGAAGGTATCGACCTCGGCAATTAAAACCATCAATAAAAACGGTCTCGAACTGACGCTGCAAAAGGCACATCAGCGCGGTACGCTGTCGCTCTAAGGCGCAGAAAAAATAAGACATTCAGCCTCTTCCAGCCGGAGGAGGCTTTTTGTGTTTACGTATGAAACTAAACTTTGAAGACCTCATCGTTTTTGAGAACGATGACTACATATTGATTAATAAGCCACCACACGTAGCCTCGCTCGATGAGCGGTCGGCTGACCGTAGTGGGCAGAGCATTTTGCGTCTGGCAAAAGCATATAGCCGTGACGCACAGCTTGGGCATCGCCTTGACAAAGAAACGTCGGGTATTCTGGCAATCGCGAAACACAGCGATGCGTACCGACATTTAGCCATGCAGTTCGAGCATCGCGAAGTCACAAAACGCTACCATGCAGTGGTGAACGGTGTTCACAGTTTCGAGGGTATATCTGTTTACCTGCCCATTTCGCCTGTCAAAGACGGTACGGCGGTGCGAATCGACCGCGAAAAAGGTAAGGTGGCCGAAACTATTTTCAATACTCTCCAGGCATACCGAACCACTACGCTTGTGGAGTGTATGCCCATTACGGGCCGGATGCACCAGATTCGCGTTCATCTGATGTGCCTGAAGGCCCCCATTGTGAATGATCCAACGTATGGCGGAAAGCCCGTGTTTCTGTCAGACGTGAAGCGGAAGTTCAACCTGAAACAGGGAACCGACGAATTGCCGCTCATTCAACGCGTAGCGCTGCACGCCCATTCGCTTACGTTCAGCCTGCTCAATGGCGATGAACAGACGTTTGTGGCTCCGTATCCGAAAGATTTCGGCGTGTTGGTAAAGCAGTTGGAGAAGTTTAATTAGACGAATTCGCCTACCAACCTGTCGTCGAGCATACGTATTACCTCGCGCTATAGGCTAAGTCAGCACCTCGATTTTCATGTCCATATTGCCTTTTACGGCTTTGGAGTAGGGGCAAACGGCATGGGCTGTTTCGGCCAACTGTTGCAGTTGATCGGGGTCCATACCGGGTGCTTTCACCGTGATCTTTCCCGATAAAGACATATGATTTCCATCTTTATTGAGTGAAATACTGACTTCTACGGCATGTTCGGGCAAGATAAGTTTCCTGCGTTCGGCCACGGCCATCAGCGCACCGTTGTAGCACGAGCTATAGGCAGCCGCAAAAAGCATCTCCGGGTTGGCGGCACCGCCCTCGCCCCGCATCTCAACAGGTCGGCGCAGGTTCAACTCCAGAATACCATCCAGTGATTTTACATCGCCATCACGCCCGCCAATGTTGCTGACAGTGGTTGTATATACCGTTTCCATAAATAATAAAATTCTGTTTATTCACGCAGCCTGTGATTTGTTGAGTACTTGGCTGCTGAACAAATAACCCGTCTTTGGCGCAACTGTTCTGAAATGGGGGTTTACAGGGTGAACAATCGGTTATCCGTTGTTTTGAACTACCTTTGTGTTAGGACTTTATTCAATACAGGGCCGCAATAGAACAAAGCGCGGCCTCGTTTTTGGTAAACATATTCTGTCAACAGTGACCAGCATGCGTATTCTCAGACCGTTCGGTACAAACCGGCAAAACCTGCTCTGGCTGGGGCTGATGGTATGGGTAGGAATTTATCCTGCCGAGGCTCAGCGCAAACGGGCGCAGGCCGATACGTCGCTGGCAAAACAAGCTTCGACAACCACGGCTCGTATCGAAGAAGAAACGATGTTTGTGGAAGGGATGCGCTCCCTGATGGCCGATGAGCCGGCCAAAGCCATTACGCAGTTTACCAAATTACTACAAAAATCGCCTAACAACGCAGCCGCCCAGTACGCTACGGCCAATGCGTTGATGAAGACCGGGAAAACCGCAGAAGCTATTCCTTATGCGGCCAAAGCTTATAGTCTCGATGCCAGCAACAAGTTTTACAACCTGCTGCTGGCTGAGCTGTATGTGAAACAGAAGCGTTACGGCGAGGCCGAAGATCTCTACGAAACATTGTTGAAGAAAGGCCCCGAAAACGCCGAATATGGCGTCGAACTGGCCGCTATCTATCTGTTCGATGAAAAGCCCGATAAAGCGTTGGCAACGTATAACGCCGTAGAGCGTGAGTTGGGGCTGAACGAAGAAATTACCCGGCAGAAGCAACGTATCTATCTGAAACAGAATAAGATTGATAAGGCCATCGAAGAGGCCGAAAAGTTAGCCGCATCTGAACCGGGCGATCCCGATTACCTGCTCGAAGGAGCCGAACTGCTCATTGCCAACGACCGGCACGATCAGGCTATTGGCTGGGTCGAACGCGCTCTTAAACTCAACGCCGACTTACCGCAGGCGCACGTACTGCTGGCCGATATTTACCGGAAGAAAGGCGACATGGAGCGCGTAAAGCAGGAACTGAACCATGTTTTTGCGAACCCAAACCTTGAAGCGGGCCTGAAGGCACGCATTCTGTCGAGCTATGTCGGGCTGACCGGCGACGGCGAAGCCTCAAAGCAGGACGCGCTCAAAATGGCGCAGGATTTAGCCAAAACCAATCCGAACGACCCAAAAACGCAGGTGATGCTGGCCGATTTGCTGGTGCAGCAGGGACAGAAAGCACAGGCCCGCGATGCCTACGCCCGCGCTGCCCGGCTCGATGGGTCGGTATATGAAGTGTGGGGGGCATTGTTGCAGTTAGATGGCGAATTGAATCAGGTCGACAGTTTGCTGGTGCATTCCGAGCAAGCTCTGGAAGTGTTTCCAACGCAGGGCCTGTTCTGGTATTCCAACGGCTCGGCTAATCTATTTAAACGGCGGTATCAGCAGGCGGTCGATGCCTTTGAAGAGAGTAAAAAGCTGCTGGCATCGTCGGGTAGTGCCGAACTGAAACGGGGTATCGACGCGCAGTTGGGCGACGCTTATAACGGGCTGGGCGAACACGAGAAATCGGATGAAGCTTACGAAGCCGTGCTAAAAGTCGACCCGCTCAACGATCACGTACTGAACAACTACAGCTATTTTCTGTCGCTGCGCAAGGCCAAACTTGACCGTGCCCGGCAGTTAGCCAGCAAATTAGTGGAGCGGCACCCTACCAATGCTACCTATTTAGATACCTACGCGTGGGTGCTGTATGTCTCCAAAGACTATGCCAATGCCCGGAAGTATCTGGAAAAAGCCCTGGCCGATACCACCAACGTAAGCGGCACCATCCTTGAACATTACGGCGATGTGTTATATGAACTTGGTGAGCGCGACAAAGCCGCTGAGCAATGGAAACGGGCCAAACAAAAGGGTGGGGCCGGGCCAGACCTCGACAAAAAGATTGCTACCGGGAAGTTATAAATGAATAAATACTTGTTTTTTGCCCTGTTGCTGGGCATTTTTCTACATACAGAAGGTTGTCGGCGTCGGGCTATGTCGCGTACCGTTGGCACCGCCCCGGTAGCCGCTCCCGATTCGGTAAAAAAAGATTCGGTCGTGACCGTATCGCCTGACCGCCCGCCCGATTCGGTCAAAGCAATCCGCCCCACCCGGCCTGGTATCGAAGAAGCCCGCGCTAACGTAGCCGAAATCGATTTTAGCTATCTCATCGCCAAATCAAGGGTTTCGTTTAAAGGGCCACGGCAGGATATCGACAATGCCAGTGTGAACATCCGGGTTCGTAAAGATAGCCTGATCTGGGTGTCGATTTCCAAACTGGGCCTCGAAGCCGTTCGTGCCCAGATTACCCACGATTCCATTACGATTGTCGATAAAATTCACCGCGAATATTCGGTGTATGATTTTCCGACACTGAGCCGGCAGTTTAACTTCGAGATGAATTTCGAACTGCTTCAGGCTCTGATTGTCGGCAATTTGCCGTTGCCCAAGCAGCCCGCGCAGAAAATAAAAAATGAACGTGATTTGCTCCTGTTGCGGCAAAGTGAGGGCAAAGTGATGGTCGAAAATTACATTGGTGAGAACGACCGGAAACTAAAAAAGCTGCTGGTTACGGAGCAGCCTACCAAAAATACATTGCGGCTCGATTACGAAGATTTTACGTCGCTCAATAACTTTCTGTTTCCGTATACCAGCCTGGTGACATTGGACTATCAGTCGAAAACCGACGGTCAGTTTTACCAGACCTTGTTGCGAATTAAACATAACAGAGTAGAACTGGTCGAAAAAAGTCCAGGATTTCCGTTCACGATTCCGTCGGGCTATCAACGTCGGCCATGACGTGTCAGTCAACCAAGAAAATTATGCGTTTCCCATTTCTGTACGTTACGCTTGCTGGATTACTGTTGCTGGGTTTAGGCCAAACGCCGGTTGCCGGGCAGCAAACGCAACGGAGCCGACAGGCACTGGAACGAGAGAAAAAGCAAAATGTAGAGAAAATGAATCAGATTCGGACGGTGTTGAAACAAACAGCGTCGGAGAAGCAGGTTGGTTTGGGCCAGTTAAAAGCCCTCGACCAGCAGATTCAAACTCAATCGAAGCAAATAGGGCTGCTCAACAAAGACATTCAGCTAACCGAAGCCGAGATCAGGGAACTGCGCCAGGCCAGCGGGGCACTTACCCGTGATTTGGAGAACCTGAGAGACGAGTATGCGTCGATGATTTACGCAGCCGAAAAACGACGGCAGCAGATTAACCCGCTGGGTTTTTTGTTTGCCGCCGACAACTTTAACCAGTTAGTAGCCCGCTACCGCTACCTGCGCCAGTACTCCGATGCCCGGCAAAGTCAGGTTCGGCAAATAAACAACGTGAAGTCGATGCTCGATACCAAGCAGGTAGCCACACAACGCAAGCGGCAACAGCAAAAGGGTACGCTGGTAGTGAAAGTTGGTGAGACGAAGAAGCTGGAGACGCTGAAAAATGAAAAAAATCAGGTTGTAAAACAGCTTGGTCAGAAAGAAGCCGAACTCCGAACTGAGTTGGCCGAAAGTCGCCGGGCGGTGAATCAGTTAGAGGCCATGATTACCCGCTTAGTGGCTCGCGAAGCACGCGAACGGGCTGCCCGTGAGGCTCGCGAACGCGCCGAACGCGAGCGGCTGGAGCGCGTTGCCCGGCTCGAAGCGGCTCGTAAAGCGGCTGAGCGCAAACGCGCCGAAGAAGCCGTGGCAGCCGCCGAAAAAGCGGGCGAAAAACCGAACCCCGCCGACGTTGCCAAAGTCGAAAAACCAGCCGAACCCGAACCTGCCCCCCGCAAGCCAGACGAACGGCGCAATAATAACCTCAACGACGAAGAAACAGCCCTGGCGTCGTCGTTTATGGCTTCGCGGTCGCGTTTGCCGTGGCCGGTCTCTAAGGGGTTTATTTCAGATCGGTTTGGCCGCAAGGCGCATCCCGTATTGAAAGGTATTTATGTTGAAAATCAAGGTGTTGACATACAGACAAATGCGGGTGAGGGCGTTCGGTCGGTGTATGATGGCATTGTGCAGGACGTGACGAGTATGCCGGGCATGAATAACGTGGTAGCCATTCAGCACGGCGATTATTTTACGATTTACGCTAAACTACGGAGTGTATCGGTGCGTGTCGGGCAGCGGGTTAAAGCCCGCGAATCCATTGGTACTGTGGCGACTGATAAAAACGGCGTTTCTGAAATTCAATTCCAAATCTGGAAAGAATTCACCAAACTCAATCCCGAATCGTGGCTAACACCACGGTGAAGTTTTAAAGTCGTAGCGTTGTGAAGTTATAGGGTTGAGAAGTTTTTCATATTAACGATTGCCAACTTTATAACTTTACGACTCTATAACTTTATAACTTACAGTAATGTCTGTTCATAATCCTGATATTAAACGCGTTACGACGCACACCATCCAGGAACTTAAAAATAAAGGCGAGAAAATATCGGCCCTGACCGCCTACGATTACTCGATGGCGCGGGTAGTTGACATGGCCGGGGTTGAGCTGATTCTGGTCGGCGACTCGGCCTCAAACGTGATGGCGGGTCATGAAACAACATTGCCCATTACGCTCGATCAGATGATTTACCATGCCTGTTCGGTGGTGCGGGCCGTGAAGCGGGCACTTGTGGTGGTCGATCTGCCATTCGGGTCGTATCAGGGCAATTCGTCGGAAGCCCTGCGCTCGGCCATTCGGATCATGAAAGAGTCTGGCGCACACGCTGTAAAGATGGAAGGTGGGCTGGAAATCCGCGAATCTATTGTGCGGGTGCTGAGTGCGGGCGTTCCTGTAATGGGCCACCTCGGCCTGACGCCCCAATCTATTTACAAATTTGGCACATATGCCGTGCGGGCTAAGGAAGAAGCCGAAGCGCAAAAGCTAATGGACGACGCCCGCATGTTGCAGGATGTTGGTTGTTTTAGTTTAGTGCTCGAAAAAATCCCGGCGGTTCTCACCAAACGGGTCTCTGAAAATCTGGCTATTCCCACCATCGGTATTGGTGCTGGCCCTGACGCCGATGGGCAGATTCTGGTCTTACACGACCTGCTCGGCATCACAAACGAATTCAAACCTCGCTTTCTACGCCGTTATGCCGACTTGCACACTGTAATGCTTGAGGCTATTGCCCATTACGTTGACGACGTGAAAGTCCGCGATTTTCCGAACGAGAAAGAAGCGTATTGAGTTAAAAGAACAATGAAACGAAAACCATATCAGGTCGTCTACGAAGACAATCACCTGTTAATAGTCAATAAAGACCCCGGCATATTAGTACAGGGCGACCGCACTGGCGACGTTACGCTGCTGGATGTGTTGAAAGACTATGTCAAAGAAAAATACAATAAACCCGGTGAAGTGTTTCTGGGTCTGGTGCATCGGCTCGACCGCCCGGTAAGTGGGCTGGTGGTGTTTGCCCGAACGTCGAAGGCATTGGAACGGATGACAGAACTGTTTCGGAAGCGGCAGATACAGAAGACGTACTGGGCTGTTGTGCGTCAGAAACCACCGAAAACTGCTGATAAGTTGGTCAACTGGCTTGTGAAAGACGAACAGAAGAATCAGGTAACGGTATATGATTACGAAGTACCCGGTTCGCAGAAAGCCGAATTATCGTATCGGCTGCTGGGCCGTATCAACGAGCATTATTTGATAGAAGTGAGTCCGATAACGGGCCGACCGCACCAGATTCGGTCACAGTTGGCGCATATAGGGTGTCCAATTCGGGGCGATGTAAAATACGGATACGACCGGGCCGTTGCTGACAAGAAAATATACCTGCACGCACGTCGGCTCTACTTCATCCATCCAGTGAAAAAGGCCGGGACGCCGGACCGAGCAATAATTTGCCGCGCCGGGGTTCCGAACGACCCGTTCTGGGAAGAATTTCTGGAATTAGATGACGAAATATACAACGACAAAAACATTGATATTACGTATGAGTGAAGCCGGTTGCGTTAAAAAGTCAGGAGCCGCGTATTGCCCCCGTAGGAACAAGACGCGGCTCTGGATATATACCACTAGCAAGTAATAGCCTATTCGGCTGTGGGCTGAGTTTCGTTCTGCGGAACAACATCAATCAAAATCTGCTCCATTACCCGTTCTGCCATCTGTACAGCACCACGTAATGCACCGTAGGTGAGGCAGAGTGGCAAAATAATGGGCAGAAAAAAGACCCACTGAAAAATCATGTGCAAACGAACATTTCTCATTGGCTCAAAGAAAGGTAATTGTTAAGACTAAGTTTACGGTTTTAAACAATCTGCAAAGGTGTCAATTGAAGTTAATGCTGGTTAACCTTTTCATATTCAAAATTAACCTTGTCTTAATACAAAAACAAAGCTTTTCTGAAAAAGTTTGACGGTAAAATGATAATACTACACACATGTTCATGTATAGTCTATATCAATAATAGTTCTTTTAGGTTAGCAATCAATTAGTATGCCAATTCTATTTGCTTTCGAATCAATTGAGGCCGACCGAGTGAACAGTTATTGAGATTGCGTAGTTTTGCATTATACAGGGTCATAAGGCTCGTTTTCAGGATGTTCAATTGGGAGTTGCATCGGTTCGGCATTGCTCGTATACTGGTTGGTTTATACCTGCTGGTATTGATTAACGGCGTACTGTTTCGCCATGCCCACCGGCTTGCTGATGGAACCATCATCTGCCATGCTCACCCATTCAAAGGAACTCCCGGTACACAGTATCCTAACCATACGCACACAAACGATCAGTTCATCTGGCTCGATGCATTTGCGAATGCGCTGTATGGGGTGGACGGTCCGGTTAACTGGACACCCCTTGTTCTGATTATCTGGCTGGTTGCCACTACCCGTACTGTACGCACGGTACGTTCTTTCTCGTCTGTTCACGTCGCCTTTCGGCACCGAGGCCCGCCTGTGAGTTGTGTGTAGGTTGTTTTTTTTCTACCACTCAACTCAATCAATATGCTTCGATTTCTTCTTATTCTCGCGTTGATGCCGCGATTGGCATCGGCGCAAGCTATTCTTACGGGTCAACTGACCGATAAAGCCACCCGCGAACCGCTTTTGGGTGCAACCATTTATCTGCCTGCCCTTAAAAAAGGAGCGGCTACCGATACGCTGGGCCGCTTCCGCTTAATCGATTTACCAACCGGAAACCAGCGTATCGAACTACGTTTGGTAGGCTATAAGACCCTGACTCGCACCCTGCGGCTGGCTGAAGGCGATAACCTGATAACCCTATCGCTGGAAACGGATGCGGCTCAACTTCAGGAAGTGGTGGTAACGGGCCTGACAACCGGGCAAACCGTAAAAGAAAGCCCCGTTCCTATCATTACGTACAACAAACTTCAATGGTTGCAAACGTCGTCGACAAATTTGGTCGATGCGATTGTAAAGCTGCCCGGTATGTCGCAGATTACTACCGGCGTGGGCCTGTCGAAACCTGTGATTCGGGGGTTGGGTTTTAACCGGGTCATTACCGTTCACGACGGCGTTCGGCAGGAAGACAACCAATGGGGTGAAGAACATGCCCTCCAGGTAGACGAGTACAGCATCGACCGCTATGAGATTATCAAAGGTGCAGGTAGTCTGCTCTATGGCTCCGACGGATTGGGTGGGGTAATGAGCCTGATTTCGGCCCGTCCGCCCGAAGTAGGTGTAGTGCGTGGGCAGGTGCTGACCAACTACCAGAGCAACAATGGGATGGTAGGGCTATCGAGCGTAGTGGAAGGCACCCGGCGTGACGGCTGGTTTGGTCGGCTGCGGGTAAGCGGTAAAAGTGCCGGAAACTACCAGAATCGCTACGATGGACGCGTATATGGCTCGGCTTATCGTGAATATGACGTTAATGGTACGGTGGGCGTTACGCGTAGCTGGGGGTACTCGCAACTATATTTCTCCAATTGGCACCAGGACATTAACATCGTAACCGGCGAACGCGATCCGTCAGGGCGTTTCCTGAAGTTAGTACGCGTAGCGGCTGACTCGGAAGGGCTTGCACCAGTAACAGACGCCGATCTGCGCGGTCGGATGATTGAACCGGCAAACTATCAGAATCTGAACCACCTGAAATTTTCGTGGAATTCGTACATAAAACTTGGCGGTGGACACCTGTCGGCCATTGTGAGTTACAACCAGAACCGGCGACAGGAGTTTGCCAGTACGCTCACGCCCGGTCAGCCAGCCCTCTATTTCTACCTACAAAATGCGTTTTATGACCTGAAATATTATTTCGCCGGACGCAATGGCTGGGATTTCACTATTGGTAGCAATGGTCAGTGGCAAAAAAATCAGAACCGGGGGCTGGAGATTCTCTATCCGGGCTATTGCTCGTTCGACGCAGGCGTGGTGGCGTTTGTGCAGAAGAAAACTGATAAATTTGTAATGAACGGTGGCCTGCGCATGGATATTCGTAGAATATCGGTTAATCCGCTCTATGCGAACAGTGAGGGAGCCTTCACTGAACAACCCGGTGGCGAAACGCGTTTTGCGGGGCTGAACAACACCTATTCGAACCCAACGGCCAGTTTCGGAGCTACCTATTTGCTGTCGAATCGCTGGACGGTAAAGGCCAATATTGCCCGTGGTTTCCGGGCACCTACCACTCCCGAACTCTCGGCCAATGGTGAACATGCCGGAACGTTCCGCTACGAAATCGGTAATCCGAACCTACGTTCCGAGACATCGTTGCAGGGCGATCTGGGCATCAGCTATGAAACGCCCGACGTGTCGGTAACAGCCAGCCTGTTTCGCAATCGAATCAACAATTACACGTATTCAGAAAAGGTTCTCGACCGTTTTGGCCGCGACTCGATTGTTGACCCTACCCGCCCGATTCTGACCTATCGTTATGTACAGGGAGACGCCGTTTTATATGGAGCCGAAGCGCAGGTTATGGTGAATCCGCGTTCGGCACGGTGGTTCCATTTTCTAAGTTCATACTCGCTGGTTCGGTCGCGGAATTTGTCGGCACAGAGCGACTCCGCACGCTATCTGCCGTTTCTGCCACCCCCGCGCCTGATTAATCAGGTAAAACTCACGCGGGCCGAAGCCGGAACTCACTGGCGAAACCTGTATGCCATGTTTGAGGTAGAGCACAACTGGCGGCAAAATCAGGCTCTGCTGGCCTACGGCACTGAAACCGAAACCCCTGCTTACACGCTCATCAACATCGGTGCTGGCTCTGATATTGTCAGTAGTGCAGGCCGACCGTTGTTTTCTGTTTACGTCACTCTTCAAAATTTGTTCGACATAGCCTATCAAAGCCACCAAAACCGTTTGAAATACTTCGGCGTCAATGAGGCCACAGGCCGCGCGGGGGTCTTCAACATGGGTCGGAACGTGAGCCTGAAAGTGGTGGTGCCAATAGGGAAGTAGTTATAGGGTGCAGGGGGTAAAAAGGGTGTAGGGTGTAAGGGGCTGACGCACGACCTTACACCCTACACCCTTTTTACCCCCTGCACCCTATTATTATTTCAACGTGGCAACGGCGTCTTTAATACGCTGCACCGCTTCGGCAAGGCTTTCGTCTGATGCCGCCGTGCTGATACGCAGGCAGTTCGGTGCGCCAAACCCTGATCCGGCAACGGTGGCTACATAGGCCGTATTGAGCAGCCACATCGCGAAATCGTCAGAATTATTGATATCGGTTGTGCCATCCGACTTGCCGAAATAATAGCTGATGTCAGGAAAAGCGTAAAAAGCTCCTTCGGGTACGTTGGTGCGAAAGCCCGGCACCTCGCGCAGCAGTTTCACCACCAAATCGCGCCGACGTTCGTAGGCTTTCGCCATTTCCTTCGATGCGTCGAGTGGGCCGTTGATTGCCGCTACAGCCGCTTTCTGGGCAATTGAGTTCGTGCCCGACGTTACCTGCCCCTGTAGTTTTTCAACGCCTTCAGCAATCCATTTGGCCGCGCCGATATAGCCAATGCGCCAGCCCGTCATGGCATAACCTTTCGCCACGCCATTCACAGTAATGACACGTTCAGCAATTTCAGGAATCGAGCCAATGCTGAAATGACCTTCGGGTGTGAAGTTGATGTATTCGTAAATCTCGTCGGCCAAAATGAAAATGTTTTCGTGCCGCGCCACCACGTTGGCAATGGCCCGCAGGTCGGCTTCTGAATAAATGGAGCCGGTTGGGTTGTTTGGCGAGGCATACATCACAATTCGTGTACGCTCGGTAATGGCCGCTTCAAACTGTTCGGGCGTTACTTTGAAATTGTTCTCGAACGCTCCATCAACAACCACGGCTTTGCCTTCGGCCAACTTCACCATTTCGGAGTAGCTAACCCAATAAGGCGAGAAAATAATGACTTCGTCGCCGGGGTTGATCAGCGTTTGAATAACGTTGGCGAGCGAGTGCTTGGCCCCGGTCGACACCACGATGTTTTCGGGTTTCCAGTCGATGTTGTTGTCACGCTTGAACTTATCGGCAATAGCTTTGCGCAGATCGGGGTAGCCCGCCACGGGCGAGTAGCCGTGAAAACCGTCGTCGATGGCTTTTTTGGCGGCTTCGCAGATGTGAGCAGGCGTTTTGAAATCGGGTTCGCCAACGCTCAGGCTGATAACTTTGTGGCCCTGTGCGGCTAATTCGCGGGCTTTCTTGGTCATTCCCAGCGTCGATGATTCCTCAAGTGCAGTGATGCGGTCGGCTAACAAACTCACGGCGTCAAGCGTGGCAGACATATTGGTATTGTTTTTTGACAAGTTAACAACAAATCGGGCGCAAAGGTACGATATTTTCAGTGGAACGATGTGGCTGTTAGGGAATTAAAAACTATACTTGCACTGGTTCTCTATTTGTAAACCATTCGCAGAAACTTCATGTTCAACATAATAGCAAGACGAACCTTACTCGACTATTGCAGGAAGTACCCATCAGCCGCTAATGCATTAAAGCAGTGGTATGCGGAAATGGAAGTTCGGGAGTTTGCTACTTTTAATGAGGTGAAAGCTGTTTATGGCAATGCAAGTATCGTTGCTGATGACCGCGCTGTTTTCAATATTATGGGTAATAAGTATCGTTTAGTTGTGCGAATGGTTTTTGATTACAAGATGATTCAAATTAAATGGTTCGGTACCCACTCAGAGTATGATAAGATTGACGTAACAACCGTACAATATCAAAAAGCATGAAACTCAAACCTCTTAAAACTGAGCAGCAATACGACGAAATGATGGCTTGGGTAGATGAACAGTTCGACCGTAAGCCATTGCCGGATAGCCCGGAAGGAGAGACATTACAGATAGCTTTGCTATTAATTAAAGTGTATGAGGACGAGCATTATCCAATACCTGCCCCTGACCCCATTGATGCTATTCGGCTGAAAATGGAAGAGCAAGGTATTCGTAACAAAGATTTTGTAGGAAGATTAGGTAGTAAAAGTTATATATCGGCAGTTTTAAATCGGCGCAGGCCATTAACTCTCGAAATGGCTAAATTCTTTCACAAAGAGTTGGGCATTCCAGCAGGTGTTTTGTTAGGCTAATTCATAACTCGTTGAACGGCATAACCTCCCCCGCATCCGTACACTCTGCCAATAGCTCTGCATTTGTCTTCCCCAATACGGGATGCACAAATGCGGGAGCAACTTCGGCCAGTGGCACGAGCGTAAATCGACGTTGGTGCAAGTAGGGATGCGGCACTGTTAGTCGTTCGGTCTGAATAACCTGCTGACCGTAGTAGAGTAGGTCAATATCAATGGTCCGCGCACCCCATTTCTCCAGACGAACCCGACCCAGTTCGCGCTCAATGTATTGCGTCTGGTCGAGTACGGCTTCAGGCTCCAGCGACGTTTCCAGTACCAGTACCTGATTCAGAAACGCCGGTTGGTCCAGCACACCCCACGGTGCCGTTTCGTACAAACCCGATTGCGCCATCACCGGCCCAACGCGTTCGGCCAACAACTCAGCCGCCCGGCGTAGCGTAGCCACGCGGTTGCCGAGGTTCGCGCCGAGGAGGAGAGTGACCATTGAATGATTGAATGACTGAGTGATTGAATGACTGAGTGATAGAATGACTGAGTGGCAGAATGATTTAATGAGGTTGATTCAATCATTCAATCATTCAATCATTCAATCATTCAATCATTCAATAGTCCTTTATCGCCTTCATGCCGTAATACGCTTTGATCTCTTCCTGGCTGGGCGTTTTCAGGGGCCGCACGATGCGGAAGCCAACGAATGAGGCCGAGGTGAGCCACCAGTCTGATTTGGGGCTTTGTGGGTCCAGCACTTTCCAGGCCGGGGCCGAGGGGGTGCGGGCCGCAGAACGTAACACCTCCGGGCCGTCGTCCCACGAGCCGCCCCGAACGGCATTGGGGTAGAGCGTAGTTGTGGGTGCATAAGGTTCTTTTACCTTTCCAGCGGCTTTCTGTTTATAATAATCTTCGATGTACTGATCCTGCGTCCACTCCATCACGTTGCCGTGCATGTCGTTCAACCCGAAGGGGTTTGGCTTTTTTGTGCCGATTTTCTTGTAAGCACCATCGCTATTGCCACTAAAAACCGCGTATTGACCCAATAACTTCGGGTCGTTGCCGAACGAATACGCCGTTTGCGTTCCGGCGCGGCAGGCATATTCCCATTCTGCTTCAGTAGGCAGACGGTAAAAAATGCCGGTTTTGTCGTACAGCCACGCGCAGAATTTAATAGCTGCGTACTGCGTCATGTTAATGGCCGGATAGCCAGCCCGTCCCATGCCGAACGACATATCGACATACGACGGGCTGGGCCGCGTGGTAGCGTCGGTTTTGCTCAGGTCGGCTCCGTCGGGGTAGCGGGTGGCCATTTCTTTTTCAATGTTTTTGGTCGTAAAAAGGTCGTAAATATCCCATACAACTTCATACTGCCCCATCCAGAACGGCTCAACGGTTAGGTTATGTTGCGGGCCTTCATCGGGCTTACGGCCTTTTTCGGTGGCTGGGCTTCCCATTTTGAATGCCCCGCCCGGAATGGCAACCATCGGGTAAGTCTGGTTCGATCCGGAAATAACCTGCGTATAAGATTTAAATTCGGTAGGTGTCTGAGCCAGCGTACCAACGCCCGTTGCGGTTGTCGTAGCCACAGCTAATAAGAAATGTTTCAAGCGCATTTTCAGTTGTAAGAGCAAAGGGGTTGCTACTGTATTGACAGGTAAAAGTACGAACGATTTCCTTGTTGTACCTTTGTGGAAAATCGGATGGAACACCATTGAGTTTCCATCAACCGTATATGAATTATCTTTCAGCCGAAAATATTACTAAGTCTTACGGTGACCGTATGCTGTTTCGTGACCTGACGTTCGGGCTTAACCGGGGCGACAAGGTTGCCATTGTAGGAGCCAATGGGTCGGGTAAGACCACGTTGCTGAGCGTTTTGGCCGGGGCTATACCGCCCGACGCAGGCGTTGTCAGTCAGCGCAAAGACATCACGGTGGGCTACCTCGATCAACAGCCTGATCTAAACAACGCCCTGACCGTGATGGAGGTGGTGCTGGCGGGCGATAGTGCTCAACTCGACGCACTACGGGCCTACGAACACGCGCTGGCAACGGGCAATCAGGCCGCGCTCGAACGGGCGATGGCCGATATGGAAAAGCTCGAAGCATGGGATTATGAGTCGCAGATTCGGCAAATGCTGGGCGAACTGGGTATTCAGGACGTAACGCAGCCAGTCAGTATGCTATCGGGTGGGCAGCGCAAGCGGGTGGCTCTGGCACGGGTGCTGATTCAAAACCCCGACCTGATTATTCTCGATGAACCAACCAACCACCTCGATCTGGAGGCTATAGAATACCTCGAAAACTACCTCAATACCAACAATGGTACGCTGCTGATGGTCTCGCACGACCGCTATTTCCTGGATCGGGTCTGCAATCAGATTGCCGAACTCGATGGCGGGCAGTTGTACAACTATCGGGGTAACTACGCCTATTTTCTCGAAAAGAAAGCCGAACGCAAAGCACAGGATGCGGCTGAGCTGGAAAAAAACCTGAACACCTACCGAACCGAACTCGACTGGATGCGTCGGCAACCGAAAGCGCGGGGCACCAAAGCTAAATACCGCGAAGATGCGTTCGAGGATTTGGAAGGTAAGGTAAAAGGCCGCAAACGTGATGGAGAACTCGACCTGAACCTGCGTACCACCCGGCTCGGCAGCAAGATTCTCGAACTCGAAAACGTCAGTAAACGCTTCGGCGAGAAGGTGCTTCTCGATCACTTTAACTACACTTTCAAACGTTTCGACCGCGTTGGCCTGATTGGCAAGAACGGCATGGGTAAAACCACACTCATGAACATGATTACGGGACTGTTACGGCCCGACTCTGGCAAAATCACCACCGGCGGCACGGTGAAGTTTGGTTATTACACACAAAATGAACTGGACTTGCCCGATAATCAGCGGGTTATCGACGTGGTACAGGATGTGGCCGAAGTAATGAAACTCGATACTGGCGATACTGTTACAGCTACCCAACTTCTGCACCGTTTTCTGTTCGACCGGGCGAAGCAGTACGACTACGTTGCCAAACTGAGCGGGGGCGAAAAACGGCGGTTGCAACTGCTGCTGGTGCTGGTGCAAAATCCCAACTTCCTAATCTTAGACGAGCCAACCAACGACCTCGACATCACTACCCTGAACGTACTGGAAGAATTTCTGCTAAGTTTTTCGGGCTGCGTGCTCATCGTTACGCACGACCGCTATTTCATGGATCGGCTCGTTGACCACGTATTTGTGCTGGAAGGCGAAGGCAGGGTCCGCGATTACCCCGGCAACTACACCGATTACCGCGAATGGCGCGATGCACAACCGAAAACAAGCGCGGCTTCACAAAACGGTAAAACTGAGTTGAGTGCGCAGAAGAACCAAACGCCCGCGCTGGTGGTTTCACAGCCGACGACCAACGGTGCGAAAAAGAAATTGTCGTTTAAAGAGATTCGGGAATACGAAACGCTTGAAAAAGAAATCGAATCGCTGGAGCAACGGAAAGCTGAGGTTGTGGGTCTGCTCAATAGCGGTGGACATCACGAACAGTTGACTGCCTGGGCAAAAGAAATAGACCAAATCGAAACCGATATTGCCCAAAAATCAGACCGTTGGTTAGAGTTGGCGGAGTATATGTAATGTTGAATGAATGAGTAGTTGAGTGATTGACTATACAAACAGCTAACTCATTCATTCAGGCACTGATCCTCATGAACCAAATCATCGAGTTTTTCCAGTATTTACTCAATTCGGAAGAGATTATCCGAACAGGAGGTCTGGTGCTGATTACGCTGATAATTTTCGTTGAAAACGGCATCTTCTTCGGCTTCTTTCTGCCGGGCGATTATTTGCTGTTTTTATCGGGCGTATTTGCCGGAACGAAGTTGCTGAATGTGCCATTGTGGCTGCTGCTTACCTGCATTTTCAGCTCGGCAGTGCTGGGTTCACTGTTGGGGTATGGCACAGGGCACTTTTTCGGTGGTCGGCTGCAAAACCGGCCCGACTCGCTTTTTTTCAAGAAGAAATATATTGACGACACACGCTCGGCTTTCGAGAAATACGGTACGAGCGCGCTGATCGTTGCCCGGTTTCTGCCCGTTGTACGCACGTTTGCTCCGTTGCTGGCCGGTTTAATTCACATGAATTTTCGATTTTTCATGTTGTACAACATTATCGGCGCGGTTATTTGGGTTGGTACGCTGGTGGGTGGAGGCTACTTCTTTGGCGAACGCTTCCCGTGGATTATTGATTACGTTCACTGGATTATCATTTTCTTCCTCGGTATCACTACCTACACGCTGGTACGGGGTATTATGAATGCCCGCCGGGAGCGACAGGCGGAAAAGGAGCAGGTTTAAAAGGCCGGTTGGCCCTGCCAACAAGTAAACGAACCCGGTGCCTTCTACCAACAAATAGTAGAAAGCACCGGGTTCGTTTTAGTCCAACTATATGGCGACCTCTATACGTTCGCTGACGTTAGTTTGGCACCAAGATATTCGCGGTTCATGCGGGCAATATGATCGAGCGAAATAGACTTCGGACACTCCACCGAGCAGGCACCTGTAAATGAGCAGGCTCCAAAACCCTCAGCATCCATCTGCGCTACCATCCGTTCAACGCGTTGCTGCTTCTCGGCCTGACCTTGTGGCAAAACCGCCAGATGCGATACTTTGGCCGCTACAAACAGCATGGCCGATGCATTTTTACAGGCCGCTACGCAGGCACCGCAACCAATGCACTGAGCCGCGTCCATCGCTTCGTCGGCAATGTTACGCGGCACCGGAATTTCATTGGCGTCGGGAGCCGAACCGGTGTTTACCGACACGTAGCCACCTGCCTGCACCACCCGGTCGAAAGCCGAACGGTCTACCATCAGGTCTTTGATAATTGGAAAGGCCCGCGCACGCCAGGGTTCGACCACAATCGTATCGCCGTCATTAAACGAGCGCATGTGCAACTGGCAGGTCGTGGCACCCGTTTGTGGGCCATGTGCCCGACCGTTGATGTACATCGAACACATTCCGCAAATACCTTCGCGGCAATCATGGTCGAACGCAACGGGTTCTTCGCCTTTGTGGATTAATTCGCCGTTCAATACGTCGATCATTTCCAGGAAAGACATGTCGGGCGAAATGTTGTCGAGCGCGTATTCGACTAACTTACCCGGCGTATTACTGTTCTTCTGTCTCCAGACTTTCAGGTTAACTTTCATTGCTTTACAAGTTGTAAAGTTATAGAGTCGTGAGGTTGTATAGTTGAGGATGCGTCAGCAATCCTCAACTATACAACCCTACAACTTTATAACCTATTTATAGCTTCGCTGGGTGAGTTTTACGTTCTCGAACACCAATTCTTCTTTGTGCAATACCTCAGGCTGATTTTCTCCGGTGTATTCCCAGGCTGCTACGTAAGCGTAGTTGACATCGTCGCGGAGTGCTTCGCCATCTTCGGTTTGATACTCTTCGCGGAAGTGACCACCACACGATTCGTTCCGGTTCAGGGCATCGTCGACCATCAGTTCGCCCAGTTCGATGAAATCGGCCACACGACCTGCGTTTTCGAGCGATTGGTTTAACTCCTCGTTCTCGCCCGTCACGCGCACGTTCGTCCAGAACTCGGTCCGAAGGTCCTGAATCATTTTTTTGGCTTTCGTCAGACCCTCCGCACTGCGCGACATACCACAGTAATCCCACATAATCAGGCCCAGTTGCCGATGAAACTCATCGACTGTCTTCTGACCATTGATTGACAGCAACTTCTGAATCTGAGCCGTTACCCGTTGCTCCGCTTCTTTAAAGGCCGGGGCATCGGCGGGTAGTTTGTCTGCCGGACCAATAGTTGCCAAATAGTCGCCAACGGTATATGGAACCACGAAATAACCGTCGGCCAGTCCCTGCATCAGGGCCGATGCACCCAGCCGGTTGGCACCGTGGTCGGAGAAGTTGGCTTCACCCAGGGCGTATAGACCCGGAACGGTAGTCATCAGGTTATAGTCGACCCACAAACCGCCCATTGTGTAGTGAACGGCGGGGTATATCATCATCGGCGTTTCATACGGATTATCGTCTACGATTTTCTCGTACATCTCGAACAGGTTGCCGTATTTGGCTTCGATGGTTTTGCGACCGTCGCGCTTAATGGCATCGGCAAAGTCGAGGTATACGGCCAGTCCGGTTTTGCTCACGCCCCGACCTTCGTCGCATACGTATTTAGCATTGCGTGAGGCAACGTCGCGTGGCACAAGGTTGCCAAAAGACGGGTATCGGCGTTCTAAGAAATAATCACGGTCTTCTTCTTTCAGGTCAGTCGGTTTCATCTGACCCTTCCGAATTTTTTCAGAATCTTCCTTCCGTTTCGGCACCCACACGCGACCATCGTTCCGCAGCGACTCTGACATCAGCGTCAGCTTCGACTGATAATCGCCTTTCACTGGAATACAGGTTGGGTGAATTTGCGTAAAGCAGGGATTGCCGAACAACGCGCCCTTCTTGTGTGCCCGCCACGCAGCCGTTACATTAGACCCCATCGCGTTGGTCGATAAGTAGAACACGTTGCCGTAGCCGCCCGTGCAGAGCAACACCGCGTGGGCCGAGTGCGATTCTATTTTACCCGTGATGAGGTTGCGGGTAATAATGCCCCGCGCCTTGCCGCCCTCAACAACGAGGTCGAGCATTTCGGTGCGGGTCAATAACTTCACTTTACCATTGGCAACCTGCCGACTCAGTGCCGAGTAAGCACCCAGCAACAACTGTTGTCCGGTCTGACCACGTGCGTAGAAGGTTCGGCTTACCTGTGCTCCGCCGAACGAACGGTTCGCCAGCAGACCACCATACTCGCGGGCAAAAGGAACGCCCTGCGCCACGCACTGGTCGATGATATTTACGCTTACTTCGGCTAAGCGATGTACGTTGCCCTCACGAGCGCGGTAGTCGCCCCCTTTTATAGTGTCATAGAATAACCGAAACACTGAGTCGCCATCATTCTGGTAGTTTTTGGCCGCGTTGATACCGCCCTGTGCAGCAATCGAGTGTGCCCGGCGGGGGCTGTCCTGAAAGCAGAGTGCTTTCACGTTGTAGCCCAGTTCGGCCAGCGACGCAGCCGCCGACGCGCCAGCCAGCCCCGTGCCTACCACAATGATGTCGTATTTACGCTTGTTCGCCGGGTTTACCAGCTTCAAGCCGAACTTATGCCGTGCCCACTTTTCGGCTAATGGCCCTTCGGGAATCTTTGAATCCAGCTTCATACGTTTTGAATGATTGAATTTTGAATGATTGAATGCCTGAACAACCGAATGAGTTTGCATGCTACTCATTCAATCATTCGACCACTCAATCATTCAACCATTTATATAATCCCGTGAACTTGCAAGAATATGTAGATAGGCATGGCGGCAAACGCAGCCGGAATAATGATGGCGAAGAAAATTCGGCCCACATTCTCGATCAGCGGGGTGTATTTCGGGTGCCGCCAGCCCAGCGTCTGAAAGCCGCTCTGGAATCCGTGCGCAAGGTGATAGCCAACGGCCACCATGCTGACTACATACAACAGCACGTACCACCATTCCGAAAACGCTTCCTTCACAACAGCATACAGGTCTTTGTACTGCTTACCATCGTACTCGGCCATCGGCACTGAGCCAAAGTGCATTTCATACCAGAATGTACGCATGTGGATGATAATGAACACCAGAATGACAGTGCCCAGAATGCCCATGTTGCGCGACGACCAGGGGCTGTTGGCCTCCGGTTTCGAGTAAGCGTACTTGACCGGGCGAGACGCCTGATTGTGGCGCGTCAGAATCAGAGCCATCAATGCATGAACCAGAATCGACGTGTAGAGCAGATACGACACCGTCAGAATCAGTGGATTATGCGTCATGAAATACGTATACTCATTGAACGCCCGCCCGCCGTCGGCTTTAAACAACTGGAGGTTGCCCGCCATGTGGACGATTAAAAATGTACTTAAAAACAGCCCTGTCAGCGACATGATGACCTTTCGGCCAAGCGAGCTGGATAGTGTTTGTGTTACCCAAGCCATACGGTGAACGACACGAAAAAATAGTTATAAACAAGTGAGAAATAGCCAATTTTAATGGCGCATCAAAACTATATCAGAAACACGACGGAAACAACATTTGTGCCGCTTGCAACCGCCTGTGTGTCTAATTTATAGCCCATAAAAATTACACAGGCGATGCGTTTTCGTAACCGCGTGTCCAAAGTTTTTGTTTGCGCCCCGAACCCGTTTACTTTGCCACCCGAAAACAGCTTTATGCTGGTTCAGTCATCTATGAAAGCATATGTTTTTCCGGGTCAGGGGTCGCAGTTTCGCGGCATGGGCCACGATCTTTATCTCCAATCCGAAGCCGCCCGGCGGTTGTTCGATCAGGCCAATCAGATTCTTGGCTACAACCTTACACAAATTATGTTTGAGGGAACCGACGAAGACCTTAAACAAACAATTTATACGCAACCGGCTGTGTTTCTTCACGGTGTTGTGCTGGCAATGACTACCGAAAGCTTCATGCCTGATATGGTAGCGGGCCATTCGCTCGGCGAGTTAGCTGCTCTGACAGCCGCTGGAGCTTTATCGTTCGACGATGGACTTCGACTGGCGTCGGTGCGGGCTACGGCTATGCAACGCGCCTGCGAACTGGTGCCCTCGACAATGGCCGCCGTTCTGGGCCTCTCCGACGACGTCATAGAAACGGTTTGCGCTGGAATTACTGAAGAAATTGTGGTGCCTGCCAATTATAACTGCCCCGGTCAGGTTGTCATTTCGGGTAGCGTGGCGGGGGTTCAATTGGCAGAAGAGCGGCTGAAGGCTGCCGGAGCCAAGCGCGTTGTGCCGCTGGCCGTGAGTGGGGCATTTCACTCGCCGTTTATGGAACCGGCTCAAACCGAGTTTGCCGAAGCTGTTGAGCGTATGTCGTTCCATACGCCCCGCTGTCCGATTTATCAGAATGTTGACGCGAAACCCACTACCAACCCGGCGCAATTAAAAGCGAATCTGATAGCTCAGCTAACGTCGCCCGTTCGGTGGACGCAGTCGGTCGAACGGATGAACGCTGATGGAGCTACTGAATTTATCGAATCAGGGCCGGGTAAGGTATTGCAGGGATTAGTCAAAAAAATCAGTCCGGCTGCTGCTATCTCGGCCTTATAAATTTTTTATAGCGGACTGATTAACAGGGGCGAGTTAATTTGTAGCTAAAAATGTCTGATTTTTTCCTGAATAAGTTTGCGGTGAAAAACGAAAAATATGTACCTTTGCACTCGCAAATGCAGGATAGCCCGATAGTATAAGGGTAGTACGACAGATTTTGGTTCTGTTTGTCTAGGTTCGAATCCTGGTCGGGCTACCACAAAGCCGCTTACCAACTTGGTGAGCGGCTCTTTTTTTGCCTGTTGATAAAAATTGGGAAGATAATGGTCATTATTTACCACAAATTATAATTGTTTCTTTGGTTATCAACATAAAATCACTTCTTTTGCTAAGTCGAATTTAAGGTGACATGTAGTGTTGATTTAAAAGCCTTTGTCCAATTACAATTAAGTCAAAGTCAGTTTTTAATAACCAACCCTGCTCATTCATCCGCTGACTACTCAACGTGGCTACTGAAAATTTCGGGAAAACATTTTTTATGAATAAATTAAGGTAAACAAATGTGACCCGAATAAATAATCATAGTCAAACACGAGTAACTCTCTGAACTATATGAATGCAGTAATCATGGAGAAAGATGAAAAGGTGAGACGTAACCGGGCAAAAACTACCCAGCGCATCGTTGAAGCGTTAGAAGAGGTAATTGCCGAGCGGGGTCTCGAAGGCGTTGGCGTGAACCGTGTAGCGGAGAAAGCAAACGTCAGCAAAGTTCTGATCTATCGCTACTTCGGCGGTATGGAGGGCTTACTCGAATATTACGTCAAAATGGGCAAACTGTTTCCGGTATTTTCTCCCGCCGTATTAGATCAGATCCGCCCTTTACATGATTCCGACGTAGCCCGTATCTGGTATCGTCAGGTAATACAGACGTATCGTTATTTCCGGACGTTTAAGGCTGCTCGTGAGGTGCTCAAGGCCAGTGTTATCGAAAATGATTCCATTGCTGAAACCACTGCCAGAGCGCAGGATGAGGAACTGACCCGCCTTGTTAGTCAACTCTCTTTTGTAAAAGGAGCTGATACACAGGCTATTTCGGCAGTAATTCTCGGTGCAATGACCTATTTGACGATAATGGCTCAGAATGACCGGACGATGATTAGCATCGATCTGCGCAGCGAAGAAGGCTGGAAACGAATTGAAAACGCAGTAAAAGCTATTTATATCGCGCTGAACAAAATGGCCGTTCAGTCGAAAGAGGTTGAACTGGAATTGCAATCGGCTAATTTGCCGATAGCGCAATGGTAATTTGCAGTGAAGAATTAACAGCCAGCAACCTATAGCTTTTGCCATTCGGAAAAACTATTGGTTACTGACTGTTAGTCTTTACTGTATTTTTATTGTCTTCATTTGCGGCCCGACTCCCTTAATAGTCAACGATTTCCACTTTTTAGGCAACTTTGCCTTTAACTGGGTAATCCCGTCATTCGAAACCTGAAGCCCCCCAAATCCGTTCATTACGGCCTGTAGCATTCCGCCCGCACCAGTGGCGAAATACGGATTTGTTCCTCCGGCTGTTTCAGCCAGCACGCCGAAAGGCGGCACCTCATTCGGCTTGTAGCTTTTGACAAACCATTCATACGCCTTATCCGTATCACCCAGCCGGGCATATAGTGTCGATAATACCGACCAGCCCATAGCCGGACCATCAGGGGCGTATCGAGGTGCGTAATACGTTAAATCTTTGCGGATGGTAGCATCGTCCGTAATAACCGAAAGCGGATAAGCCAGTAAGTTTACGTCGGCCTGTTTGATGATCTCACCGTTGTAAGTTCGGTTTTCGCGCGTGGTGCCATCCGGAAATTTTAAAATCGGCAGGTTATCAGCCACTAATTTCCAGTCGGGGTTTGGCGTTTGACCCACTTCCTGAGCGGCCTGACCAGCATACTGCAACACCGTTTTTACCATGCCATTCGTGAATGCGTTGTCGTCAATGTTTTCCTGCCATTCATTCGCGCCAATTACATTGCGAATGTGGTAATTGCCGGGACCATCGCGCTCTACCCGGCTTACCCAGAATGCCGCCACTTCCTGTAGCATGGGATACCCGCGTGTGCGAAGCCACTCTTTATCTTTCGTGACTAAATAATATTGCCAGAAAGCCCATCCAACACAGGCCGTAATATGCTGCTGGAACGGGCCGGTCAGTGCCCAAACGGGCGTTGCTTCCTGACCATCGGCATCAGATTCCCACGGGAACATTACGCCCGCATAACCATGACTGAAGGCATTTTGCCGGGCTATGCTCATTCGCTCAAACCGATATTCGAGCAGCGAGCGGGCCATATCGGGTTTCAACATCAGCAGGGGAGGGTACATCCACAGTTCCGTATCCCAGAAGACATGCCCGTTGTAGCCTAATCCTGACAGGCCCATCGGCGATAAACTATATGCCTGACCCTCGCGGGCGAACGAATACAGGTGGTATAAACCTGAACGCACAGCCCGCTGCGCATCGGGGTCGCCGTCGATAATGATGTCGCTTTGCCAAAGTTTGGTCCATTCGGCATTGTGGCGCATCAGCAGCCGGTCAGTACGTTCGAGGGCGGCAAACAAGGTAAGACGTTCGGCTTCATTGTGCGGGTCTGGCGCGTGAACGCTCGAAGATACCGAACCAACTATGCTGAATCTATATGTTTGCCCTGCTTTGAGCCGCTTTTTAAACTTAGCGAGGTGCATATTGTAATCCCATTCCTCATGAATTACGTTTGGCTCCTGACCGTGTGGTTCCTCGAAAATAAAACTGGTACAGGCCGCTACCGTGTGCCGTCCTGTGGGGCTTTTGGCAACCGACGTCAACAGCCGGAGCGTAACGTGCGGGCGGTCGACTTCAGAATAAAAATTCTTAACTTCCTTGAGATTCTCCGGTGTTTCGATTACGCTCATCGGACTAATTTCGCAGTCTTTCCGGGCCGTAATTTCTACCATCGTCAACGCTGAATACGGCAGATGCCGCAGGGCCATTACCGTGTGCCGAACACTGGCTTTATCCTGATAATCGAACGTGGTGGTCAATGACGCCTTTTGCATGTCGAGCGTCTGACGGTAATTTGATGCGCTTTTCGCGTCGAGCGTTATACCATCGACGCTCAGATTCATATTGGCGAAGTTGAAAACTTTCAATATGTTGGAAACGCGCCCGCGTCCGTAGGTGTCAAACGCGCCGTTGAGTACAACGTCCTTCACCTTCATCGGTTCGGGCGACGATACCAGACCGATCATACCATTGGCAACTGTGACGCCAAAGTAGTTCGTGGGGTTAATAGTTTGCGCTACAATCTGCCAGTCGGCGTTGGCAGGCTGGTTTTGTCCGAATGCCGCGATTCTAAAAAGTAAAAGCGAAGCTATTAGAATTTGTCTTATCATGATTAGTGGTTTAGTAGTATCAATTTGACGTTGAATTGATGCATGGCTGACGCCAGGGAGACGCAAAGGGTTGCGTCTCTACCATTGACCATCTGGTGTAGAGACGCAACCCTTTGCGTCTCACCTGCGACAGCCCGCTCCCCACAACTGACTCAATTTCGTATAAGAAGCATAAATGTATAAAAAAGCCCCGCCGTAATCAGCGGGGCTTCTGAAAATATGCGCTTTATTACCGGTTGGCAACCGCCGACTTCCGGGTTTTCGCTTTTTCCAGTACCCATAAGCCAACTTTTTCCCCCATCATCGCACCATTATCCAACGCCGAACGGTAATGAATGCCGCCGTACAAGCGGCTAATCGACGCTTCGCGGGCGGCTTGTTTGAACGACTGAAACGACCGTACCCCGTGCCCATATTTATATTCTGTCGAGTCGGTAAACGCAATGTTATCGCCGATCAGGCTGGTGAGTACGGTAGCGGCAGCGGCAGTAATGGTACTGTGTCCGCTGGGGTACTCCGGGAACGGGGGCGTTTGCAGAAAGGGTGTCCATTTTGGATCAATGGATTTGTTGATAACCGTCTCGGGCCGAACGGTTTTGCTACGATACTTTTCGTCCCAGCAGGCGATAAAGGCATCGGCAAGGGCGAAAGAGGTTAGTGCGTAGGCTTCAACGGTTTGCATCATGTTCAGCTTGCGCTGCCGGGTCACGGTTTGGGCAATAGCCAGCCAGTGACCGCCGGGCGTCATTTTTTTGGACGCATAGGAAACGTGTCCGGCAATGTTCATCACAAAAGCGTTATCGTCCCAGAAGTAGGCAATGGCCTGTTCGTTTTTGTCCATGCGTTTGCCAATCTGATAAACTTCGTCTACTTCTTTCCAGTAAGGCGTATTTTTGTTCAGACTGAACGGATGGGGGCGGGGCGGCATAAACTGATTGCACGTATCCATCACCCAGCAGCGGATTTTGTTCCACTGTGGTTCGGCGGCATCCATGTAGGCCGGGGGCGTTGGTACCCACGTACCTTCTTCGTTTGTAACGGTGTGCTTGAAGCCCCGTGTTTGCTTATACGAATCTTTAGCCGCGTAATCCAGTACATGCTTGGCAACGGCCTCGCCATACGCCATCGACCGCTCATACACGTCGTCGGGAACGCCATCTTTTTTGTATTGCTCGTAAAAGGCAGTTTCAAATTCATCGTAGAACTCGACCGAGAACGTCAGGGCGCGGGCTACGGTCATAAACGCCCGAACACTGGCGAGTGGAAAGCAGTACTCCTGCCCGGCCTGTGGCTTCGGCCCGGCCTGAAACTGCTTTAGTTTGCCGCCAAGCGATTCATACTGTGCATCGAATGGCACTAACGCTTCGTAGCCAGCCAGATTGGCGTACCCATAAATGCGGCTGGCGACCGGGGGCGAGAAAATATCGTGGATTACAACCTGCGTCAGTTTGTTCAACGCATCATTGTACCGTTCAGGATTAGCGGCTTTGGCGTTATACTCGGCAGGTGTTGCGGGCTTCTGACAGCCCGACACAACAACGAGCAGGGTGGCAAACAGAAAACCGAAACGAAGCATGGTATTCATGAGGTAAAGACAAGTTAAACCCACATATCAGCGCATATATGGACGGATATGTACTTACAAAATTAACGGAATCTTTCGGACAAAACCATGACGAACGTCAAGCAAAGCATAGCACGACAGTCAGTTACTTCAGAGGCTTAAACACCTGCATACCCGCGCCGTTGCGGGCTACCAGTAACAACGGCCCGCCAGACGTTGGTACTGACCTGATGTCCCGGATTTCTCCGTTCAGTACAAACCCGGCATCGACCGGCGACAGGGCTACAAAATTCCCTTTGCCTTCATTCCGTAGCACTAATCCGTAACTGGCATCGTAACGACCCTGATACGTGCTGACGCCGTAGCAGTTGCCGCCCCCCAGCAAGTCGAGGTCGCCGTCGCCATCGATGTCGATAGGCAGCATGGCGTATAATTTTGAGACCTGCGCCAGCATCGGTAGTTGATGCACAACGAATTTACCACCCTGATTTTCTAAATAGAGCGACGCAAACTGATTGACCGTAAACTCGTCGGCATCTTTTAGTTCATCGCCGTTTAGCACCTCATCTAATGGTTTACCGGCAAATGAAGCATAGTCTGTAAACCGCTTGTTTACAATACCGGGCATTTGCTTGCCAAGTTCGTCTTTGAACGCCAGCGGATACCATTCTTCCCCACGGTTGTAAGCAATAATTTGTTCAATACTCTGGTTATTATCAACGTCTTTTATCCACATCCGAAGCTGCGAATCGGGCGTTTTGTAGAATTTACTGTTGGTGCCGAGGTTGCCAGCCATCAGGTCGGTGTCACCGTCGCCATCGAAATCGGCAGCTACGACGCGTTGCCAGAAGCCGTTGAGCGGTGTTTCGTCGGTGGTCGTGATGGGCGACGTTTCGTCAAATTTACCGCCGTTGTTCGTAAAAATGCGTACCGGCATCCAATCGCCCGCCAGCACCAGATCGAGGTCTTTATCGCCGTCGGTATCTGCCCAAACGGCGTCGGCAATAAGGCCCACTTTGCGCAACTTTGGCGATAGTTTGTCGGTCTGGTCAGAGAAGTGGCCTTTACCATCGTTGATAAGCAGGTATGAATTGGGCGATTTACCATACGCGAAGCCCACCACGCGCCCACCCACGAACAAATCCAGATCGCCATCGCGGTCAATATCGCAGGGCCGAACGCAGCTTTTATTGTCGTACATGGGGGGCAGGGCATTGGCCGAACGGCTGAAATTTCCCTTGCCATCGTTCAGGTACAGCCGGTCGAACTGCTCGACCATTTTGTCGTAAAACTCATTCCCGCCCGATACCACATACAGATCGAGGTCTTTATCGCCATCTGCATCGAAGAAAACCGCATCCACATCTTCGTATACAGAATCTTTCTCAAAAACAGCTTGTGTGCTTCGCTTGAAACTTCCAGTTGACTGTTGCAGCAATAAGCTACCGGCTATCCACTTCGGCCCGCCCGCATAAACGTCCATCAAACCGTCGCCGTTTACATCACCCACGGCCAAACGTGGCCCTTCGCTCGATAGCTGAAAGGGCATGAGCGGCTCGCGTACAAAATCGAAAAACTTTTTATTCTCCTTGTGTGTATACGGCAGCGAGTCGACCTGCGTGAACAATGGTTGTATGGCCGTGGCTGTGTATCGATAGCCTGACCCATCTAAACGGGCGTCGGACTGTTTCAGCGTCAGCAATTGCCCGGCTTTTACCTGTGTGCGTACCTCCATTTTCTGGTTCGGCCAGATCACAATCAGCGAGTCGATAACAGGGCGTTTGCCCAGACCAAACAGCAGTTCGGGAGCCACCGACGACTGAAAACCGCGTGTGGGCATGAGTTGCTGTACCTGTATAGAATCGGCGTATTTCAGAACCACCTTTGCACCCACCCCGAACGTGTTGGGAGCATCGCCCTTCAACCGGACAGTCAGGTGCTGATTATCGGGAAAAAGGTCGTTGGCGTTGTTGCGATATAGCCCGGCAGGGTCGTCGATATTGTTGGTAATCAGGTCTAAATCGCCGTCGTTGTCAAGATCGGCGTAGGCCGCCCCGTTCGAGTAGGTAGGCGTTTCAAATCCCCAAACCTCTGATTTGTCCTCGAAACGAAGGCTGGGTGTACCCCGATACAGGTAGTTATGTACTTTACCTGCCGGCATCATTTTGATAGCCCGTTCATCGAGCGAGTTCGATGTTTCTATCGCATACCGCAGCGAATCGTCGGAGGCAAATTTTACGTAGTCGAGGTTATTGGGTCGGTGAACAATGCCGTTGGTGATGAACAGATCTTTCACGCCATCATTGTCATAATCGGCCAGCAGCGGTGCCCAACTCCAGTCGGTAGCGGCCACGCCCGCCATTGCGCCCACGTCCATGAACTTCTTGCCCGACAGGCTCATTTGCAGGCAGTTACGGCTATACTGATTCATGTAGCCGTATGCCAGCTTATACTGGTAAATATCGAGCGCGTCTTCGCCAAGCGAGGATTTTTCAATTGTTTCGTCTTCGGGATACATGTCGAGCGTTACCACGTCGGCAAAGCCATCGTTGTTTACGTCGGCTACGTCATTGCCCATCGAGAAGCGGCTCGTATGCTGAAATGCCTGCTTTATACTTTCGGTAAATGTGCCGTTGCGGTTGTTGATGTAATAGTAGTCGTCTTCGTGGAAGTCGTTGGAAATGTACAAATCCTCCCAACCATCGTTGTTGATGTCGGCTACTGAAATCCCCAGTCCATAACCCATTGCCGCTCCATAAATGCCCGCTTTTTCCGAAACATTCTGAAACTTCACTGCCTTGCCACTTGGCGCGTTTCCGGCTTTTGATACTATCTGATTTTCATATAGATAATCGCCCGATTCATTGTTACGCAGATTGCGGGCCGATACGCGGTCGTAGCTGCGCGACGTATGTACGGCATGATTGAGCAGGTAACAGTCGAGGTCGCCGTCATGGTCGTAATCGAAGAAAGCAGCCTGGGTCGAAAAGCCGGTAAAATCCAAACCATAATCGGCGGCTTTCTCCGTAAACGTACCATCGCCATTGTTGATGTAGAGTTCGTTGGCACCTTCCAGACCCCGGAAGTTCCCAACGGCGCAGACGTAAATATCTAAGAAACCGTCGCCGTTTACATCGGCCATAGTCGAACCACTTTGCCAGTCGGAGAAGCCAGCTACGCCCGCTTTTTCGGTAATGTCTTCAAACTTGAAACCGCCTTTATTGAGATACAGTTTGTTTGGCCCCTGATTAGAAACGAAATACAGATCAGTTAAACCATCGTTGTTGATATCGCCTGCCGACACGCCCCCGCCGTTATAGAAATACAGGTAATCGAGCAGATTCAGTTTTTCGGTTGATACCAACTTGTTTATGAAGCCAATACCCGTCTGTGTTGAATCGAGCGACTGAAACAGAGCCTTTTCCGATTTGAACGAGTTACAGCCTGATAACGAAAGAGTTAAAGCAAAGACAGCAAAAAATATGCGTTTCATAATTTTTTATTACTAATCAAAAAAACCTGCGCTTTATCGTTGTTTTTAGCCAGCACGAGTTGGCCCTGTTTCAACTGCGACATACGCCGAACCTGCCCCCGCACGAAGAAACCCGACACCGCCGAACTGACCGATACATAGTTTACAACTCCATTAGCAGCATTGCCTGTATTACGCAGCACAACGCCATAAGACGCATCGTACCGACCAATTTCGGGCAGCACGTCCAAGAAATTACCCGCCATCACCAGGTCGGTACGTCCATCGCGGTCGTAGTCGGTAAAAATAGCTCCGCAAACCGGCGAAAACTGCACGTCGGCAGGTAACGGCTGGAAGGTTAATCGGCCTTTTCCATCGTTACGCAACAGGGCCGTTACGCCCGTGAACGATTGCTTTACCAATGCCCCTTTTAGCTGATCCTCAGTCAGAATCTCGTTGATTTTCTTACCGGCGTAGTCGATAAATTTGACGTATCGTTTTTTGATGCTGGGCATTTGCTTCTGCAAATCCTGCTTCAGCACCATCGGGTACAACTCGCCGGTTTCGTCGGCACAGTTAATGATCTGCTCGGTGTTGCCGTTCTGGTCGAAGTCGCCCACGTAGAGTTCTGCGGGGGTCGTCTGTGTAGCCCGGATGCGCGAATTCAGGCCGAGATTGCCGACTACCAAATCCAGATCACCATCGCCATCGGCATCGCCCGCCCGAACGCAGTTCCACCAGCCATTGGTTTTCATTGGCTCACCTTTTTCGTCAGTAATGGAAAGAGCCGGATTCAGGCTTAGTTTGCCGCGTTTGTTTTCAAACACGCGTATCGGCTCCCAATCGCCTACCACAATAAGTTCAGGGTATTGATCGCCGTTCAGATCGGCCCAGGTAGCCCCTGTTACCATGCCAAGCTGATCGACTTCGGGTAACGACCGCTTCGTGTAGTTTTTGAAAATACCGCTACCATCGTTGGTTAGCAGATAACTGGGTGGATTTTTACCGTAATTGCCAGGCAAAAGCCGCGAGCCAACGAACAGGTCGATATCTCCGTCGCGGTCAAAATCGGCTGCCGATACACACGCTCCGCTGGCTTTCAGATTGGGCAGGTTTGCTATCGACAGCGCAAAGTTGCCTTTACCGTCGTTCAGATACAGCCGGTCGAGCAGTTCGTCCGCTTCTGCTTCATATTCATTACTGCCCGTTACAACATACAGATCGAGGTCGTTATCGTTGTCGGCATCGAATAGCACGGCATCAACGGCTTCGGCGGCTACGTCCTGCCGTATCACAGCCGGGGTTTTATCGACAAACCGCCCCCCCGCCTGTTGCACATACAGCCGCCCGCCCTGCTTGTTGGCTCCGCCAAAAAACAGATCATCTAACCCGTCGCCGTTCACGTCGCCGGTTGCCATTGCCGGGCCTTGTGTCGAAAACTGATGTTTCAGTAATGGATCACGGTTGTAATCAACAAACGGGCTTTCGACATGGGTGTAACTCAACCTCGATGCAACCGTGTTGTCGTTGAAAAAAGGCATCGCGGTGGTTGTAGCCGGCTTCCACACCTGCCTGGCGTCAGACTGCCGCAGCGTGAGCAATTGGTTGGCTTTCGGTTGCCGCAAGGTTTGCTGCTTATCATCGGGCCACACAACCACGACCGAATCGATAGCTGGGTTCGCGCCAAGACCAAACACAAGATTCAAGTCCACCGACGACTGGAAACCCCGGTTCGGCATTTGTTGCAACACCTGCATTTGTTTACCCTGATGCACAAACACCCGTGTACCAATGGCATTGCGGTTTGCGCCACTACCCTCCAGTTTCACTTTCAGGTAGTTGGTTTTTTTCTTCTCGACAGCCTGATTTTGATAAACGGATACGGGTGAGTTTACATTGTTGACAATCAGATCCAGATCGCCGTCGTTGTCGAGATCACCATAAGCCGCACCGTTCGAGAAATCTGGCTCCGACAATCCCCACGCTACGGCCTGATTTGTGAACTGCAAATTACCATCGTTCCGAAACGCATAATTCGGTACTGGTTCTGAGGGAGCTAAGTCCAGAAATTTCTTGAAATCGAATGCGCCTTGCCGGGCTACCTGCGCCATGTTTTCGCGGTCTGCCAGAAAGTTCACGAAATCCTGATCGGTTACGTCGCGGGCAATGCCGTTTGCAACAAATACGTCTTTCAGACCGTCGTTATCCATGTCGAAAATCAACGCCCCCCAACTCCAGTCGGTAGCAGCCACGCCCGAGAATCGGGCTACGTCGCTAAACGTGGGCAGGTTACTGTTACCAGGCTGATTTCCCTGATTCAGATGCAGCATATTCTGCATGTACTGGTAATGGAAATCACGGCTTACTTTGATAGCTTCCAGATCGTGCCCCTCAAACGTCGATGTCTTTTTCAATCGCCGGTCATTACCGGGCAGCATGTCGGTGATGAAAATGTCAAGCCGACCGTCGTTGTTCACATCGGCCACGTCCGCACCCATCGAGGAATGACTCGTGTGCGGCATCGATTCCTTTATGGTTTCGCGAAACGTACCGTTATGGTTGTTGATATACAGGTAATCGCGTTCGTAGAAATCGTTGGAAATGTAAATATCGGGCCAGTTATCGTCGTTTACATCGCCGATGGTAATGCCCAGCCCAAACCCAATCAAGGAGCCGTAAATACCCGCTTTTTCTGAGACATCGGTAAATCGTTGCCCATCGTTCCGAAATAGCTTATCTCCCCCCAGCGAGTCGCGTTGGGCGCGTAGGTTGGCGTATTGCAGCCGACCAACGGGCATGAAGCTGTTGTTGAGCAGGTACATATCGAGGTCACCGTCGCGGTCGTAGTCGAAGAAAGCCGCGTGTGTGCTATATCCCCGGTCGTCTAAGCCGTAGTTTGCTGCCTGCTCGGTAAAGGTCGGTACGCCGTTGGCGTCATTACCGTTGTTGATGTAGAGTTCGTTGGCGCGGTCGTCGCCTTCGCGAATGCCTGCGTTGCAGATGTAAATGTCTAACCGACCGTCGGCGTTCACGTCGGCAAAAGTGGCGCCGGTGCTCCAGGCCCGTTTGCCCGCCACGCCCGCCTTAGCCGTTACATCATCGAACTGCATTGTTTCGCCGGGCTTTGTACGGTTCAGATACAGTTTGTTATCGCCCATGTTGGCAATCAGCAGTACGTCTGAAAGCCCGTCGTTATTCACGTCGCCAATCGCTACGCCCCCACCGTTATAAAAGTTGCGGTAGTTGAATACGTTAAAATCCTTATCGTCGGTGACGGTATTCGTGAAATTGATGTGCGACTCGTCGGGCGAAAGTTTTTTAAAGAGCGGCTCGGTGGGAGCATCGGACCCGGAACGACAACCTGCCAGCAGCGCAGTTATCAATAAAGCAAAGAGAGTACGCATTTCTACAAGTGCGTGAATAACAAAGTTATACCGTTACGGAAGGAGCAGGAAGCGGTTCAGGAAAGCACGCAGAAAAGGGACCGCAAAGATAACGAAAACCGGCTGAGAATTAGCCATTTTCTTTGAGATAATTGGGATTTATGGAGATAAGTCTTGGTCAGTCAAAACAAAAAAGCAGCCCCCCGTAAGAGGCTGCTTTTTTCATAGAATAAAATTAACTTAATAACCAGGATTTTGCTTCAAGCTCGGATTCAGAACAAGCTGATCGTTCGGAATCGGGAACAGGTTGCGGAATGCGCCCGAAGCCGCTTTAAAACGCCATGCTTTCGTGTACTGACCGAAACGGATCAGATCCTGACGACGGTGGTATTCCCACGCCAGTTCGCGACCGCGTTCAGCCAGCAATTCATCAAGCGTCAGTTGAGCAGCCGTATAAGCTGGCAAGCCAGCCCGTGCCCGAATAACGTTGGCATCGGTCAGCGCGGCAGCCGCATTGCCCAAACGCAGGTTAGCCTCAGCCCGCATCAGGTACACATCGCCCAAACGGTAGACCACGAAATCGTTGTCCTGATCGTTGAAGGGGTTGTTACGCTGAATCTGGTACTTCTGGCTACGCGCACCAGCCAAACGGCCAGCCGGACCGGCAGGCATCGCGAACGCAGGAATCTCGGGCGTGAACACCATTGGTACGTTGTCATCACTGAGGGGCGTTCCATTGGCCCGGAACTGCTGCCCAACAATCCACATCCGCTTCCGAACGTCCTGATCGGCAAACGAGTTGTAGAATTCCGTCACAGTACAATAGCCATTCCAGGGTTGTGCACCGAGGTTGTAGGTCAACTGACTGTTGTAGTGCAATGTCCGCATCTGAATGTTCATACCACCACGCTTGGTGCTGCTGAACGGCGTTGCCAGAATGATTTCAGGCGAATTTTGGTTCTGCGTCACGAAGTTGGCGAAGAAGTCGCCAGCCAGCGAGAATTTACCCGAGCTAATGATGTTATTGCAACGTGTAATAGCATCGGCCCAGCGAGCGGTACCGGTATACACTTGTGCATTCAGGTACAGCTTAGCCAGAATCATGTCAGCTACCGGCTTATTCATACGACCGTAAAAAGCACCACCTACGTCTGGCTTCAGAGCTGCATAGTTGTCAAGAATTTCCTTCTCAACAAATGCGAATACTTGTGCCCGAGTCGATTGAGTAGAAGGCCCACCTCCCACTTTATCAGCAATGATCACGTTACCGAACAAATCCATTGCCTGATAGTGGAAGAAAGCCCGAAGCACTTTCAACTCGGCAATCAGAGATGGATCTGTTAATGTCCCTATCTGCTGATTGATCGAGGTGATAGCGTTGTAGCACCAGGTCCAGCGTCCGTTGAACTGACCGTTATCGGTAACAGGGTCCCACTCGTGCATGTACAGACGCTTCCAGTTATCGCCATCCTTCCAGTCGCCACCCCGCGTTGGCACCATCTGCTCGTCGGTAGTGGCGTTTAGTTCGTTCATATTACCGAAGTAATCGCCTAAGCTACCATACAGCGGGCCAATCAGAGCGGCCTGCTGTCCGGGTGTCGAACCGAAGTTACTCGATGTTGGAATAACGTCGAACGTCTTTTCCGTAAGGTCGGTACAGGACTGACCTGCCAGCATGAGAGCCGTGCAACCCAGTAGTACTTTTATGTTTACTCGTTTCATAGAAGTTTTTGAAAATTAATGAGTTACAGTGTTAGGACTGCTGAATGCGATACTAACGACGTGTTTACAAAAACGGTTTTCACAAACTGAATATTTTTTTGGGTTATACCCAGTTTGTGAAAACAACTCACTTAGAATGTCAGATTCAGACCCAACTGGAACGACCGGGTACGGGGATAGAAACCGGCACCAGCGTCATCAAGACCAACCGGCGATGGAGTCTGACGAACTGGGCGGTTACCCGTTGGGACGCTACCTGTTGCTGGTGCCAACACCTGACCATTCTGGTCGTTGTTCACTTCTAAGCTACCGGCAGCCTGCAATTCAGGATCAATGCCTTTATAGGCTGTCAGAATAAACAGGTTGTTGCCACCTATGTAGGCCCGCGCTCCTGAGAAATATTTATTTGGCTTAACAGGAAGCGTGTAGCCAATCTGCCAGTTGTTCAGCCGAACAAACGTGCCGCTTTCGAGCCAGTTGGTCGAGAGTACGTTGGTCCCGTAGTTGGCAGGCAGCGTCGTAACATCGCGTAGCATGTTGGTTTCCAGAAGCGAACCCGGAATCATGTAGTTCGAGCGGGTATTGTTCAGAATGGTGTTGCCGAACACACCGCGCAGCATGAAATTCATGTCGAAGTTCTTATACCGGAACGAGTTAATGAACGACGCATTCAGGAACGGTTGTGGATTGCCCTGATTGATAGGGTTGCCCGCAGCAATGGCAGCGGCTGCATCAGCCTGGGCAACGCTCGTTACCGGCGTGTCGCCCGTTGCAGGCCGCAGCAAGGGTGCTCCGTCTGCACTATACTGCCCCGTGAACGTTGGTACGTTGTTGAACTCACCCAACGGACGGCCTACAACCAGGAATGAAGCAAATACGTCTGACAGACCGCGACCACCGAAGGGGTTGAAACGTACCTGACCGATGTTGAACTGATCGTTAGACAGCGATACAATGGTGTTTTTGTTGTACGAACCTACAATGCGGGCGTTCCAGATGAAATCACCTTTCTTGACGATATCACCACCAAACGACAGTTCAACACCATTGTTACGCATACTACCAATGTTTGCCAGAATGCTGTTAGCAAAATAGTTTACGCCATCGGCTGGTACGTTGATGTTATACAACATATCGCTGGTGAGCTTGCTGTAGTATTCAATAGAACCCGAGAAGCGGCTGTTAAACATCTGGAAGTCCAGCCCCACGTTGGTTTGACCAACAACCTCCCACTTCAGGTTGGGGTTAGCGTTCTGCGTGATACCATAACCCGGCAGAAAGTCGCCAATGGTGCCGTCGAAGTAAGTGCCTCTCTGACCGTACAACTGAATCGAATTGTAGGCGTTGATACCTTCTGAGTTACCCGTTTGGCCCCAGCCTGCCCGCAGTTTCAGGAAGTTGATAACGGTTGATTTGGGGAAGAACGGTTCGTTCGAGATGTTCCAGCCTGCCGCTACCGATGGGAAGATACCCCACTTGTTGTTAGCACCAAACTTCGAGCTACCGTCCCGCCGAATCGTTGCCGTTACGTTGTACTTATCGGTCAGGTTAACCGTGGCCCGGCCAAAGAACGAGATCAGACGCGACTGATTTCGGTACGAGTTTGCATAAGTGTTGCTGGGATTCAGCAGTGTACCAGCACCCAAACCGAGGTTGTCGAAGCCTGTAACGGTCGTTACAAACTGGTTGTTAGCCGCTGAAAAGCCGTCGTTGTCTAATTGCTGGAAAGAGTAACCGCCTAACAACGAGTAGTTACTGTTACCACCAAACGTGCGGTTGTAATTCAACGTCGTCTCAACCAATCGGTTCAGCGAGTTGTACTGACGACGCTCAGCCCGACCGTTGTTCCCCTGATAGAACTTTACGCTTGGGTCAGTTGCGTAGTTGTTGTTTGTTTGGTCGTTCTGCAACTGCGCGTTTACGCCGAAAGCCAGCCCATCGAGAATGTCATAACGCAGGTTAGCCCCCACAATAGCTGTGTTGCGAACACCGTTGTTAATTGCCTTCTCCAGACCCGCAACCGGGTTGAACAAATCAAACGCACCAGGCACCTCAGCATAACCGCCAATGTTCTGGGTCGAACTCGTCGGGTAGCTTACGGGCAGGGTCGGCAGAAACTGAGCCGCCCGGCGTACAATGTTGTTATCAGCAAACTTCTGGTTGGTTTGCGTGAATTGCAGGTTGTACTGCACATTCAGGCGATTGTCGAGTGCTTTCTGATCGAGGTTCATCCGACCGATAATCCGGTTGAAGCCCGTATTTTTCACAATACCATCCTGCTTGATATAGTCAAGCGAACCCCGGTAGCTGAAGTTCTGCGAACCACCCGATACGGCAAGGTTATGATTGTTGGTAACAGCCGTGCGCGTAATCTGATCGATCCAGTTGGTGTTGTAGTAGTTACCGTTGGCATCTTTGGGGAAGCGCAGACCATCGTTTAGAGCCGCAGCCCCCTGAATTTGCGTTACAGCCGCCACGTAGCCGGGGCCATCGAGCAGATCGAGCCGACGTGCGATGGTTTCGATACCTACGTAATTGTTAAACGACACCTGCGTTTGTCCCGCTTTACCGCGCTTGGTCGTTACGATGATAACGCCATTGGCAGCACGCGAACCGTAGATAGCAGCCGCCGACGCATCTTTCAGTACGTCCATCGTTTCGATGTCATTCGGGTTTACCTGGCTGATGGGTACGCCGATCATACCATCAACCACATACAGCGGCTCCGAACCACCACCCAGCGAAGTATATCCACGCAGACGAACGGTTGGCTGCGAGTTAGGATCACCCGAAGGGGTTGTGATAACCAGACCAGCTACCTTACCCTGAATGGCTTGCAGGGGGTTTGGGTTGATACCGGGGTTAAAGTCTTTCGAACTTACCTGCGCTACCGAACCCGTCAGGTCTTTCTTTTTCGACGTACCATAGCCCACAACAACAACCTCTTCGAGTGCTTTTGTGTCATCGGCCAGCTTCACATCAAGTGTCGAACGGTTGCCTACAGCTACTTCCTGCGTAGTGTAACCAATGAAGCTCAGCACCAGCGTTGCATTATCAGGCACGTTGGCAAGGCTATACTTGCCATCGGCATCCGTGTTCGTACCGCGCTGTGTGCCTTTGATCTGCACACTTACACCCGGCAACCCTGATCCGGTTGGGTCAGTAACCGTACCCGTCACGGTGCGTCCCTGCGCCCAGGCGTTCTGGCTTCCCAGAAGCAGCACCATCACCAGCATGGTCAGGAAGCTAAATAAAGTCTTCCGGCTGGATGACTGAAGTTGAGTTGCCTCAACCTGACCTACGCAACCGACAGTACGGTTTTGTGAGTAGGATTTGTCCATCATAGGTTTACAATAAAAGTTGAAAATTTTTGAGTGAACTCGCTGATTCAGGCTTACGCATCTATTAAGTAGTTACCTGATTTGACTAATAAATTCTGCATTTGATTGTAGCAGATAGAAGAGAAATAATAGAACATAAACCTGAACCAGTTAGCAAAAAAAACAGGCTAATGCTTAAAATACAAATGCCGACGGGTTAAAATCGGTTTATTCAAAGTCAAAATTGTATCATCAATAGTGTAAGTAACTCTCGCCTATATTGTACTATTCTAAAAAGTAAGTTATGTAACCATACTGGCTATCAACGGATTTGTCTCTGTAATTGACAATTTTTTATAACTTTATTAATAACTACCGCTGGTTTGCAGACCGCTGGCAGAACTAAAAATATGTGGTAAATACAGTTAATTTTGCTTAAAATTTTTAGTGCCGACACACGACCACACGGCCATTCAGTCCCATGACCACAAATGATCTGAGTTTATTAGCTGTCCAACTGAAAGGAAAACTACACACCGATTCTACTCATCGAACACTTTATGCTACCGATGCCTCGGCTTATCGTGAGATGCCCGCAGCCGTTGCCATACCAGAAACAGTCGATGATTTGAAAGTGCTGATTTCGTTTGCCCGGCAGTATAAAACATCGCTTATTCCGCGTACCGCCGGTACGTCGCTGGCAGGTCAGGTGGTTGGTAGTGGCATCGTTGTCGATGTATCGAAGCACTTCACGAAGATTCTGGAAATCAACCCCGACGAACGCTGGGTGCGTGTGCAGCCGGGTGTTGTGCGCGATGAACTCAATCAATTTTTACGACCCTATGGCCTGTATTTCGGGCCGGAAACCAGCACGGCCAATCGGGCCATGATTGGCGGCATGGTAGGCAATAACTCCTGCGGCTCCAACTCGGTAGTATACCGCGACACGCGCAACCATACGCTGTCGGTGAAAGCGTTGCTGGCCGATGGCACCGAAGCAGAATTTGGCCCCATGAGTGGCTGGGATTTCACTAAAAAAGTTGCCGAGGCCAGCCGTAGAAATGGCTCTGCCACATTGGTTGATAAAATTGTGTTGAAAACCAATGAGATACTGGCAAACCCAGCTAATCAGGAAGAAATCCGGCGCAACTTCCCGAAACGAACCATTGAACGGCGCAACACGGGCTATGCACTCGATGAAGTACTTGAAATGGAGCCGTTTACGCCTACTGGGCAGCCGTTCAATTTGGCTAAGTTTATTGCCGGGTCAGAAGGTACGCTTTGTTTCTTGACTGAAATCAAGCTGAACGTGGTGCCGTTGCCGCCGAAAGAAAACGGTCTGGTGTGCGTGCACTGCCGCTCGATTGACGAAGCGTTGCGGGCCACGCTCATTGCGCTGAACTACAGCCCCTATGCCGTAGAACTCATCGACGATATTATTCTGGAATGTGCGAACGAAAACGCCGAGCAGCGCAAAAACAGCTTTTTCGTTCAGAAAACCCCCGACGACCGTTTTCCGATTATTCTCGTAGTCGATCTATCGCGCGATACCCGCGCTGAAATTGAGCAGTTGGCTGCGCAAATGGAAGCTGAGATGCGTGCCGTTGGCATGGGCTACCACTTCCCGCTGCTCTTTGGCGACGATACGAAGAAAATCTGGACCCTGCGCAAAGCTGGGCTGGGCCTGTTGGGCAATCTTCCCGGCGATGAAAAAGCCGTGGCCGTGATTGAAGACACCGCTGTTGATGTCCGCGACCTGCCCGATTACATCCGCGAGTTCAACGAGATTCTGCGGAAACACAACATGACGTCGGTACACTATGCTCATGCCGGTTCAGGCGAGTTGCACCTGCGGCCAATTATTAACCTGAAAACCGCCGAAGGCCACCGACAATACCGGTTGATAGCCGAAGAAATTGCTACGCTCGTTAAAAAATACGACGGCTCGCTGTCGGGCGAACACGGCGACGGGCGGCTGCGGGGCGAGTTTATTCCGCAGATGGTGGGGCCGCATAACTACGAGCTGATGCGCCAAATTAAGCACACATGGGACCCGGAAGGCATTTTTAATCCCGGCAAAATTGTGGAAACACCGCCGATGGATACGTTTCTGCGCTACGAGGCCGGGCAGCAAACGCCTGATGTCAAAACGTATTTCCGGTACGAAAACCAAACCGTGCTGCAACACGCCGAGCAATGCAACGGATCGGGCGATTGCCGGAAAACGCAGCTTTCGGGCGGAACGATGTGCCCCAGCTATATGGCTACCCGCAACGAAAAAGACACTACGCGGGCGCGGGCCAACATCCTGCGCGAGATGCTGACCCACTCACCCAAAGACAACCGTTTCGATCACGAGGAGATTAAAGAGGTTTACGACCTGTGTTTGTCCTGCAAGGGGTGTAAAAACGAGTGTCCGTCAAATGTTGACGTAGCAAAGCTGAAAGCTGAGTTTCTGCAACACTATTACGATGCTAACGGTGTTCCGTTGCGGTCGCGGCTGATTGCCAACTTTACGCGGCTGGTGGGGCTGGCGAGTTACGTACCCTGGGCCTGGAATGGCATATTGGGAACGCCCGCGCTCCGGCGTATCGCCAACCGCATCGTTGGTTTCCACCCCGACCGGACGATGCCGCTGCTGGGAAAGACGACGGTGAAAAGTTGGTTCAAGGGACAAAAATCAACGGCTAAGGTTTCCGCAGGACAAAAAAACCAAACGCCTTCGCTATTTCTATTCTGCGACGAATTTACCGACTACAACGACGTATTGGTTGGGCAGAAAGCCATTCAGTTATTTGAGCGATTAGGCTATGCGGTAGTTATTCCCGAACACGGCGAAAGCGGTCGGGCGGCCTTATCGAAAGGAATGCTGAAGTACGCCAAAACGCTGGCCGACCGGAACGTGCTGGCATTGAAAGACATACTGAGCGAAGAAACGCCCTTAGTCGGCTTGGAACCGTCGGCTATTCTGACCTTTCGCGACGAATATCCTGACCTGGTTAGTGCCGAACTCGTTGACGATGCCAAACGTATTGCTCAGTATACACTAACCTTTGAAGAATTTGTTGCCCGTGAACTTGATGCGGGCCGTATCCGACCGGAGCAGTTTACCGAAGAAAAACGGGTAATCAAGCTACACGGGCATTGCCAGCAGAAGGCTGTTTCATCGCTGGTGCCGGGCAAGAAAGCCTTATCGTTGCCGAAAAATTATACGGTACAGTTGATTCCATCGGGGTGTTGCGGCATGGCGGGCTCGTTTGGTTATGAAGCCGAGCACTACGACGTGTCAATGAAAATTGGCGAACTGGTGCTGTTTCCAACCGTTCGGGAGCAGCCTGCCGACGTGTTGATTGCTGCCCCTGGCACCAGTTGCCGCCACCAGATTCACGACGGCACAGGTCGAACCGCTCAACACCCGGCAGAGATTTTATTTGATGCGTTAGTGTAACGCGGCTGGAAAGCCGCTTTGTATTTAGTCACTGTTGCAGAGCGAGCGGCTTCCCAGCCGCGTTACCCGGGCCACTGCTTTTGCAAGCGCGCCGACACTAAAAAAGCAACAACGCCCAACCCGGTTACGACCAGACCCGACCGCATAAACGGCCAGCCAGTAGCATAAAAAATCCATAGCCAAACGCCGATAGCCAGCAAAACGGGCAGTGGAAACAGCGGCATACGGAACGGAAACTCCGACCGTTTGCGTCGATGATGGAGCAACAACAAGCCCACAGCCTGCCCTACAAACTGAATCATAATCCGCATTGCCAGAATGGCCGTGATAACGTCGCTCAGCCGAAACAATAGGCTGAATACAAACCCCAGACCACCCAAAAAGAGCAGCGACACATACGGAAACTGCCGGGTTGGGTGCAGCCGGGCAAACACGCGAAAAAACTGCCCATCGACAGCAGCGGCATACGGCACCCGCGAGTAGCCCAGCAAGACCGCAAACAGCGACGAAAACGCAACGACCAGCACTAAAACGGTAGCGATTCGAGCCGCACCAGGACCGTATAGCGTCTCGACAAACGTGCTGACAATGAACTCGCTATGTTGTGCCTGTTGCCACGGCACCACGCTCACCACGCTCAGATTCATCAGTAAGTAGAGAATGGCTATGCCGGCAATCGAAATAAACATACTCGCCGGAATAGTTCGTTCGGGCCGTTTCATTTCGCCCCCTAAATGGCAAACATTGTAATAGCCTAAGTAACAGTAGATTGTTTTGACCGACGCCTGCCCCAGCCCAGCGGCCAGCAAACCCCCGCTCAGATCGGTCATTGCCGAAAGCGTTTGCCCAACGGGAATTCGGATGTTGCTCAAACCACCTACGATAATGAGACCGAGGGTTAGTAGCACCGCACTCCACATCACTAAGCCGATTTTGCCAATCGAATCAATTTTTCGATACAACAGGCCAATTATCAGCAGCACAACCGCCCCCGAAACAAGTTTTAGCTGCCAATCGGTCAGCGGTACAAGGTATGAACTGTACTGAGCGAAGCCAATTGCCCCCGACGCCACCACGAGCGGAGCCTGAATGAGCGTTTGCCAGACATAGAGAAATGACAGCAGCCGCCCCCAACGCCGTTCGCCATACGCGATTTTGAGGAAATTATAGCTACCTCCTGCCTGCGGAAAAGCAGCTCCCAATTCGGCCCACACAAATGCATCGATTAGTGCAACTACGGCCCCCAGCACCCAGGCCCATAAAAACAGTGGACCACCCATTGTTTTAATAACGAAGGGCAGTACCACAAATGGCCCAATACCCACCATGTCGATCATGTTCAGGGCCGTTCCCTGCAATAAATTTAACCGACGGGGCAGTTGGGAGGCTGTAGCTTCAGTATTTGCCGAAAAATCAGGAGACGTAGAATTTACCAAAGAGCGAGATGAGCTAAAAGTGGCGAATAAAGAGGCAAACAGACTTCCTTCCGAACGGTTTGGCAGACCAGAAAAGTTCTACCTTATAAGGCTGCTTAGGGGTAAAATCTTTTTCTAAACAAATTCTATAGACTTAGGTTGGAAATGATAGCATACTTATGTAAATACAAGACGTTATGAAGAAGGCAGTTGTTTTTAGTCTGGCTATAGTCACCGCATGTCTAACAGAGTCGCACGCTCAGAAGCAGGTGCAGGGGGCCAATACAAAGGTTAATGGCGTGGTGTCGCAGCAAAGCAGCACAACCAATACTAACAAAAGTTCGGTTGAAGGCATGAAACGCCGGGGAACGGGTAAAATGGAGTCGGGGATGACGCGCAATGGCAATAGCTATTATTCGCCTACTGGCCCTACTAACACGCAGGGTAGCACTTCGCAAGGTTCGGCCAGCGTACCGTCGGCGGGCGGAGCCAAAGGTACACGCGTAGCCGAAACACGCCCGAAAACAGGTAGCCAGCCGAAAAGTACCAAAAACGGCACCGCGTCAGACGGTGGCCTGACCAGCAATGGAACGCCCACATATGGGGGCAAGAAGGTAAGCGAAAGCTCTACCTCTGGCTCAACGGGCGGTTCAAAACGTCCTACAAACAACGCAGCCGTGCAAAAGGAAGCCCGCACCAGCGACCGGAACGTTTCTACAAACGGTCCACAGCCAACTGGCGCGGGCAAACCCGGCACACCTTCGGGCCAGAAAGCGGGTGGTAATAGTTACCCGCAAACCGGCAAAAATTAATTCAGTAACTCATCGAACGTTAGGCTTACGTAGTACATTGAGCCAATAAGTGGGTTGGCCCAAGACTGCTGGTACAAGTTACCCAGCAGGTTGGTGCCACCCACTTTTATGATTGATTTGATACCCGGCAATTTCTTCGTTACCTGTGCATCGAGCGTACTATAGGCCGGAATAATGGTTTGTTTGCGGTTTGTAGCCTCGGTGTTTGCAATGGTTGTTTCCCACAAGAACGAATCCTGATAACGCCACACAATATTGAAGCCGAAGTTGCTACCACGAATATTCCGATTTCCGAACGACAGATTGTAGCGATACTTCGGCGTATTGAAGAACGTTACGAAATCAGCCGGAATTTTGTCCTGTTGTACGAGATAGTTCGAGGATACGTTACCGCCAATAGCAAAGTTACCCGGCAGTTGGTAATCGGCACTAATAGCCCAGCCTGCATTACGTAACTGCACGGGTGCGTTGGTGGGCAGGCTATACACGGTGCGCGTGGTACCGCTCAAGAGTTGCAGGGCTGTTACCGGGTTCGACAGGTTCACCGGATTAATGCCCTGAATAACCTGCGAGCCACCTTCAAAATTCAGGAAGCGGTTGTAGTAGTAGTACGCATCGATAAACAGCCTGTTTTTAATCAAGCCTTTATAACCTACCTCATACGTTTCTACCCGCTCCGGGTCGTAACCGGGATTCTGAAACTGCTGGAGCAACTGTGTCGCCTGCGGTAAGGGGGTTCCCTGTTGCAACGCTGCGCCAAACGCACGCACCGATGCCAGCGTATATACCGGATTACCCGCAAAATTGTATTTCTGAGCGAATACGGGCAAGCCACCAATCAGCCGTGCGCTCGGTGTGTTCAGGTCAATATACTGTGATTGCGTAGTTGGGATACGGAACCCGCGCTGAAACGACGCCCGGATGTTGTGCGTTTTGTCGAGCGTTAGTACTGCCGACAGACGCGGGCTGATCTGTGCTTTAAAATTCTGGTTTTTATCGTAGCGAATCGAGCCAGTCAGCTTCAGTATGTCGGCAACGGTTTTCTGAGCCTGTACGTATCCACCATATTCGCTGATCGAGTATTCGCTGCCGTCTTCTTTTTGCAGGAAAAGCGTACCACCGGAGTTCAGCGCATACTGCCGGAAATTACCGCCTACAATCACTTCAACCAACTTTGGATCGATCAGTTTGTTGAAGTTATACATAAATTCGGCATGATACAGATTCGTTTTATCTAAGAACCTGGCACCAACCTGGGGCGGATTTACGGCAAAGTTGCCGGGTAGCGGGCGGGTAGAAACGGCATCGAACGCTTGCTGGAAGCCGGGCGTTCCCGGTACAAGCCTACCCTGGTCGGCTAATCCCCGCGCAGTACTTAACCAAACGCCCTGTTGGCTATTAACAAAACTCTGAGCGGCTGCAACAGCGGCTGCCTGAGATTGCCCCGAACCGAGTGCCGTTAGCAAAGCACCTGCATAGCCCTGAAATGCTGTTTGGGCATAGGTGCCGAAAAATTGCGGAAACCATGCTGATGCACTGGGTTTCCAAGCTTCGTTGATACCCTGACCAAGCGTTCCGGTTGCATAGGCATCGCCCGAACGCTCCTGTGTGGTATAAGCACGCACAAAGAAATTTGAACCTTTCAGTTCGAGTTTGTACTGCCCCAAGTAAAAACCTTTGATATAATAGCGGTCGGCACCTGTATACACAGTGGTTCCGGTACCAGCGTTGACCTGCCCAATCAGTTCGAGGTTTTCGTTTAGGCGGTAATGAAGAGCACCACTCAACTTCAGGTTATTGACATTATAGTCGACCAGCTCATTTTCATTATAGCCCGTCCGTGAAATCAACTGGTTTGGAATAAGGCTGTTGAAAATCTGCTGTGGTGTCTGGCCCGTCAGTTGAGGCAGTGTTCGGTTGCCTGCCTGCGGAATCTGCGTGGTGGCAATCAGGCCAAGAATCTGCGACGTACCATTGGCACCTGTGCCAGGCTGACCATTACCAAACAGGCTGGTGTAAATGTTCGCGCTGGCGTCGCCATAAACATTGATGCCGTCATAGCCCTGATTGGTCTGGCGCGTACCGGTTTGTAGGTTGAAGCCATTGGCAAAGCTCTGATCGCGGTAGTCGGTAGCCTGCCAGTCGTTGGCTTTTAAATACGATACGTTGACTTTAAAAGCGAATTTGTTGTTGAACGCTTTCGCATAGCGGAATGCCATGTCATAATACGGCGTTGTGGCCGTGGTTCGGTTGCTGGCGTTCATGACGCCTACTTTCGCCTGGGCGCTCAGGCCCTGATACAGAAACGGGCTTTTTGAATTCAGCAACAGCAAGCCATTTATTGCATTAGGGCCGTATAGGGCCGACGCTGCACCAGGCAGCAATTCAACACTTTCGAGATCAAGTTCCGAAATGCCGGCCAGATTGCCTACCGAGAAATTCAGCCCCGGTGCCTGATTGTCCATGCCATCGGCAAGCTGCACTACCCGCGTATTGCCATTGGCTCCAAATCCGCGCACGTTAACCGACCGGAACGTGAGGCTTTGGGTGCTCATGTCGACGCCTTTGATGTTTTGCAGGGCGTCGTAGAACGTAGCCGATGGCGTTGATTGAATGGCCCGAATGTCCATTTTCTCAACTGATACGGGCGACTGGAGTACGCTCTCTTCAACGCGTGACGCCGATACAACGACCTCCTGCCCCAACATCACCTGCTCTTTCAGCGTAATGTCGAAATCGGTACGGTTGCCGGTAATGGTGAATTCCTGCGTTTGAAAACCCACCCCCGACACCGCAATGGTAAATGGCGTGGGCGTATTGGTCGTTAGAGAAAACCGGCCTTTGGTGTCGGTAATTGTGCCGGCAACTTTCCCTTTTACGGCAATGCTGATACCCGCCAGTTCGTCGCGTTTAGCTTCGTCGGTAACTTTACCGGCAATACGGGTCTGAGCGAACGTCGCCAAACTCAACAAGCAAAGCATGGCCGTTAGCAGTGATGAATAAGTACTGATTTTACGCATACAAACGATGATAAAATGTGGGTTATAATTAGGAGACTCTCCCTTTTGACGATAAAACTACGTATAAGTCTGTTTTTAGTACAAAAATTTCTTGCCTGTAATGATATTTTTCTGTGTTTTTTTGACTTTTCATTCCCTACTAACCCTGTATATAAAAGAAAAGTAACTCTACAGTGACATATGCCGGCGATTTTCTGCCGCCCACATCTATACGTTTGCCGCCGATGAATCTGGGAAATTCAGACGCACTGCTCATTTCCAATAAGAGAGAAATAGTAAATCGACTCAGTTGCCCGCTTTCTCTAAGAATCGTATTCTCAACCGCAATCTTTTACGAACAATGACGAACGAATCGAATCAGGATCGGCGCGATTTCCTGAAAAGTGCGGGTCTGCTTACAAGTGGTGCCGTGTTGAGCAGCCTACCCGGTTTAGCATTACCCTTTAGCGCAGGCGGCCCCGGCTACCACTTTTCTGTTAACGACACGATTAAGGTCGCTCTGATTGGTTGTGGCGGGCGCGGTACGGGCGCGGCCCAGCAAGCCCTGAATACTAAACAAAACGTAAAAATTGTAGCACTCGCCGACGCCTACCGCGACCGGGTCGATGACGCGTATAAATCATTGATGGGCCGGTCGCTGAAAGCTGCCGATGGCTCACCCAAAGTTGACGTACCGGAAGACCGTAAGTTCGTTGGATTCGACGCGTACAAACAGGCTATTGCACTGGCCGACGTGGTGATTCTGGCAACGCCACCCGGCTTTCGGCCCAGCCATTTTGAGGAAGCCGTTCGCCAGGGTAAGCACGTGTTCATGGAAAAGCCCGTAGCTACCGATGCACCGGGCGTTCGCAAAGTGCTGGCCGCTGCCGAAGAAGCTAAAAAGAAGAAATTGAATGTGGTGGTGGGCCTGCAACGCCATTACCAACCTAATTACCGCGAAATGGTCAAGCGTATTCACGACGGGGCATTGGGCGACATTGTGGGCGGGCAGGTGTACTGGATTAGCGGAGGGGTGTGGCAAAAGCCTCGCAAACCCGATCAGACCGAGATGGACTACCAGATGCGCAACTGGTATTATTTCAACTGGCTTTGTGGCGATCACATCAATGAACAGCACATTCACAACATCGACGTTGCCAACTGGGTGAAACGTGGCTACCCGGTGTCGTGCCAGGGAACGGGCGGGCGGCAGGTTCGCACGGGCAAAGATTATGGCGAAATTTTTGATCACCACATCGTTGATTTTACCTACGCCGATGGCACGGTTATCAACAGTCAGTGCCGCCATTATGAAGGCACCTACAGCATTGTTGACGAGAAGTTTGTGGGTACGAAAGGCAAGGTCGATACGTTTGGGCAGAAAAGTGCGCTGCTGGCCTACAAGGGCGCACCGATCTACGTGCATAACGGTAAGGCCGATGGCAACCCGTATCAGATTGAACACGACGAATTGTTCGACGCTATTGCGAAAGGGCAGTATAAATTTGCCGATGCTGAAAACGGCGCAAAAAGCACCATGACCGCCGTTATGGGCCGGATGGCAACGTACTCGGGCAATGTGGTGAAATGGGACGATGCCCTCAACTCGCAAATCGATCTGTTCCCTGCCAAACTCGCCTGGGATGCTCAGCCAAAAAGCCTACCCGATAAAGAGGGTAACTACGCTATTGCCGTACCCGGCAAAACGGTAGCGGTGTAAGAGGCATATATTCGCCGGAGATAAATAATACGAGTCATTCTGTTGTGTGGCTGACGCGGGTGAGACGCAAAGGGTTGCGTCTCTACAATGCGCCAGCCACACAACAGAATGACTCGTTTAATTTCGCAGCGGTTTGCCGCCCGTGAGCAGGCTTTGAATCCGCTCCAGGGTTTTCTTCTCGCCAGTCAGCGACAGGAAGGCTTCGCGCTCCAGATCGAGCAGGTATTGCTCCGATACGTTTTGCGGGGTGCTGAGGTCGCCACCGCAGATAACATAAGCCAGTTTGTCGGCAATTTTCAGGTCGTGATCTGAAATATAGCGACCCATGCGCATGGCCGTAATACCGGCTTTAAAAAGTGCGATACCCGTTTTGCCCTGTACCCGAATGTCGGTGCGGGGTTTGGGCTGTGTATAGCCATTTTCGGCCAGTTCAATAGCCGCTTGTTTGGCTTCGGCAATCAGACGGCTGCGATTCAGCACAATCTGGTCTGTAGGCCGCAGGTAATTCATTTCGCGGGCTTCCTGCGCCGAGGTCGAAACTTTTGCGGTGGCAATGTTCATGAACATGTTTTGCACAATGTTCAGCTCCGGGTCGCCGGTCTGAATCAAATCTGACGCACGGGCGGCCATTTCTTTGGTGCCGCCACCTGCCGGAATCAGACCAACGCCTACTTCTACCAGACCCATGTACGTTTCTGAATGGGCCACTACGCGGTCGGCGTGAAGCGAGGCTTCGCAGCCGCCCCCCAGCGTAAGCGTGTGCGGGGCCACCACTACCGGAATAGCTGAGTAGCGCAACCGCGTGATGAGTTTCTGAAACTGGGCAATCATCAGGTTCACCTCATCGAACTCCTGCTCAACAGCGTACATGAACAGCGTACCGAGGTTGGCACCTGCCGAGAACGCTTCGGTCGAGTCGTTGCCGACAACCAGACCCCGGAAGTCTTTCTCGGCCAGCGTAATACCTTTCATCAGAGCTTCCGAAACCTCCGGCCCGAAGGTGTTCATCTTCGAGCGGAACTCTACGTTCAGAATGCCGTCGCCGAGGTCGATGATATTGGCTCCGTTGTTTTTCCAGACAATATTGTTACTGGGACCGTCTCCCCGGAGGTTTTCGAGAATAATAAACGCTTCCGTGCCGGGAATAGCCTTGTAGTCTCTCGCTGGAATGTCGTAATACATCCGCTTGCCCCCTTCAATCTTGTAGAAGCTCTCAAAACCGGCGTCGAGCATCTCATACACCCATTGCGCGGGTTTTTTGCCCTGTGCTTCCATCATATCTACGCCCTTCTGAACGCCAAGCGCGTCCCAGGTCTCGAACAGGCCCAACTGCCAGCCGAAGCCGGTTGTAATGGCCGCGTCGATGCGGTAGAGTTCGTCTGAAATTTCGGGGATGCGATGCGTGGCATAGGCAAATCCGTCGGCAAAGGTTCGGCGGTAAAATTCGCCCGCTTTGTCGGTGCCCGCCAGCAGTACGGGGAAGCGTTTCTTCAGACTATCAATTGCTTTTGTGCTTTCGAGCGTGGCAAATTTGACTTTCTCCGACGGCTTGTACCCGAATGTTTTCAGGTCGAGAGCCAGAATCTGCGTTTGCCCGTTAGCGTCTTTCGTTTTCTTGTAATAGCCCTGTCCGGTTTTGTCGCCGAGCCACTTGTTCTCCATCAGCTTCTGCACCGACGCCGGCAACTCAAAACTCGCCCGCGACTCGTCGTGCTCCAGCTTAACGAGGTTGGAGGCTACGTTCACGGTTGTGTCCAAGCCCACCACGTCCGACAGCCGGAACGTACCCGACTTGGGCCGACCTACTACCGGCCCGGTCAGTTTATCGACTTCTTCAACCGTCAGGCCCATGTCTTCGGCCACCCGAATCGTTTGAATCAGGGACTGAATACCGAGCCGGTTGGCAATGAAGCCGGGCGTGTCTTTGCAGAGCACCGTAGTTTTGCCCAGATACAGATCGCCGTAGTTCATCAGGAAATCAATCACAGCCGGGTCGGTATCGGGGCCGGGAATAATTTCGAGCAGGCGCAGGTAGCGGGGCGGGTTGAAGAAGTGCGTACCGCAAAAATTACGTCGGAAATCATCGGAGCGGCCTTCCGAGAGCAAATGCATCGGAATGCCCGACGTATTCGACGTGATCAGCGTACCGGGCTTGCGAAACTGCTCAACGCGTTCATAAACAGACCGTTTGATGTCGAGCCGTTCAACAACTACCTCAATCACCCAGTCATAACTACCAATTTCTTTGAGGTTATCATCGAAGTTGCCAAGCTTGATACGGTCGGCAAATTTGGGGCTGTAGAGCGACGCGGGCGATGCCTTGAGCATGGTCTGAAACGCGTCGTTTACGATGCGGTTGCGCACGGCGGGGCTGTCGGTGGTCAGTCCTTTCGCTTTTTCAGCATCGTTTGGCTCTTTCGGCACAATGTCGAGCAGTAATACATCGACGCCGATATTGGCGAAGTGGGCCGCAATGCGAGACCCCATGATGCCCGATCCCAGCACGGCCACGCGCCGAATGGTCCGGTTCTTTACAGTTGTTTTGGGTTTTTCTAAAGTAGCTTCCATGTGGTTGTTGATGGAACACGGATTTTACAGATGGGACGGGTTCTCACAGACATCTTTCTTTTGTGTTAATCCGTTTCATCCGTACTATCCGTGTTCCTCTTTGTCAGTTTTGTTAATTCGTCGACATCAATCTGGTCTTTCGGGCGACCAGTGGCCCGTTTCTCGGTAATCAGGTCGTTAAGATGAATCACTTTAAATGGCACACCGTCGAACGAGGCATCAACGGCTCGTTCGTAGCAGGCATCAAAATCGAGTTCGGAAAACGCTTTCAGCGCGTGTCCCATATCGAGGGTAAAACCGCGTTTGCCAGCCACTACGCTCGTCCAGCCGAAGAGGAGCGGCACATCTTTTAAATAAATAGCACCAGCTACGTCGTTTTCTTCGAGCGCAGTAATCAGCCCGGCTTTGTTCTCGTTGCCAACCCGAATCCAGAGGTCTAAGTCTTCTGTTGCCCGAACGTAGCCGTGGAGGGCCGTTGCCATACCACCTACCAGCAGATACTGAACATGGTGCTGGTTGAGACTGCGGAATAGTTCAGTCACGTCTTCGCGGCTTATGTCCATTGGTTTCTTTGGGTTATTCAGATTTGCCCGGTAGAACGTCGCCACTACGTCCATCAACCCGACAAAGCGGGTCAGTTGGTCATCAGCCGATAGCAGGGTGGGCGCAGTCACGGTTGGCGGGGGGTTATTCTAAGGTTAATTCTTCAGGTTCACTGGCTTTCAGTTTGTTATTTTCTTCTTCAACAATCCGGTTGATGTCTTTCATAACCTCAAAAAACGTTACCAGTTTATCGAGAGGAATACGTTCGCGGATCATGTTATTGAATTGAATCACGCCTTCGCGGGCCATTTCGCGCTTGGCTCTGCCTTCATCGGTCAGGTAGATACGGACAAAGCGTTTGTCGCTCCCATCAACTTCGCGTCGAATCAGGCCGCGTTCTTCCAGGCTCTTCAGCATCCGCACTAATGAACGGGGTTCCATGCCCAGCAGCGGACCAATTTTTGTGGCTGGAGTCCCTTCTTCAAGATCGATGTTGAGCAGCACGTACCCAATCGCCATCGTAATGTCGAAGCGGGCCGCGTAAGCGTTGTACATACGCGAAATGGCGTGCCAACCCCATTTTATGTGAAAATCAACAGTTTTCTCTTTTTTCATAGCTGTGCCACAGGCCAGTCGATGTCGGGCTGGTGGACATACAAAACTACGTCTTAGGAAGATAGTATGCAAGCATACTGTCTGAACCGTCTGAACCAGGATTAGCCGGGATTGTCAGGATTAAACAGGATGCTACGCTGCGCGTTGCTGAAATCAATCTTGTTTAATCCCGACAATTCCGGCTAATCCCGGTTCAGACGGTTCAGATGGCTCTGCTGCTTCAGAAACGGGCTTCACCGTTCTGGCGATGAACACACTGGCGAAGATGGCGATCATCGCTAAATAGCCAACGGTAGAGTAATGGAGCAGTTGGCCGGTTGGGGTTTTCTGGATAATCAGCCCGGCTCCGTAGGTAGCAATGGCCTGCGCCAGTAGTTGTACCGATGAGTTGATGCTCATAAACCCACCCCGTTGCTGTGCCAGCACCACCGAGGCCGTCATGGCCTGTGTTGGAATAAGCCGCCCGTTGGAGAAGATGAAAAACAGACCCGATACAAAAAGAACTACAACCAACGAGCCAGAGGTGAGGTTGGTAATCAGGTAGATAGGTATAAGTGAAAGCAACGCGAAAATGACAAAAATGGGGTACTTCCCGCGCTGATCGGCCAGTTTGCCCACAACCGGTGCCGTGAAAATAGTGAGTAATCCCCCCACCAGATAAATCAGGTACAGGTGGTTTTCACCAAAACCAGCATTAGCAACCAGATAGGGCGCAATGAACGGAATAATGCTAAAATGGCCCAGCATGATGGTTGTGGTAAGCCAGAGCGCACGGAGTTGATTGGGCGTTTTTAAAATGTTGGTTAGCACCGCCAGCGGATGGGGCCGCTTTTCGCCTTTGATAAGGTGCCCGTCGAGCCGGGGTACGAACCGCCACAGCAGGAATAATACTACTATGCCCAGCCCGGCCACAACCAGAAACGGCGCGTGCCAGCTAAGTGTAGTAGCCAGCCAAAGTCCGAACGGAACGCCCACTACCGAAGCCACCGAAAAGGCCGTCATTACAATCGACATGGCCTGCGCCCGGCGTTCGTAGGGAAACGTGTCGCCCACAATCGATAGCACCTGTGCGCCCAACACTCCGCCAAACAACCCGGCCAACAGCCGCGCTACAGCCAGCCACTCGTAGGTCGGGGCCACGCCACACGCTACCGTCCCTACTAAAAAACCGGCGTAGGCCGTTACCAGCACATGCTTACGCGGAAATCGATCTACGAAAAAAGCCGCCGTAAAGCCCGACACGCCCGCGCTCAGGCTATAGGCCGAAACCAGAAAACTAAACGCCTGTGGCCCAATGCCGAAGTGGCGCATCAACTGCGGTCCCATCGGCATCATAATCATAAAATCCATGATGTGCGTGAAGTTCAGGCACGCCAGCACAAACAGCAAAAAATTATCTGAACCAGGATTGACCTTGATTTTCATGAGTACCACAAGATGCTACGCTTCGTTTACCTTTAATCGTTGGACAAGCCGGATTATCAATCCTGTTTCATCCTGTTAATCTCAACTAATCCTGGTTCAGACAATAATTTATCGACCAGCCGGTTAAACTCTTCGACGTACCGATCATAATAAACGCCCGTGCCGGGTCCGCTGAAGCCCGTGTGAATATGTCGTACCTGCCCTTTTTTGTCGATGAAAATTGTTGTCGGAAAGGCTACCACGGCGTTCAGGTCGGGCAAGGCACGGCTGGCCTGTACTTTGTCGTTCGTGCCCGCCAGTACCACCGGATAGTCGATGCTGAATCGCTGTTTCATTCGTTCAATTTTTGGCCCTGAATCGGCCATATTTGCCGACCGCTCGAAGGCTAACCCCAGAATTTCGACGCCCCGGCTGCGATTACGCTTGTACCACGGACTGAGAAAGTTGGTTTCATCCATACAATTAGGACACCACGACCCCAGAATCTGTACTATCGTTACTTTATTTTTAAATCGCGCATCTGTCAGCGACACAGTGTTTCCGTTAGGTTCGGGAAACGAGATGGTTAGCGTTTTGCTGCCGGGTTTCAGAAACGTTAGTCTGGCCGGGTCGGGCAGTTCGGCCTTCGGCTCGAAGCGGGCCACCCACGGTTCGTAGCCCGATACGCCCGACCAGAAGCCGCCCGTCAACGTTTTGGCAACAGGATTGTGCCGGGCCTTGAACAAAAACAGGTGTGAACCGTCGAAGCAGGACAGAAACAGGCTGTCGCCTACTACGTTGCCATCCAGATAGCGGTAATCGCCCGTTGGTGTCAGAAACGTGCCCGACACGCGATTGCCTTTTTGCGTGAATACCCCCACAGCATTTACCGTGTCGACTTTGCCCGTTTTGCTGCCAAAATCCGTTGCCCAGTTACCGCTAAGGTTAATAGATGCCGTTGGCTGGTCGGCCACAAATCGCTGTGTCAGGCCGCGTTGGGCGGAGAAGGGCAGGGTTTGCACCTGTGTTTTTGTTCGCTGCCGACGCCATACACCCTGCAACTGGTCGCCGTTGACTTTCGCAATTAGTTCGGACTCGAACAACGCCATCGGAATCCGCAGCGAATCGCCCTGTACCGAGGCCGTATCCATTGGCAGGCGTTCGTTGCCGTTCAGTGCGAAAACACGATATTGCCCCGGTTTCGTCGGAATAGGCTGAATGTCGAGACCGAAGGGTAACGCACCACCGCGTGTTTGTAGTACGGCGCGGTATTGTCCCGGCTGAACGTCGGCAGGTTTTGACGAGTCGGAACAGGCTAATAGTGAGATAGGGAGGAGGAGGGCCGCAAAGGAGAGCAGTTTCTTCATAATTTTGTATTGGGCTTCGTCTGAAAGACAAAACAATAACCCGCTTAGTTTCTGAATGACTACGAATTACCACGAACCCGTTATGCTGCACGCCTGCATCGACGGGCTGAATCTGCAACCGGGCGGCACTTATGTTGACGTTACGTTCGGGGGCGGGGGACACAGCCGGGAAATGCTACGGCAACTCGAACCTTCAGACCATGCGCCCGGAAAACTGTTTGGGTTCGATCAGGATGCCGACGCCCGTGTTAATGCGCAGGCTATCGATGACTCACGCCTGACGTTTGTTCCGGCTAATTTTCGCCATTTGAAACGGTATCTACGGCTGTATAAAACCGATCAGGTTGATGGCATTCTGGCTGATCTCGGCATTTCATCGCACCAGATCGATACACCCGAACGCGGTTTTTCGACCCGCTTCGACGCTGACCTCGACATGCGGATGAATCAGCAGGCCGACCGCACCGCCCGCGAAGTGGTAAACGAGTACAGCGAAGCCGACTTACACCGGATTCTGGGTATGTATGGCGAAATTACCAACGCCCGCACGGCTGCCGGGGCACTTGTCTCGGCCCGTTCGAACCGCCCAATCAATACTATTAGCGACTTGAAAGGTGCCCTGCAACGCTTCGCCCCACGTGGAAAGGAAAACAAATATTTCGCGCAGGTTTTTCAGGCGTTGCGTATCGAGGTGAACGAAGAGCTGACCGCGCTCGAAGAGTTTTTGACGCAGGTGCCGGAGGTGTTGAAGCCCGGTGGGCGGCTGGTGGTGATGGCATATCACTCGCTCGAAGATCGGTTGGTGAAGAATTTTATTAATAAAGGCAAATTTCAGGGGGAGGTCGATAAAGATTTGTATGGCAACGAAATAAAACCGCTGCGCAGCATTACGCGAAAGCCCATTGAAGCCACCCCCGACGAAATTGCCCGTAACCCCCGCGCCCGCAGCGCGAAACTGCGGATTGCCGAGAAAATTGATTTAACTTGAACTTTATGTGGTTAGAGTCTAAACGAATCGTAGTGATTGGCGGCACAACTGGCATGGGCTTGTCGGCAGCTTTAGCATTTGTCCGCGAAGGAGCGCAGGTGGTTGTGGTGGGGCGAAACCCCGAAAGTTGTACAGCCGCCGAAAACCAGTTAGAAGGCAACGGTTTAGCCATGTCGGGCGACGCATCGGACCCGCAAACGGCTCCCAAAGCCATTGCCCTTTGTCAGCAGATTTTTGGTGGTTTCGATGGACTCTATCACGTAGCGGGCGGCTCTGGTCGGCGGTTTGGCGATGGGCCTTTGCACGAACTGACGCTGGAGGGCTGGAACTACACTGTGAACCTGAACCTGACATCGCTCATGCTGTCGAATCAGGCGGCTGTGCGGGCGTTTCGGGCGCAGCAGACCGGCGGCACCATTCTGAACATGGGGTCGGTGCTGGGGTCGAGTCCGTCGCCAATGTATTTTGCGACCCACGCCTACGCAGCCATGAAATCGGCGGTAATAGGCTTCACCAAATCGACCGCAGCCTACTACGCCAGCAACAATATCCGCATCAACGTGCTGGCACCGGCATTGGTCGAAACGCCAATGGCGCAACGGGCTGCCAACGACCATACCATTGTGTCGTTCACCAAAACCAAGCAACCCCTCGACGGCGGACGAATCGGTCAGCCTGCTGATCTCGACGGGGCAGCCGTGTATTTTATGTCAGACTATTCCGTTTTCACTACCGGTCAGGTGCTGACTGTTGATGGCGGCTGGAGTGTAAGCGAAGGGCAAATATGAACGCAATTGGTATTGACCTCGGCGGCACCTGGATAAAGGGCGTACTGATGGATATTCACACGGGTGAAATCGTCAAACAACTTTATCATCCAACCAACGGGGAGAAAGCGTGGCAGCAGGCCGTACTGGAAACGGTAGCCGATCTGCGCCAGCAAAGCACCAGCCCGGTAAAAGCGGTTGGTTTATCGGCACCGGGTTTGCCGAACGAGTCGAATCAGTACATTGCGTTTATGCCCGGTCGGCTCGACGGGCTGGAAGGGTTCCATTGGGGCCATTTCCTGAACGACCGCGTGTATGTCGTGAACGATGCCCACGCGGCTCTGATGGCCGAAGCTCGTTTCGGTATTGCCAAAGGCCATAAAAACGTGGTCATGCTCACCCTCGGCACGGGCGTTGGCGGTGGGGTCTTGATTGAGGGAAAACTGTATCAGGGCAACCACCAGAAAGCCGGTTCGCTGGGGCATATCACCGTCAATGTGGCCGACGAGCTGAGCATTACGGGCCAGCCCGGCAGTTTAGAAAACGCCATTGGCAACGCTACCATCGAGAAACGGTCATTGGGCCGGTTCACCAGCACCTATCAGCTTCTGGAAGCGTACAAACAGGGCGACTACTTTGCGCAGTGGATCTGGCTCACCTCGGTGCGGCATCTTGCCATCGGTATTTGCGCCCTGACCAATGCTTTCTCGCCCGATTTGGTTGTGCTGGGGGGCGGCATTACGCAGGCCGAAGACGACCTGATGCTGCCGCTGGCCGAATTCATGAATCTCCACGAGTGGCGACCCGGTGGCCGGGCCACGCCTATTAAAATCGCTCACTTTGGCGATATGGCCGGAGCCATCGGAGCCGCCAGCTTTGCCATTCAAAACGAAATCTAATCCATCTGAATCATCTGAACCAGGATTAGCCTGGATTATCAGGATTGAACAAGATTTATCATCTTGCCAGACAAGATTCAGATACGTGAATAAGCGAAGTGTAGAATCTTGTAGTAATCTTGTAAATCCTGACTAATCCTGGTTCAGAAATGGTTCAAGAATATCTTCAAAAATGCCGCGCTATACTCGACACGGTCGAAGCGCAAACGGAGCAGATTCAACAAACAGCCCGGTGGTTTGCAGATACCATTCTGGCGGGTCGGATGGTACACGTGTTCGGGTCGGGGCACAGCCGCATTATGGTCGAAGAAATGTGGCCGCGCTACGGTTCATTTCCCGGCTTCAATCCAATTGTCGAACTGTCGCTTACGTTTCATAACCTCGTAGTTGGGGCCAATGGGCAGCGGCAGGCTATGTTTCTGGAAAACGTACCGGGTTTAGCCGACCGTATTCTGCGTAACTACGACCTGAGTGAACAGGATGCCGCACTGGTTATTTCGTCGAGCGGCTGCAACGTAGTGCCTATCGAAATGGCCGAACTGTTTCAGCAACGGGGCGTAAAAGTGGTGGCACTCATCACAAAAGAACACTCCGAAGCCAGCACCAGCAAACGTGCCGACGGCAAAAAACTCAGCGACTTTGCCGATTTGATTTTAGATACGGGCGCGCCCATCGGCGACGCCATGCTGACTGTGCCGGGGCTGGATACACCCGTGGCACCGGGCAGCACTGTGGGCGGGGCTGTGCTTGTAAACAGCATCAAAGCCGAAGTTGCCCGACTGCTGACCGAAGCCGGGCACCCGCCAAAGGTATTGAGTGCGGGCGTTTTGGTCGGTGCTGAACGGGCCGTTGATTTGTTCGAGAGCGCTTACGACGAACACGCGCACCGCTTAGCAAAGCTGTATGCCAGGGTTGGTACGCCGAGTTACGTGATCGAAAAATGATTACTACGCCCCGTCTGAGAGTACAGCCCCTGTCGCTCGAACAGTTACGGCTACACATTGTCGATAATGATCGACTGGAACAGACGCTGGGTTTGTTGAAGGGCCATCGGGAAGTGGCCGAACCACTATTAAGTATCATTACGCATTTTGTTATACCCCGCCTGGAGGACTCGGCCCTCGATCCGTTTTATCAGACCATCTGGATTGCAATCGACAACGAAAAACGGCAGATTGTGGCCGACGCCAAATTCAAAGGCGAACCCGACGAAACCGGCACTGTAGAAATTGGATACGGCACCTATCCCGCATTTCGGCGGCAGGGTTATATGACTGAGATGGTAGGTGGCTTGCTCAATTGGGCCGGTCAGCAACCGGGCGTCAGGCGCGTAATAGCCGACACCAACGCCGAAAATATTGGTTCGCAGCGCGTACTTGAGAAAAACGGTTTTCGGCTGTTTGCCCGGATAGAGGAGATGCTGTGGTGGGAGTACATAGTTGAATAGGTAGTTAGGTAGTTCAGATAATAGACCATATCCTTAAGTATTTATCGGTGCGAGAAATTAATAAAATTGAGAAGTTTAAGTATTTTCCGTTATTTGGTACAAATAATGGTAGGCATAAAGAATTTTTAAAATGAATTCGCGCAGAAAATTTCTTCGTCAACTTGGCGGTACATCGGCGATGCTGGCCGCTGGCACGCCGTTCGTCAATGCTGCAACGGGTAGGTCTAATCCTCAATACGCACCCAAAAACCTCATTGAGATTGTTCAGCCGCGTTCAGCCGCCGACAACGTAAATCTGGCACTGATTGGTGCAGGCATTATTGGTCATTTCGATCTCAACTGCGCCCTGCGTGTACCCGGTACTAAAGTTGTTGCCGTTGCCGACCTATATGCCCCCCGGCTCGAACGGGCCAAAGAAGTTTGGGGCAACGATTTGTTTACCACCCGCGACTACCGCGAAATTCTGGCCCGCTCCGACGTCGACGCCGTGCTGATCTGCGTTCCCGACCATTGGCACGACCGCATCAGCATCGATGCACTCAACGCGGGGAAACACGTGTACTGCGAGAAGCCAATGGTACACCACATTGCAGAGGGAGCGGCTGTGATTGCAGCGCATAAAAAATCGGGTAAAGTGTTTCAGGTTGGTAGTCAGCGGGCAAGTGCATCGGCGGTGCTGGAAGCCAAAAAACGCTACGAAGCTGGTGCCATTGGCGAACTGACGTCGGTTGAAACGTTTCTCGACCGCACCGATGCGCTGGGCGCGTGGCAGTATACCATGCCGCCTAACCTCGACCCCAAAGACGTTGACTGGGACCGCTACCTCGGCGATGCGCCCAAACGACCGTTTCAGCCCGAGCGATTTTTTCGGTGGCGCAACTACAAAGACTACGGCACGGGCGTAGCCGGCGATTTATTCGTTCATCTCATTACGGGCGTACATACCATTACCGAGTCGAAAGGACCGACCCGCATTTTTGCCCTCGGCGACCTGAATTTCTGGAAAGATGGCCGCGATGCCTACGATCTTGTTACGGCCATCATGGATTACCCGAAAACCGATAAACACGAGTCGTTTCAGTTTACAACCCGCGTCAATTTAGCTGCTGGATCGGGGGGGAGTATCCATACCCGATTGGTTGGCACAGAGGGGGTAATCGACATTGGCTGGAACGAGTTTACGATGAACCGGCTCAAGCGGCCCAACGCTCCTATGTACAGCACTGGCTACGACGCGCTGTTCACTTACCCGAAAGCCATGCAGGAGCAGTTTGTTCAGCAATACGGCCAGAAATACCCGTCTGACCAGTTCACGCGGGATGTAAAGAATGAGCCGGTCGAAACCTATGCAGCTCCCGAAGGCTACGACGACCGGTTCGATCACATGATTGTGTTTTTTAATGCCATTCGCGAGAATAAGCCTTCGCTGGTACGCGAAGATGCTGAATTTGGTTTGCGTGCAGCCGCGCCCTCACTGGCGGCTAACTTAAGTGCCGATCAGCGGAAAGTTATCCACTGGGATCCAATTGGCATGAAATTAGCAAAAGCAACTACTTGATAAACAGATGAAACATCTCTCTAAACCCATACCCAATGAAAAACGTTGCCGTGGCCCAGCGCATGAATCTGCCCTGGGTCGAATCGCCTTTTTTTGCCGACCTGCTGGCTGAAAAACAGCTTACGCCTGAGCAGCACGAGCAGGCGGTTCATTACCACCACGAAGGATTTTTGTTGCTCCGACAGCAGGTTAGCCATGACCTGATCAACCGCGCCGTTCGCGACCTCGAACCAGAATTCCCTGCCCGCGTGGGTGAAGAGCCTAACCGACATCAGGATATCTGGAAGAAATACGCTACTGTCCGCGAAATAGCCAGTCAGCCCGCTATTTTCGATGTGCTACGGATGCTCTACGACCGCGAACCCATCCCGTTTCAGACGCTGAACTTCAAGTTCGGCACCCAGCAGCGCGCCCATTCTGACACCATCCACTTTAGCAGTACGCCCGCCCGATTTATGTGTGGTGTATGGGTTGCGCTCGAAGACACCCATGTCGACAACGGCCCGCTGTTCTACTATCCGCGTTCGCACCGGCAGGAAGAGTTCAACTACTTCAACATCGGCATCGAAGCCGAGGAGAACTACGCCGAGTATCATCATTACGAAGATTTTATGGAAGAGTTCATGGAATCGCAGGGATACGAGCGGAAGGAGGTACACATGAAGAAGGGCGATGTGCTGATCTGGTCATCGAACTTGGTTCACGGCGGTATGCCCATAAAAGGCGGTAATGTAACGCGCTGGTCGCAGGTGACGCATTATTATTTTGAGGGATGCATGTACTACTCGCCCCGCTTTTCGGATATGTTTGCCAGCAACCTCAACCTGCGGCACGTTATCAACATCGCCACGGGAAAAGTAGTGCAACACAGCGAAAACGGCAAACCCATTGAAACCATTAATACCGGCAAGTTTCGGTATGCCGTTAGCCATCATTTCACGCTACCTGTTCTGCTGAAGGAGGTTGTTAAAAAACTGATTGGTAAAAAACCGTTTTGATATTTACCCTGCGCCACATCAGCGAGGTGTGGCGCAGTACTGTTGCCTGTCATGAAAGACCAAATTGACCAGTACATTGCCGCCTACAACCGGATGGACGTGCCGGGGATGCTGGCTCTGCTGCACGACGTTATCGTTTTTGAGAACGTATCGAACACCAGCGGTATCACGGCTACCAGCGGAAAAGCCGAGTTCGAGGCTCTGGCCCGGCAGTCGCTGGGCGTGTTTACGATGCGCCAGCAAACCATTCGTTCGCTGACATTGGGCGAGCGCACGGCAGCCGCTGAAATTGATTACAACGCTATTTTAGCCATTGATTTGCCGAACGGTAAAAAAGCAGGCGACGTCATTTCGTTGCGGGGCGTAACAATTTTTGCGTTCTCCGACGGTAAAATTGCCCGCATCAGTGATTATAGTTAAAAGAACTATGCAACCTGTTCCTATCAAAACCACCGTTGTCGGCTCAATGCCGTTTCCGGGCTGGCTCGAATTTTCCAGCCAAAACCTTTATCAGTTTGGCCCCGCCGACATCAATGAAATGATCGAAGACGCCGTTGTAGCGTCGATCCATGACCAGGTTGCCGCTGGCTTAGACGTAATTACCGATGGCGAACAAACCCGCTTCGATTTCAATTTGTCGTTCTATGGCTATATCAATGGTATTCAAAACAACGACGCCGAACTGCGGAAATACGGCCCCCCTGCCCACGATCAGCGCGGGAAGCATACGATTGTTGAACCGCTGACAGCCCCGCGCGGGTTAGGCGTAGTAGACGAATACCAACGCCTGAAACGACTGGCCCCCGCCGGGCAGGGCCTGAAAGTGTCGATTCCCGGCCCCTACACGCTCAGTGGTCGGCTGTTGCCCGGCGCATTCTATAAAGATCGCTGGGAAGTAACCGAAGCTCTGTTGCCGCTGGTTCGGAAAGAAATTGAGGACCTGGTAGCGTTGGGCGTGCCTGAAATCTGTGTCGATGAACCATCGATGAGTTGTTACGCCTACCGCGAAGACACGAAGCGATTTGTCGATATTTTTAACCGGACGGTGGCTCCCGGCGTGGGCAAAACCCGGCTGTCGATGCATCTGTGTTTTGGTAATTACAAAGGCCGGTCGGTAGGGAAAAAGACTATTGCGCCCATGCTCCCCGATTTCTTAGACATGACCGTCGATGAATTGCATTCAGAAATGACGATTCTGAATTTTTCGGAAGTAAACCTGCTCGAACGCTTCGCCGAGAAGTTCGATGTGGCGGTGGGCGTTATCGACGTAAAAAGCTACTACATTGAAACCCCCGACGACGTGGCCGAGCGTATCCGTAAATGCCTGCCCTACGTACCCGCCGAAAAATTGGCCGTGGCTCCCGACTGTGGTTTGAGCCAAACCGCCCGCTGGGCCGCCAAACAAAAATTGGCAAACATGGTAGCAGGCGCAAAGAAGGTGCGGGAAGAACTTTGAACCAGGATTAACCAGGATTTCCAAGATTACTGCAAGATTGATAATACCGGCTAAGCGCAGCGTAGAATCTTGTTTTAATCTTGGAAATCCTGGCTAATCCTGGTTCAGAACAACACACCGCTCGCCTGCCAGCAGGCTTAGGTTTTCGCTTAGGAGCATCCGCGTTTTGGCATTGTCGAAATGTTCGGCGTAGCTGGCACGCAGTTCTCTGCGTTTCATGGTTTCGAGAAAACGTCGGGCATCTTCAGGAGTTTCGAGCAGGAGGGGCGGCACTTCGGTCGGGTTTTCGTTATCGTCTTTGGCAACCATCGTAAAATAACTGGTGTTGGTGTGCTTCACCACGCCCGTTTTTACGTTTTCGGCAATCACCTTAATGCCTACTACAAGCGACGTTCGGCCCACATAATTGACCGATGCCATCAGCGACACCAATTCGCCCACCTCAACCGGTTGCCGAAAGTTGACGCCATCGACCGACACCGTGACGCAATACGTACCCGCGTGCTTGGCCGCGCAGGCGTAGGCAACCTTGTCCATGAGCGAAAGCAGAATACCGCCGTGTACGCGCCCGCCAAAATTGGCATACGACGGAATCATCAGTTCGGTGAGCGTAGTACGCGAATAGCTGACAGGTTTGGGGTCTGAACCGTCTGAATCGTCTGAACCAGGATTAGCCATGATTTTAGGATTAAACAAGATTGATGCTGACGCTGCAAAAATCCTGCTTAATCTGGAAAATACCGGCTCAAAGACAAAAAAGGCCGCAATTGCGGCCTTAAATCTTGTTTTAATCTGGAAAATCCCGGCTAATCCTGCCGGGCCAGCGTCCTGGTTCAGACTAAACGGCAAAACTTTCACCGCAGCCGCAGGTACGGCTGGCATTGGGATTTTTGAACTGGAAGCCTTTACCATTCAGACCATCGGAGAAATCAAGTTCCGTACCGGCCAGATAAAGCAGACTTTTGCGGTCGACCAGAATTTTAACGCCTTTGTCTTCAACGACATGGTCGGTGGGTTGTTGCTGGGCATCAAACTGCAAATCGTACATCAACCCCGAACAACCACCGCCCTGCACGCCTACGCGAATGGCGTAATTGTCGTTCAGGCCATCTTTCTGCCGCAGTTCGTTGATTTTATTTTTGGCGATTTCCGATACCGTAACCATAGTTGTAAGAAAGTCAATGTTGACGCATTTCCATGCTAACCTACTAACTTTCGGCAAAACAGAAAAGTTCTGTACTCCATGCTCACTAACGTTGAACACATTGGTATTGCCGTTCGAGACATAGCCGCGTCGAACGAACTGTTCGGTAAGCTGCTGAACGCTTTGCCCTACAAAACAGAGAAGGTTGAATCGGAGGGCGTTTCAACGTCATTTTTTCGGGTGAATCAGACAAAAATAGAACTGCTCGAAGCCACAAGCCCCGATAGTCCGATTGCTAAATTCATCGAGAAAAAAGGCGAAGGCATTCACCATCTGGCGTTTGAGGTCGATAATATCGTGACGGAGATGGCGCGGCTAAAAGATGAAGGATTTACGTTACTGAACGAGATACCTAAGCGCGGGGCCGATAATAAATTGGTGTGTTTCCTGCATCCGAAAGGCACCAACGGCGTACTGATAGAGCTGTGTCAGGAAATAAACGAGTGAAGAAAACAGCATGAAGAAAAGAAAAAACACACACTGGCTCAACGTTTTTTTAAGTTTAATACTGTTCTGCAATAGTGTTCAGGCGCAGCCACCGCTTGGTTACGCAGCCCGCTACACACAGCCCGGCGTTGATGTACTGAATTATAGTTTCTCGCTGACAATCAGCGACTCAACCAATCAAATTCAGGGAGAAGCCGCTATTCGGTTTACCCGCGCCGACGACCGCCAAAGCGTTTGGTTCGATTTGATAAAAGCCGACACCGCTCAAACGAATGCTACCGGAATGCGCGTTCGGGGCGTAACGACCGCCGATGGTAAACCGCTGCCGTTCAGTCATCGCAACGACCGGGTATTCGTTAATCTTCCTGCCGCACCGGGTCAATCTACCGACATTGTAATTCGCTACGACGGAACACCCGCGCAGGGCCTGATTATCAGCCAGAATAAGTTTGGCGAACGTACATTTTTCGGCGATAACTGGCCCAACAACGCCCGTCATTGGCTGCCCGTAGTCGATCATCCGTCCGACAAAGCCACCTGCGCCTTTACGGTAAATGCGCCCGCGACATACCGCGTTATTGCCAACGGTAAATTTTTGGCCGAAGAACCGCTGCCCGGCCCAACGCCCCGCAAACGAACGCGCTGGCAGGAAAATACGCCCATTCCAACCAAAGTGATGGTGATTGGCGCGGCCCGGTTTGCAGTTGAGGAAGTAGGCGCGGTAAGCGGGGTGCCGGTGCAAAGCTGGCTCTACCCCAATGACAGTCAGAAAGGATTTATTGACTATCGCCCGGCGGCTGCCATCCTGCAATTTTTCATCGACCGCGTAGGGCCGTATTCTTACGAAAAACTTGCTAACGTGCAGTCAACCACAGTGTTTGGCGGGATGGAGAATGCCAGTTGTATCTTCTATAACGAGAAAGCCATCATCGGTCGAAAGGATTCGGACATGGAAGCTTTGCTGGCCCACGAAATTGCACATCAGTGGTTTGGCAATTCGGCTACCGAAGCCGATTGGTCGCAGTTTTGGCTGAGCGAGGGTTTTGCAACGTATTTCTCGGCCCTGTATCTCGAACATGCCTACGGACGTGATACGCTCAACGCGGTCTTGAACCAGAATAAAGGCCAGATTTTTCGATTTGCCGCCCTTAAGCCCAAAGGTACAATCATCGACTCAACGGCCACCAATTTAAATGATCTGTTGAATCCTAATTCATACCAGAAAGGTGGCTGGGTGCTACACATGCTTCGGCACGAACTCGGCACCGATACATTCTGGCGTGGCATCCGTGAATATTACGCCCGCTATCGCAATGCCAACGCGCAAACCGCCGATTTTCAAGCTGTTATGGAGCAGGTTTCGGGAAAGAAATTAGCCTGGTTTTTCCGACAATGGCTTACGCAGCCGGGCTACCCTGAATTGGTCTGGAATACTAAATACGATGACAAAAAACGAGCGTTAACAGTCGACGTGCGGCAGGCACAGCGGTCGGGGGCGTATTTTACAGTGCCGCTTACGTTCAGCATTCGGGACGCGAATGGTCGCGAAATTCAGCGGACGGCCCGGCTTGTCATGGATCAGCCCACCCAAACGTTTACTGTGCCACTGAATACGAAACCCGCTTCCGTTGTGATCGACCCGGAAAACACCGTGCTGATGCGGGCCATGCAGGGGAATACCGATTGAACGGATTGCGCGGATGAACGCGGATTTCACTTTTCAATTTCGCGCAGCAACTTATTGGCATAGATGAACTCATTCAGTTCGGGTACGGTCGAGTGCGTGATGGTGTCGCTGTCGCCTTCCCAAAGCTTGTTGCCCTGGTAGAGAAACATAATTTTTTCGCCAATCTCCATCATCGAGTTCATATCGTGCGTAATCACGATGGTCGTGATTTTGTATTCGTCGGTGATCTCCTTGATAAGCTGGTCAATCTTAATCGAGGTAAGCGGATCGAGGCCGGAGTTAGGTTCGTCGCAGAATAAATACTTGGGATTCAGCACAATAGAGCGGGCAATGCCGACGCGCTTTTTCATGCCACCGCTAATTTCCGACGGCATCCGGTCGGCAGCACCTTCCAGCCCAACGCGTTGAAGGCATTCGTGTGCGCGGGCTACTTTTTCATCTTCGGGTTTCTCGGTCAGCATATCGAGCGGAAACCGAACGTTTTCGAGCACCGTCTTCGAGTCGAACAGTGCTGAGCCTTGAAATAGTACGCCCATTTCGCGCCGGATGGCTTTCTGCTCGTCGATGTTGCTGGTCAGAAAGTTACGCCCATCATACAGCACCTCGCCGGAGTCGGGTTTTATCAGCCCGATCATGCACTTGAGCAACACACTTTTACCCGTACCACTACCGCCGATAATCAGGCTTGTGTCGCCGGGCCGAAATGTGCCATCGATACCAGCCAGCACCTGCCGGTCGCCGAAGGTTTTGGTTATATTTTTGATCTCAATCATCAGAATGATTGACTAATTGAGTGGTTGATTGATTGAATTGAGACCATTGCGCTCCATTCAGTCACTCAACCAGTCAATCAGTCGTTAAGTCAACAGGAGTTGCGTCAGGATAAAGTCGGCGGCTACCACGGCGATACAACTATTGGTAACGGCGGAGGTTGATGCGCTGCCCACTTCGAGTGCACCTCCACGCACGTTGTAGCCCTGATATGCCGAAATCGTTGAAATTAGAAAGGCGAACACTACCGTTTTGATCAGCGCAAACGTAACGCCAAACGGCTTATACTCGAACCGCAGCCCCGACACGTAATCTTCGGGCGAAATCACGCCTGCCAGCGTTCCGGCAATGTAACCGCCCAGAATCGAGAGAAAAGCTGCCATAATCACCAGCAGCGGAAACATCAATATAGAGGCAATTACCTTCGGCAAAACCAAGTACGAACTTGAGTTAATGCCCATTACCTCAAGGGCGTCGATCTGCTCGGTAATGCGCATTGTACCCAATTCGCCTGCAATATTAGAGCCGACTTTACCAGCCAGTACAATGCACGACAGGGTAGGGGCCAGTTCGAGAATGGTACTGTCGCGCACGATAAGCGCGATAATGTTCTTGGGAACGAACGGATTAGTCAGGTTGTAGGCCGTTTGCACGCAGGTGACGGCCCCGATAAACGTATTGACAAGGGCAACGATAAAAATTGACCCGACGCCGATGGAGACGCATTCGTTGAGAATAAGGCCCAGATATACCCGGAGTTTCTCGCGGTTTCGGAAGAGTGTGCCTAAGAAAATGAAATAGCTACCTAATCGTGACATGGGAGCAAAAGGAAGGAGCAAATCGCTCATTGGTCAGAACCCCCGCAAAGGTAGAATGGTTTCTGACGTAACTTGCGCTATGAATCCACTCATTGTAGTAACGGGCGGCACCAAAGGCATTGGCCGCGCCATTGTCGATAAATTTACGGCCAACGGTTTCGATGCTATCGTTTGCGCCCGCTCAGTAGATGGCGTGGCCGGGCCGAATATGCTGCCGTTTGCTGCCGACCTCTCGACCCGCGAGGGCGTCAATCAACTGGTTAATTATGTAAAATCGCTGGGGCGTCCGGTCGACGTGCTGGTGAACAATACGGGTACATTTCAGCCTGGTCAGATTCATAACGAAGCCGAGGGTACGTTCGAGCAATTGATGAATACCAACGTGGCCAGTGCGTATCACCTCACGCGCGGGCTGGTAGGCGAGATGATGGCCCGGCGTCAGGGGCATATCTTCATGATGTGTTCAACGGCCAGCATCACGGCCTACACCAATGGGGGGTCATACTGCATTTCTAAATTTGCGCTGCTGGGTATGAGCCGCGTACTGCGCGAAGAACTGAAACCGCATGGCGTAAAAGTAACGGCCATTCTGCCCGGTGCAACCCTTACGACCAGTTGGGAAGGCACCGACCTGCCCGAAGACCGCTTCATGAAGCCCGACGACGTAGCCGACAGCACGTGGGCTGCCTACACGCTATCGAAAAGTGCCGTTGTCGAAGAGATTTTGATCAGACCGCAGTTGGGCGACATTTGACAGCCAACTGCGAACAACCAACAGCCAACAGTGAATAACCAGATACAAGAAATTGGCAACACTGTTGGCTGTTGGTTGTTCGCTGTTAGTTGCTCCCTGTTGGCTGTTCGCTGTAATACCGTAAATTGCGCTCCACTTCATCCGCCCTGGAATTACATATTGTGAATCAAACATTGTCAATTAAAATATGTCTTCTGCTGAATACTTAGGTATCGACGTTGGCGGCACAAACGTCAAAATGGGAATCGTTGAAGCCGACACGGGCAAAATCTCAAACTTCTACAGCCACGATACCATTAGCTGGCGTAAATCAGGCCATTTTATGGACCGCTTCGGCGATGCCGTTGCCCTGCAACTGCTGGCGAACAAAGATGTGAAACGCGTGGGTATCGGTCTGCCCGGTATGCTCAGTGCCGACCGGACCGTAGCTATTGAGATTACGGCCATTCCCGAAATCAACAATACGCCCATCGTTGATATTCTGACCAGGCGGTTTGCGGGAGTTCAGTTTTTTCTGGCAAATGATGCCAACGCGGCAGCATTGGGGGAGTACTACTTCGCTGAGGAAAAAATTACGGAGAATTATATTTTTATTACGCTCGGCACGGGCGTGGGCGGAGCAGCCATTATCAACAAGAAAATTTTTACGGGTGGCGATGGTAATGCTATGGAACCGGGCCATATTCCGTCGCGCAATGGTCGCGTGCTGGAGCGCAACATCGGTAAAGTAGAACTACTGCAATTGGCAAATCAGCGTCGGCAGGAGTTTAAAGGCGAAACCCAGCTACCGGGCGATGGCGACATTTCGACCACCGGGCTGGTAGCCGCAGCCGCTGAAGGCGACGAACTGGCGCAGCAAATCTGGGATGAAGTGGGCGAAATGCTTGGTGAAGCATTGGCTTCACTAATTAAAGTGCTGGATATTAAGCAGGTGCTTATCGGTGGCGGGCTATCGGCTTCGTTCGACTACATCATGCCCGCCGTAAACCGAATGCTCGACTATTGGCTCAATCCGTACTACAAAAACGGCCTGTCGATCAAAAAAGCCACGCTCGGCAACGACGCTGGACTACTCGGCGCGGCTTCGCTGTGTTTTGAGTAGAGACGCAAGATTTTGCGTCTCTGTTTTACACGCACCGAGATGCATTTACACGCACAGAGACGCATTTACACGCACAGCGATGCATTTACTGCACAGAGACGCAAAATCTTGCGTCTCTACCTCACCATAAACCTGTCTAAAAACAAATACCTTTCGCGATTTTTCTCGGTTTCTGGGCGGGTGTTTACATCGATCACCATTATTTCGGCGGGGCCAGCCGGTTTCACTGCCGACCACTTTGGTAGACCAGAACCGTTGGGATTGCCGGTTTTGATGAAATTGGCGAAATACGCCTGCATCGTTTCCGATACTTTATGGTCGTCGGGTGTCCAGGCGTAAACTTTGTTAGTGGCTAAGTTACCCATCGCATATTCGATTTCGGCGGAGTGAACGGCACCTTTGGCCGGTGGTGCTTTCGGGGCCGATGTGTCGGTGTTGCGGATAACGCCACCAGCCAGGCCGGGCGTTGCATTACCCATTTCGGCGGTCATGGCCGGGCGCGGACGGGCGTAGTAGTAGCGATATACTGGTTTGCCACCACCAGTTCGGGCGTGCATGTCGGTCCATTTCCAGGTGCTGAAGCCAATAAACCGGTCGCCCGACAGGTCGGTGGCCGACTGCATGGCTTCTTCTGCGGTCGCCCCAGGGTAAAGTTTTAGCACCTCATTGGCTTGTGGGCCGTAGGCTTTTTCCACTGCTTTTTTATAGCTCTCCGGCGTTATCGGCTCGGCTCCCAGCATAAAGCGGTAATTCATTTCTTCGGAGTTCCAGCCCGCCAGCAACGGTACGCGGGCCTGTTCGCCAGCCGCCATAATTTCGTGCGCTGGTTTGGGCAAAAAATACCCATCGACAACCAGACCAAACCGCCCCACGTTAGGCTTGGCCGTTGCTTCCAGAACCTGCTCGGCAGACAAAGCCCGCAGAGCTGCCAGCGAGGTAGCTCCTAAACTTTCGGCAAAGGCAACGCCAGCTTTTTCGGCTTCGGCCAGCGATACTGGTGTTAGTGTACCCATGATGGAGCCGCTCTCGCCAATAGCCCCGGCAATCAGATTTTTCGATAATGGCGACACCATCTGTGCGCTTACCGATGCCGACCCCGCCGATTCGCCCGCAATGGTCACGCGTTTGGGGTCGCCACCAAAGGCCGCAATGTTTTGTTGCACCCACCGCAAAGCCGCACTTTGATCGAGCAGGCCGTAGTTGCCCGATGCCTTGTTTGGCGATTCTTTAGTGAGTTCAGGATGTGCCATGAAGCCGAAAACGTTGAGCCGGTAATTAACGGTCAGGGCCACGATGCCGCGTTTCGCCATGCTTTCGCCATCGTAACGCGGTTCGGAGCCATCGCCTGCCATAAAACCGCCACCATAGAAATAGACAAGTACGGGCAGTTTTTCATTGCCTGATTTGGCGGGTGTCCAGACGTTCAGATACAGGCAATCTTCGCTGACGCCGTTCGAGCGAAAGTTCATATCGCCAAAAATAGGACGCTGCATGGCGCGGGGACCAAACTTGTCGGCCTGGCGCACACCCTGCCAGTTTTTAGGCGGTTGTGGCTCACGCCAGCGCAGGTCGCCAACGGGCGGCTGGGCAAATGGAATACCCTTAAATGAGCGGATGCCAGTAGCTTCGACCCGGCCTTCGAGTGTGCCGTTGGCAACCTGAACACGGGTTGGTGTTGTTTGGGCAAGTGTTACAGACGAAAAGCCCAAAGCTAACAGAATAGAGGTTAGGTACGTTTTCATAGCGGTAAAACGCACCATGCCGACCTTCTTACTTGTTGCGGCTAAATAACATTCACCTCCGGCGAAATCGAAATGCCAAACCTTTCCTGCACAGACGATTGCACTTGTCTGGCGAGGTTCAGAATTTCGTCGCCTGTGGCTTTTCCGTAGTTAACCAGAACGAGGGCCTGTTTGGCGTGAACGCCCGCATCGCCCGACCGATAACCTTTCCAGCCCGCCCGTTCGATGAGCCAGCCCGCCGGAACTTTTACCCGGTCTGTGTCGGCGAGCGGGTAGCCGGGCAGGTCGTCGTGTTGCGCTTTCAGGGCTTCGAACTGCGTTTGCGGAATTTCAGGATTCTTGAAAAAACTACCTGCGTTGCCAATGTCGGCGGGGTCGGGCAGTTTGCTGCGCCGGATATGCATGACCGCATCGCTAATGGCCCGAATCGTGAGGTTCTCATCAGACACGCCCATATCGGCCAGCGTTTCGCGGATGGCTCCGTACCGGGTATGAAACGTGGGCTGTTTAGCTAACCGGAACGTTACGCTGGTAATTATGTACTGCCCCTTCAGGTTATGCTTGAAAACGCTCTCCCGGTAGCCAAATGCACAGTCGGCATGATTGAACGTCTGTATGTCGCCCGTTTTGATGTGAACGGCAGTCAGTGAGTCAAAAATTTGCTCCAGTTCAACGCCGTAGGCCCCGATGTTCTGCATAGGTGCAGCTCCCACCGTGCCGGGTATGAGCGACAGGTTCTCCATACCGGCATAGCCCCGCTCAACGCAATACATGACCAATTCATGCCAGACTATGCCCGCGCCCGCTTTGAGGTAGATATGTTCATCATCTTCACGAACAACATCGATACCCTGAATACTCATTTTTACCACTAACCCGTCGAAATCGTGGCAGAGCAGCACATTACTGCCCCCACCTAAAATCAACTTGGGTGTGTCGAGAAATTCTGTAAGATGCAGCAGAGCGGGCAGGTCGTCTTCATGGTTTACTTCGACCCAATACCGGGCGCGTACGTCAATCCCGAACGTATTATACGGCTTCAGGCACACGTGACTTTGTATGTTCACCATTCGGTTGGTAGCATTCGATGCTCAAAAATAGCTACTTTTACGGTTAGATTCAGGCTTACCTTATGCGCTACGGTTCACTGTTATTGATTTTCTATCTCCTCGTACTGGCAATGGGCTGCGCCAGTAGCCGGGCAACCAGTGGCCGTTCATCGGTAGACTATGGTAGTTATAACGAAGACTTATCGACAGTTCGGCCCGTATACAAGCCAACGGCATCGGCTTCACCGGCAACAAACAAGCCGGTGAGTCCAACAAACACAGCTACGCCCACACCTGCCACTACAACTCGTAAGCCTGATGCGAATAAACCAAATGCACCCGTTGAAGCATTGCACATTAACCGCCAGCTCGATTATGTAATGGATACCATTGCAACTCAAAACCGGTCGGTTCGATACGCACCGGGTTTCCGGGTTCAGGTCTATGTCGGTAACCAGCGACAGGAAGTTGAATCGATAAAATTACTTATTTATCAGAATTTTCCGGAATTAAGCCCATATTTGACCTATAATCAGCCAACGTATAAACTAAAAGTAGGCGATTTCATGCGTCGAATAGATGCGGAGCGTTATTTTTCGTCTATAAAACGGTTGGTTACGTCAGCGCAGCTTCAACCCGATAAGGTAGATGTTCGGCGCAGCCTTTCAATAAAATAAATACTACGTTTTTGCTGTAAAGCAGTACCTTTGATGAGTTTTGTACAATTTGAGCGACGACTCACGTTGACTTGCACAGTATGAAAAAAGCATTAGTTACCGGTATCACCGGTCAGGATGGGGCCTATCTGGCCGAGTTACTTCTTGATAAGGGGTATGAAGTTCACGGTATCAAACGGCGGAGTTCGCTGTTTAATACCCAACGGATCGACCATATCTACGAAGACCCGCACGAGCGAAATGTGCGCTTCAAGATGCACTATGGCGATTTGTCGGATACGGCCAATATCACGCGCATTATTCAGGAAGTACAACCCGACGAGATTTATAACCTCGGCGCTATGTCGCACGTGCGCGTAAGTTTCGATGAGCCGGAATATACCGCTCAGGTCGACGGGATTGGTACGCTCCGGATTCTGGAAGCTGTTCGGCTGCTCGGCCTGACCGAAACAACCCGCATCTATCAGGCATCGACCTCAGAACTATATGGGGGCGTTCAGGGCCATGCTCAATCGGAAACAACACCGTTCTATCCGCGTTCGCCTTATGCTGTAGCTAAGCTCTACGGTTACTGGATTACAGTCAATTACCGCGAAGCGTACAACATGTATGCCTGCAACGGAATTCTGTTCAACCATGAGTCGCCATTGCGGGGAGAAACCTTCGTGACGCGCAAAATTACCCGCGCCGTATCCCGTATCGGACTGGGTTTGCAGGATAAAGTTTATCTCGGCAACCTCGACTCACTACGCGACTGGGGCCATGCCAAAGACTATGTTGAGGCTATGTGGCTGATTCTGCAACAGGACAAAGCCGAAGATTTCGTAATTGCTACCGGTGTAACAACCAGCGTTCGCGACTTCGTGAGAATGTCCTTCTCCGAAATTGGCGTTGAACTGGAATTCAAAGGCGAAGGCGTGAATGAAACCGCCGTTGTTGTAAGCGCATCGAATCCTGATTTCCCGGTACCGGTAGGTAAAGAAGTGCTGTGCATCGACCCGCGCTACTTCCGCCCGACCGAAGTTGACCTGCTTCTTGGCGACCCAACCAAAGCTATGACTAAGCTGGGCTGGAAACCCAAGTACGACTTGCCTGCGCTGGTAAAAGACATGATGACTGCTGACATCGAACTGTTCCGTCGCGACCAATTCCTGGCACAAAGCGGTCACGCCGTTCTCAATTATTTCGAGTAACAGTTCGCATAAATGTAATAAGGGGCTGACAGGATTTATCCTGCGTCAGCCCCTTATTACATTTATACCTTACGCCTTACCCCTTAAACAGGCACCGCGTAGTAATACATACGCGAACTGTTGGGGTACATGCCAATGAGCATCAATCCTTCGCCTTCCTGAACGGTGTTCATAATAGCCTGAAGGTCTTTTACGGTTTTCACGTTTTTACCGTTGGCTTTCACGATAATAAAACCTTCTTCAATGTCGGTTTCGGCCAGTTTGCCATCGCGGATCGACTTTACCCGAACACCGCCACTCACACCCAACTGACGAGCCTCCTGCGCCGATAGCTCGGTTAATTCAGCTCCCAGCGAACTCAGAGCGGTGTTTGCTGCCGTTACCTCCGACTTCTTGATGATATCGCGGCCACCGTTCCGATTGCGCAACTCGATCTTCACATCACGTTCCGAACCATCCCGATTAATCGTTACCGTAACAGCATCGCCCGGACGACGACGGCCAATGATTTCGCGCATCTGAGCGTCGGAGTCCAGTGGCTGACCTTCCATTTTCACGATTACGTCGCCCTGTTTCAAACCGGCAGCCTGAGCCGCACCGTTCTCCACAACTTTTTCGACATAGATGCCGCGACCTACTTTCGCGTTTTTCTCCTTGGCAATCGTGCTGTTCAGTTCGATAGGCATGATACCGAGATAACCGCGCTGTACATTACCATATTTGAGTAAATCAGCCGATACTTTCCGAACGAGCGACACCGGAACAGCGAAGCCATAGCCACTGTAATAGCCCGTTGCCGATGCAATAGCTGAGTTGATGCCAACTAATTCACCACGCAGGTTTACGAGCGCACCACCTGAGTTACCAGGATTAATGGCAGCATCAGTCTGAATAAACGATTCGATGGGCGTATCAGCTTTAGGATCGGGTTGTTCGCCTTGTTGCTGACGGCTCAGGATACCGATACCCCGGCCTTTCGCGCTCACAATACCCGCCGTTACGGTCGATTCAAGGTCAAGCGGGTAGCCAACGGCCAATACCCATTCGCCCAGCTTCAGCGCGTCAGAGTCGCCCAGTGTAATGGCAGGTAGATTAGTAGCGTCTACTTTAATAACGGCAAGGTCGGTTAGCGGGTCGGTACCAATAACTTTCGCCTTGAAGCTACGCTTATCAGTCATGATAACCTCAACAACGTCGGCATCCTGCACCACGTGATTGTTGGTCACGATATAGCCGTCTTTACTGATAATTACCCCTGAACCTGAGGCTTGGCCCTGCTGACGACGGGGACGACCGCCACCACCAAATTCATCGCCAAAGAACTCCCGGAAAATGTCGGGAACCTGTTGCTGACGAACCGTGCGCGAGATAGTTGTACGAATGTGTACAACGGTGGGGGTAACTGCTTCGGCAGCCGTCGAGAAATCACCCGGCGCGGCTGTGGGACCGTTCAGCGACGCCAACCGGCCCGTAATGGCCGGAATCGATGACGACTCGTTGAATACTACATCCCGCTTATTGAACCCCAGCAGGTTATAAGCGGCCAGCGTAACAGCACTCGACAGAATGGCTATCAACGCTAAAACTTTCCAGTTGCTTTTCATGGTTAAATGGGAAATCGAATTGCTGCCTTTTTGTGTAAAAGCACACCTTTGTGCGTTTGTTAAGATAACGGAAAGTCACGCCCGAAAAATCCAGCCTACTAAGGGCTTAACAAAATTTAACAAGGGGTTGTTTGTGGGAAATGATGGAACACGGATAGAACGGATTAGACGGGCTTACGCGGATAAATAGTTGACATAAAATCCCTGTAAACCCGTCTAATCCGTTCTATCCGTGTTCCATCCCAGATTAGCCGATTTCGATCTGACGAGGTGGCTTCACCTTCGCTTCTTCACGCTTGGGCAGCTCAATTTTCAACACACCGTCGGTATAGGAAGCCTGAATGTTCTCGGCATCTACCGACGTTGGAAGCGTAAATGTCCGTTGAAACGATGAGTAGCTGAACTCCCGGCGTGTGTATTTCTCACCTGCCTGATCTGTTTCCTCCTTTTTCGATTCCTGGTAGGCTGAAATTGTGAGGTTGTTGTGATTTAGGTTAAGCTTGAAATCTTCTTTCTTCAAGCCAGGGGCCGCCACTTCAATGCGAAAACCATCCTGATGTTCAACCACATTCACTGCCGGTACATTGCTTAAAGCAGGCATGTTTGAGTTGAAAAAGTCGTTCATGTCACGACCGAAAAAGTTCTCAATCAGCGAGGGCAAATTATTGCCAGTGCGCATTAACGGGTTCATAACAGTCTGTTGTTTTAACGTTAGAAGATGACTAATCAAATTCTGACAGACCATTTTCAAATCTTGTACCAGTCTGAAAACAGACAGAAAATCGGACGAATTGACGTAAATAAACTGTGTGTTTTTTGGTATTTCACGACATTTTGTCGTACAGAGACACTCAGGAAACGGGAATCTATATTACCGGAAAGGTGGAGAATGGGCTACTGTTTTTCAGTTAGCAAGTCGAGTGCTTTTTCGGCGGCAGCCTGTTCAGCTTTTTTCTTGGAGTAGCCACTACCGGTTGCAAACGGCTCGTCGCTAACCAGTACCTGCGCAATGAATTCGCGAAAATGGCTATTGCCTTTTTCGGAAATAATGTCAAAACGCAGCTCTTTGCCTTCCCGCTGTGCCCACTCGATCAGGCGGCTTTTAAAATTAACATTATTCTGTACTACTGACTCAATATCATAATGCGAGAGCAGACTTTTTAGGATAAACCGGCGTGTGAAGCCAAACCCTTTGTCTAAATAAATGGCCCCCACCAGGGCCTCGAGCGCATCGCCGTACATCGACGTGCGGGCGGGCAAACTGCGGGTACGACTGCCATCGTACTCAATCAACTGATCGAGACCGATTTTTCGGGCAATGCCATTCAGCGTTTCCCGGTTCACGATTCGCGAACGGATTTCGGTCAGAAATCCCTCATCTTTATACGGATATTTTTTGAATAAAAACTCAGCAATCACCATGCCCAATACCGCATCGCCGAGGTACTCCAACCGCTCGTTCGATTCCCGAAACCCTTCAATAGCCGTTGCTTTCGAGGCCGATGTATGGCGCAGTGCCAGTTGATATAACCCGAGATTTGACGGAGAGCGGCCAATAATGTGCGCGATAGACTGGCGCAGATTATTGCGCGGATCGGTCGGGCGAGACCTGAACCAGTCAAACGGGTTATACCAACTACGGGGCAGCGCGAGTTGCACGACTCAGCTTAGTTTACGGAAAATGATAATCGCATTGTGACCTCCGAAGCCAAAAGCATTGCTCATAACCGTGGTAAGCGGTCGGGCCTGCGCCGTTAACGGGGTCAGATTAAAACGGGAATCGATCTCGTTGTCAACAGTATACAGATTGATTGTAGGCGGAACAATCTGTTTCTCAATAGCTTTCACGCAGGCAATAGCCTCTACAGCACCAGCCGCACCGAGCAAATGACCCGTCATCGATTTGGTAGAACTGATATTCATCTTGAAGGCATGGTCGCCAAAAAGCTGATAAATTGCCTTCAGTTCCTGCGGGTCGCCAATGGGCGTCGAGGTGCCGTGTGTGTTGATATAATCGACATCTTCGGGAGCAATGCCAGCGTCGTTCAGGGCGTCCTGCATACCGAGGAAAGCACCTAATCCGTCGGGGTGGGGGGCTGTAATATGGTAAGCATCCGACGACATGCCACCACCAATCAGTTCAGCGTAGATTTTAGCTCCGCGTGCCTGCGCATGTTCCAGTTCTTCCAGAATCAGTGCGCCCGACCCTTCGCCCATCACAAACCCATCCCGGTCTTTATCATAAGGCCGCGACGCCGTTTCGGGCGAATCGTTCCGCTCCGACAGGGCTCGATTGGCATTGAAACCACCAATGCCAGCTTTCGTAACTGCCGCTTCTGAACCACCTACCACGCACATCGACAGCCGACCGAGCCGGATGTAATTCAGGGCGTCGATAATGGCATTGTTGGTCGATGCACAGGCAGACACCGTAACGTAGTTGGTACCACGAAATCCGTAACGCATAGAAATCTGCCCCGACGCGCTGTCGGCGATCATGCGAACGATAAAAAATGGGTTGATGCGTGGAGTACCGTCACCTTTGGCATAGTCGATCATTTCGTCTTCGAACGACTTTAGCCCACCAATACCCGAACCCCAGATAACTCCGACCTTGTTGCGGTCAATTTTTTCTACGTCAACGCCCGAATCACGAATGGCTTCGTCGGTAGCGATAAGTGCGTAGTGCGTGAAGGCGTCCATTTTACGAGCCTCCTGCCGGGGAATAAATTGCGTAACGTCGAGACCCTTCACCTCACAGGCAAAGCGCGTACGAAATTTTTCTGCGTCAAACTTGGTAATCGGTCCTGCTCCGCTTTTGCCAGTGGCCAAATTGTCCCAGTACGTAGATACGTCATTACCAATTGGCGTCAGGGCCCCCAGACCAGTTACTACTACTCGCTTGAATGTCATACAGGCTTACTGCGTGATAAAAAAAACAGAAGCAACGCCAAAATGGCGTTGACTTCCAAATACATGATGGCATTGCAGGTTTTGGTGTGGGCCGTAATAAACTGGCCGACCAAACCCCAATGAGCATGAAGATGAGGGTTTAGGAGTAGCCCGTTGGGATTACGGTTTACTTACCGATATGTTTTTCGAGGTATTCAATAGCCAGACCAACCGTGGCGATTTTCTCAGCCTCGTCGTCGGGGATGGGCAGGTTAAATTCCTTCTCAAATTCCATAATCAGCTCAACCGTGTCGAGCGAGTCAGCACCGAGGTCATTGGTGAAACTTGCTTCGGGCGTCACCTCAGACTCTTCAACACCTAATTTCTCAACGATAATACTCTTAACCTTTTCTGCAATTTCTGACATTTCCGTAGTCCGTTGGGGTTAAAAATCTGCGCAAATAAAGGGATTTACCTTTGGATTATCAAACAATTTTTTAGAGTAGGAAACGTTCCAGTCATCCCTGAAAAAGAAACGTATTCCTTGTAAATCAGATAGTTACCTGTGAAAGGCTTGGCTCCAGCAAGCTGGTAAGCCGTAGCTTTAGAGATAAGCTAATCACGTAATTTGTTCCAATTTAGCCCTAAATCTACAACTGAATCGATTCACAAACGTAAGTTGGAATAATACCGGTGGCCTGAATACGGAGTTCTGCCTCGTGGGCCGCTGTGTTACCGGTTAGTACTAAAGCCGTATCTAAACCGAATTTGTTGCCACCTGCAATGTCAGAACGGAGCGTATCACCGACCATCAGAATGTTGCGTTTGCTAATGCCGGGCAACACTTCCTGAACGCGTTCGTAGGCAAACATAAACAGTTGAGCATCAGGTTTACCAAAACGAATGAATTGCTTGCCAACGATAGATTCGAGCATGTCGGCAATACTACCGATGGCAATAGCCAGCCGGTTTTTCGAAACAGGGTACGTAACATCGGTGTTGGCTACAATGACGGGAATATTGCGCCGACGAAGTAAATTCACCGCCTTGTTGATGTCGGTGTTCCAGTCGAAGCCTTCGTCGTCGAGCAGTACGAGGGCGTTTACTTCACTGATGTTTTCCAGGGTAAGTTCGCCGATTGAAATTGTGTGCAAGTCTGCCGATTCAATATAATGCGCTGAGCTTTCAGTGCCCAGATAAGCTACCGTACCGTGGTCGACTTTTAGTTGCAGATACTCGCGGGCCAGCATCCCCGACGAAATAATCATGTCGGGCGTAATGTCGGTCAGGCCGAGCCGCCAGTACGATTCGGCCAACTGCTGCGGGCTTCGGCTGGCATCATTGGTCAGAATGTAGACGGGTTTCTGCCGGTCGCGCAGATACGCAAACGTGTCGACCACGCCATCGATTAAACCTTTATAATTTTTCAAAACCCCGAAGGCGTCGAAAAAGAAAACAGTATACGAGTCGGCAAGGGTTTTGAAATCGTGTAGTTGCATTAGACGGTTGGAATCAACGGGTGTTATGTGTTGCTAAATAACGCATTGTTAATGAATGCATTCCGAAATTTTTCGTCGGGATCATACTGCCGCATCATGCGTTTGAACTCAACTAATTTCTGAATGCGCCCCTGCAATACAGATGGCGGCATGGTGAATAATTTACCCCAGTGGGGCCGGGCGTTGAATGGGGCCAATTGTGCTTCAATCTGTGGCAACACCTTTTGTACCGAGGCCCAGTCGGGCTTCCAGGTAAAATGAAACGCCACGCAGGTTTGCCCATAACACGGACTCATCCAGAGTGTATCGGCGGCAATGGTCCGCACTTCGGATACGAACAGCAGGGGTGTTATTTTCGCGCCCAGACTGTTGATTGCCAGCAGGGCTTTGTAGGCATTCTCGACCGGCACGAAATACTCTGACTGAAGTTCTTTACCGCTGCTGGGCGTAAAACCCATTTTAAAGTGGGGCAATCGCTCGAACCACGGGCCGGGTACGCCCATCTGCTCGGTGCAGTTTTCTGCCGAGTGGTCGTCAAGCGGGTGCATGTTTCGGTCGGCAAGTTTGGCTCCGTAGAACTCAGGAGCCAGGGTTCCGGGTTTTTGCGAATCTTCTACTACGCTTTTTATCCAGACCTGATTAATAATGTCGTTTTGCCACGTTGTAAACAAACTAACGCTGTAGCCGCTGCCCATAATCGTCTCGAAGCTATCGGCCAGCGCGCTCATGGGCATGTTGCGGTACACGGCCTGTTTTGCCATGAACGTCGGTTGCAGCCGCAGCGTCACCTTTGTAACAACGCCCAGACTGCCCAGCCCGACTACTGCGCCCCGAAAAGTGTCGCCGTCTTTCTGCTGCGACAGATTGACTGTGTTGCCAGCCGCATCTACAAACTCAATGGCCGTAACGGCAGTGGCTAAGTTGCCGTTTGTAAGGCCCGACCCGTGCGTAGCCGTGGCGCAGGCTCCTGCTACCGAGATGTGCGGCAATGAGGCCAGATTGTGCAAGGCATAGCCATTCTGATGCAGATACTGGCAGAGTTCGCCGTAGCGCATTCCGCCCTCTACCGTTACCGTATTAGCCTGGCGGTCGAGTGATACTATTTTATTTAGATTTTGTAGGGATAGCTGATTATCAACGCTATCGGCAATCTGATTAAACGAATGCCGGGTGCCAAGTGGACGCAACTTATCGCATTTCTTCACCACTTCCTGCACCTCAGCTACCGTTTTGGGGGTGTATAGGTTATCGGTGCTGTAGGTTAGGTTGCCCGCCCAGTTCGTGCGTGGTTCGGCTTGCGATTGGCAGGCCGTCAGGCGTGGTAGCAAACTACTACTGAGCAAAACCGACGATGTTTTCAGAAAGGTGCGCTTATCCATGATTCGGCTACGGGCTGATTAGATGCAACTTAGCGAAATATGCGGGTTTTTGTTGCCTAAACCGGCACCATTTGTACCGTGAAATGAAGCCAGACGGTTGACCGTACAGTGAAAAATCAAATGTCCAGCCGACGTAAAATCTTATCGGCGTCGAAGGTTTCGATAGATGGGAAATAGGTCTCGAAGGCTTCGCGTTGCAACTTGCTGGCGTAGGTTCGATGAAAGAAATAGCGTCCGTATTTGATGACGTAGTTGAGAATAAAAAATCGGTACGCTTCGGGCAGGAACCGAATTTCACGCTCAGTGAGCGGATACACTTTGTGGTACTCGTCTAAGAACCAGCCAAAACGCTCTTCCATGAGCGGGCCAATGACGTAGCTGAATACGGTACGGTCGCCTACATCGGAGCAAACGCGGCTGAAAAAGTAAAAATCCATGACCCGGTAACTGATGCGGAACCAGTCGTAATCCCAGCGCGAATAGAGGTGCAGCCCTTCGGTTACGGAAAAGTTGCCGATGTTCCAGTCTACAAACACGGGCATGGTTTCCACTACCTTAGCCACAAGCTTTTGGCGGTTTTCCAGAAACAGATTACACTGTTGCCGGATGGCGTTTTCGTTTTGCCGATGTTCGTATTGTCCGGCATCGGTATCGAGCAAATCGAGCAGTCCCTGAATGTCGGACCGCAGTGTTTTGGCATATTTGGGCAATACGCCACTCGCCCGGTTGCAGGCCAGATGAAAGCGGGCAATCTCGCCCCCAAGCCGCCGGATGTGCCACTCATCGAGCCGACGGGGCAGGCGGTTCTTTGCCCGAATTGGGTTGTAGAACACGACCCATGCATCAACCAAACCTTCCTGATGCCGATAGGTGAACACCTGCCCATTTTTCATGAGCGACTTCGCCAGCACATTCTCGAACGGATAAAGTAAGTTGTTCGCCAGCGTATGAATAATGCGGTGGTCGTCGCGAAAGTGATCGAACTTGCCGAAATACGACAGTTTGGCGATGACTCGGTCGCCCGAGTCGAGCGTAAGCCTAAAGACGTGGTTGGTTGAAACGCGGGCACTGATGTCCTCAATAGACTGCACCGTCTGCGACGGGTCGAAAGCCGCCCAGGCCCTTCGGATTATGGTTGGGTAATCAATTAAGCGCATCGGAGTTTTGTCGTGGCCGCAAAGGTACACGCTACACAATCTCGAAATACCGTTTCAGCTCCCAGTCGCTGACATGACGGGCATATTGGCGGGCTTCCCAGTCGCGGGTGCGGCAGAAATGATCGACAAACCCGGCTCCGAAGAGTTCGGTGGCAATGGGCGAGTCGGCCATGTGGCGGGTGGCATCGGCGAGACTGGCGGGCAGAACGCCGTGCTGTTTGTCGGCATAGCCGTTCCCCGTTGTGGCCGGTATGTCGAGCGAAAGACCGTGTCGGATGCCATATAGCCCCGACGCCAGCGCAGCCGCTAAAGCCAGATACGGGTTTGTATCTGCTCCCGAAACCCGATGTTCGACGCGGCAGTAGGCTTCTTTGTGGTTCAATACCCGCAAGGCCGTTGTGCGATTGTCAATTGACCACGTTACGGTAGTAGGTGCCCACGCGCCTTCGACCAGGCGTTTATAACTGTTCACGGTTGGCGCAAACATGGGCGTGATGTGGGGCAGGCAATGCAACTGCCCGGCCACGAACTGCCGCATCAGATCGCTCATACGGTCGGGTTTGTCGGCGTCGAAAAATAGATTTTGCGTTTGGTCGATGTTCCAGAGACTCTGGTGAATATGGCCGCTACAACCGGGCAGGTCTGCGTTCCATTTCGCCATAAACGTAGCCATCAGCCCGTGCCGGTACGCAATTTCTTTAACGGCGGTTTTGAATAGCACGGCTTTGTCGGCTGCCCGCACCGCTTCGTCGTGGTGAATGGCCGCTTCATACACGCCCGGCCCGGTTTCGGTGTGGATACCCTCGATAGGCACGTCGAAGCGCGTAAGCAGATCGAACAGGTCGTGGTAGAAATCGCTTTCGAGCGAAGGACGCAGAATAGAATACCCAAACATACCTGGCGTAAGCGGTTCGGGCTTTTGAAACCCCTTTTGTTGCAATGATTGGGGTGTTTCGCGAAAGTTAAACCACTCGAATTCCTGCGCCATTCGGGCCACGAAGCCCATATCGTAGCACTGCGCGGCTATTCGTTTGAGCAGGCTACGTGGGCAGGCAGGCAGATCGTTGCCATCAGTCCGACCAAAATCGGCCAGAAAAAATGGGAGGTCATCTTCCCACGGAATCCGCCGGAACGAATCGAGATCGATGCGCACGGGCGCGTCGGGGTAGCCCGAATGCCAGCCAGTGGTTTGGCCGTTGTCGTAGGGCGCGTCGGTCATGTCCCAGCCCCAGACCACGTCGCAAAAGCCATAGCCGTCGTTTATGCCCGCCATGAATTTGTTGCGGCTAATTACTTTGCCGCGCAGCACCCCGTCGATGTCGGCGAAGGCATATTTGATTTTTTTGATGTGGTGTTTATCGAAGAAGTCGGTCAGGGCTTGCGGTGTCATGGTTGTCGCGTTAATTAAATCAACACCACTGGATTTCCCTCCCATTTGGCTGAGGAGGGATTTGGATCAGCGAAATAACGCGACTTCTCGCAGATATATTGAGCGTACTCTTTAACAAACACTGGCAAGGCTTCACCTTCAACAGGGTGGTAATCATACAGTATGTCGGCGTGAGCAGGTAAGCCAGGATCGTCGCTAAAAATAATCTCTTCAATTTTACGATACTCCCCAGCCGAATCTATTGGTGAGCTCACTAATTGTATAGGCTCATTATTTTTTGCCTTAGCGAGAACTGTATCAGCCTTAAAGCCAGCCATGCCTTTCCACTCTTTTGTAGGGATTTCATAACGCTGCTGACTCATTCCAATCTGACGGCAAATATCTTCATCACTGTAACGCAGTCGCTGGACTGAAACGTCTGTACGAAACTTTGGAGGTAAAAAGGCTTCGCGCCTTAGCTTATCCTTCTTGACGTGAAAAGGTGAATAGACGAAACGTATGATTGATTCAGTGTCATCTATAACCCTGGCAATTTGTTCAGCCATCCTATGCAAAGAGCAAGTCAAGAGCACTATTAATTTCATCAATTCTTTGCCACATAGATGTGATAGGCAGCGGATTAGATGATAATTCAGGGTAAGCTGGAGAGAAGTAAGATACTGTTGTTTTACCAACTTCAACCGCAAAAGTATCTCCCCGATCATTAGACCACTCTAATGAAATTGTGCCGTGTGACGAAGGTATAATATCTTCTTTATCTATGGAGTAGCGATGACTGTATGATAATGCTTCGAAGATACTGACAGTATTATCAATAACCTGCGATTTAATGACATCAGCTCCATAACCGTCCCAATTGGATGTCAACTGACGCAGATTCCAGATAGTCGCTGTCACCTCTTCATCAAAACTAACGCTAACAGGCTTTGTATAGCGACTGAACGTGTCTATTGTCGGTACTCGGAACGAATGCTCCATTTCTGGTGAATATATCATGGTCAGGTTAACTTGATTAAATTCAACACTTTCTCCGTGAGCATTTTTTTAAGTGTCAACTTATTATAATCGTGAATTACCTGCAACATTTGTTCGTAAGCGGTAGACTCATTGCCCACTAATCGCTCTAATTGGACTGCCTTCTCAAGCGGAGCAGTTAGATTGTGACTAATCCTAATAGATCTGCCAACCCGATTTTTACTGATTTTTACATTAACACGATCAAAAAAGAAAGTTCGTCTATTTTTTTCTCTAATGCTAATGAGAAATCAGAGTTCTGACTCTTAAAAAAATCGTTGTTTAGTAGGCCATTAGTTAAGAACACAGCTTCTAAAGGCACTGGAAGATCAGACCTCCACTCAAACTCATCGACATAGTGCAAACTTAATGCCACCACATCTGCTTTTGGCTCAATTTGCGTAACATACCGCATTACTTCAAAAAATCTCTCTTTGAAAGGTTTCCATCTACTGTAAGCCAGAGAGTGATATGAAATGAAGTAGCGATCATCCTCATTGACTGCTTGTATTATCTCGGCAGGAATACCCTTTTGATAGCGTATTACTCGGCGACCAGGCTGTTCTGTTTTCACTGTAACATCTGTAGAGTCAATATCTGGCTCTCTAAACTCTACGATTTTCTTCACAAGCCATTCATATTCATGGAAGCCAAGTTCTGAATCGCATAAATTATTGAATTTATCTAATTCTTGCAGACTTTGCTGAACAAATAGCGTCAATACCACTTCTTTTATAGAGTGATTCTTACCTACAGGGCGCAAATGGCTAATATCTACCGCATCCATTTAATTTAGTTTTCTATCAACAAAACTACGTAGTTCATACATAGCTTAAATATTTTTGAGTAAATTATCCAGATTATAATGCAGCCCCCGGTTGTCGCGTCGGCTCATGGCGGCTTTGATTACTAAGTATGCTACCTCAATCATATTGCGTAGTTCGCAGATGTTGACCGATACTTTCGACTGCCGGTAGAGTTCTTCATGCTCCAGATACAGCAATTCGAGTCGGTCCATAGCCCGTTTCAGTCGCCGATTTGAGCGCACAATGCCGACGTAGTTCGACATAATGCCTTCGAGTTCGCGCTGAATTTCGGTTACCAATATCTGCTCTTCAGGGTGTGTGGTTCCTGCGTCGTTCCAGTCGGGCAGGTTATCGGGCAGGGCAGCCCGGTCGAAGAGGTCAACGGATTTCAGGTACGCCCGGTGACCGAAGACAACGGCCTCGAGCAGCGAATTGCTGGCGAGCCGGTTGGCTCCGTGCAGGCCGGTACAAGCGCATTCGCCCACAGCGTAAAGGTAGTTGATGTTGGTTTGCCCCCACTCGTTCACCCGAACGCCCCCACACATATAATGCTGCGCTGGCACCACCGGGATGTAATCTTTTCGCAAATCCAGCCCGTAATGTTCGCGGCAATAGGCCGTAATGTTCGGAAAGTGTTCCACGAAGCGGTCAAAATCTACGTGCGTTACATCGATATACACGTGCGGATCACCCGATTTCTTCATTTCGGAGTCGATAGCACGGGCCACAATGTCGCGCGGGGCCAGCGACAGGCGCGAATCGTAGTGTTCCATGAAGGTTTCGCCCTTCATATTTTTCAGAATGCCGCCAAAGCCGCGCACGGCCTCCGAAATGAGGAAATTCGGTTTCTTATCCGGCTCGTAGAGGGCTGTTGGATGAAACTGGATAAACTCCATGTCTTTAGCAATCGCTTTGGCTCGATAAGCCATCGCAATGCCATCGCCGGTGGCAATTTTCGGGTTAGTGGTGTTCTGATACACATTGCCAATGCCGCCCGTTGCCAATAGTGTGGTTTTCGCCAAAAACTTCTCGACCTGCCCCGTTCGGGTATTCAGCACGTAGGCACCGTAGCACACGTTATCAGTATCATACCGATGCACGGTTTCGCCAAGATGGTGGCGTGTGATGAGTTCAACGGCATAGAAATGCGTAAACACCTCGATACTGGGTAGCGAGTGCGCTTTTTCGAGCAGTGCCCGTTCAATTTCGGCCCCTGTAATGTCTTTAAAGTGCAGTATTCGGTAATCTGAATGACCGCCTTCTTTGGCAAGATCGTAATCGGTGCCGCCGTGTTCGCGGTCGAAGCGAGTGCCGTAGTCGATCAGTTCCTGAATACGTCCAGGTGCCTCGCGCACTACGATTTCAACCACGTCGCGGTCGCTCAGAAAATCGCCCGCTACCATTGTGTCTTCGATGTGCTTCTCGAAGGAATCATCTTCTGACCACACGGCAGCAATTCCCCCCTGCGCGTATTTTGTATTGGTTTCGTCGGCCTGCACTTTCGTAATCACAGCGATGCGGACCGGTATTTGGGCCTGTTCGTAATGTAAAGCGAGCTTGGTGGCATAGCTAAGCCCGGCAATACCGGAGCCAATTACCAGAAAATCATATTGGTGGGGCATGTTCAGGGTTTGGTGTCTAAAGCGCAATAACGCATTTGCTTCTCAATAGATGAAAAGTTCTCATTCCAAAGGCCGTTTCTTATCAAGATTATTTTTATTTCCTGGTACATTTCTTCGTTGAGTAGTAACGTAGCAACCGTAGCACTGTAAACATACTTCTCCGTGCCCTCAATCATAATACCTCGCAGACGAGAAAGCAAATTATTACGTGATCTGGTAGAGTTACTACGTCCAGTGTCATAGTTACGGGCTAATTCTAAAACAGCCTCTAATATTTCGTGAACTCCTTTACCAACTTCAAAACGAGGGACTACCCAAGTCTCCCAGTCATTCAGATTTACAACATCGATTGTGCGTCGCCCTACGTCAGTTTTACCGTAGAAACGATAGCCCTTGAAGTAAAAATGATCTTTGGGGTCATCAAGATAGGGATTGATGATTGGCTCAAGTTTTGTGTCATGGTTCCCCTTAGCTGTATTACAAGCTTTATTTATTGGCAAAAGATTGCTCCAGGAAACCACTTCATCGGGGTACAAGCTCTTTGGGTGATAATGCTCTATTTCGTCATACTTCCCTTCTTCGTTTAGTTTGCATTCTGAAAAACAGCATTTATTGTATGAAGAGTTGAGTAATGCTTTACCGATGTACTCCTTCTGCCAGACAGCTTTATCAGTTCGCTTGTACTCATCAGTAAGGGCTTGAATAACTTCTTTCGTTAATTCAGCCGGGATGGGAGCGGGCTGAAGTTTAATCATGCGGGTACTAAAGAAGATAGTTGAATACTCAACAACTTACGTTGGCTGCTTGCTGGGTGTAGAATGCTGTCTAACTCATCATACGCGGCTTTAGCTTTCTCATAATTCTCTTCATTTAGCCCCTGCTCAAACTGTTCTAAAAGTTTCAGGAAGCGGTCTGAGCGCGTTTTCTCGCCCATATCCATTAACTCGCGCAGAATCTCTTCAACCGTCCAGCCCTGAAATGACCCAAACTGCTGGCGGACGTTAATACTGCCTGTCTCATCATCCTTCTCCAGCATAATCAAGTTCACATTCTCTGCTGACTGCACAATCAACGGACTATGTGCAGTAACGATAAACTGCGTGTTAGGAAACAGATCGCTGAGGTACTTAATAATCTTACGTTGCCACTCCGGGTGAAGATGCAAATCAATTTCATCCACCAGAACAATAGCCGGGCCGTGAAGCGGATTGTCAAGTTCCGGGTAACGGTCGAACATACGCTTAGCGAGGTCAACCACCCAAGTCATAGTTGTCCGATACCCATGACTTAAACCTTCTAATGGAATCCATCCGTATGGTGTCTTGAATAATGCAAAAGATTTAAAATCCTTCGAAGTCTCGAACTTAACTGACTCTATGTCGGGTAAAATTTTACTGGTTAGCGTATTAACCAATTGCTCAAGTCTTTTATCAGCACCTATCACTTCACTTTTTTTTGCATAATCTAATTGCAAGAGCCACTCTTCAACATTCGTCAACTCTTGATTATTGAAAAAAAGTGTTTTAGTCGTGTCGTCATATTTAGAATAATCTGACAATGTAGTTTCAGAAGTTAATCGACTAACTCCGTAAGCATCTATATATCTTTTAGTTATTTGATTGGAATTAACATTGTTATCTTCATCGCTTCTTGGGCTTGTGTATTTATCAATAAAATTAGAGCTGGACATATAGAATGTAATAAGTCCAATTGGCACGAAAGATTCTATGCTACCCACCTCTCCTTTAAAGCCATTCAATGCAAAACATGATATATTGTGGTTATCACCCGCAACTTTCATGAGCTCTTCTATCTCAGCATGATCTTCCCATAAAGTTGAATCATCCCTTGGTTTATCAGAGATCAACAGAATATTCTTTTTCGCCAATAACCTTAATAAAGTAGTCTTTCCGGTATTGTTGTTACCTAAAATGACCGTCCACAAGGCAGGTTTACCTTCCTGATCAACAAAGTCAATTTGATGCTTCCCCTTAAAGCATTTTACATTCTGTAAACAAATACTTTCTAAGGCAAAAGTCTCTTTATAATCTTTCATTCTGAGACGAAAATTATAAGCTCTCACTCATTTTCAACACTCACAGCACCGACGCTTCCGATTCGGCTTCTAAAGCTACCTCAACGTTAAAGTTCATCGAGCAATTGCCGAGCTGATTTTAACTGAACTTCACCACGCAGGGCGGCAGCAACCTCTCTGGCTCCCCGTTCAATACTGTCCAAAATTTCCTCTTTGCGCTTGACTTTCGCCATCTTTGGCTCAACAACCTCGGCTTTTATCTTCATTCGTTTCATCAGTTGAGTTACTAATTGCAACTCCTCCTGATTACGCGGCTGTATCAGAATGTTCTGCATAATACCTTACGTCTTATAGGTTCTTACTCAATTCCAGCATCCGCAACACCGACGCTTCGGCCTTTACGCGCACGTCTTCGGGTACGATGATTTCGGGTTGCTCGTACAACATGCAGTTATAGAGCTTTTCGAGCGTATTCATCTTCATGTACGGGCACTCCGAGCAGGCACAGGTGTTATTTTGACTGGCCGGGGCCGGAATGATTTTCTTGTGCGGAGCCGACTGCCGCATCTTGTGCAAAATGCCCGCTTCCGTGCCCACGATGAACGTCTGTTCCGGGCTATCGACTACGTATTTCAGCAATGCCGTGGTGGAGCCGATATAGTCGGCATGCATCAGAATATGTTCCTGGCATTCGGGGTGGGCAATGAATTTGGCGTCGGGATGTTCGGCGCGGAGTTTTTGCAGCTTCTCAAGCGAAATGTCGATGTGAACGATGCAGGCACCGTCCCACAGCACCATGTCGCGGCCCGTTTTCTTCGCTACGTAACGACCCAAGTTGGCGTCGGGCGCGAAGATGATTTTCTGATCGGCGGGTAGGCTCTGCACAATTTTCAGCGCGTTCGAGGACGTCACAATGATGTCGGACAGTGCCTTGATTTCTGCCGAGCAGTTGATATACGACAGCACCATGTGATCGGGGTACTGTGCCTTAAAAGCCGCAAACTTATCGGCAGGGGCCGAATCGGCCAGTGAGCAGCCCGCGTTGAGGTCGGGAATCACGACTTTCTTTTCGGGCGAGAGAATTTTAGCTGTTTCGCCCATAAAATGCACTCCGCAGAATACAATCATATCGGCGGGTGTGGCGGCTGCCTGCTGACTCAAACCCAGGCTATCGCCAATGTAATCGGCCAAATCCTGAATAGCTCCATCGACATAGTAGTGAGCCAGAATAACGGCATTCTTCTCTTTTTTGAGCCGCTTGATTTCGGCCACTAAATCTATGTCTTCGGCAACGGGCTTATTTACGTAACCCACGCGCTGTACTTCTTCGAGCAGTGCTTCCATGTGGTTGGATGGCGGTTTGAGGGTATAACAATGGCAATGAATGAATCGTTTGTCTGATCTGAAGCACCTCCCCTCACTCGCTCACTTTCGTTTTCAGAAATGCGATGACCACATCTAACCCTTTTTGATACTGCACGTTATTCGGAATCACAATATCGGCCTCGGCGCGGTAGGGTTTAATAAACTGCTTGTAAGTGGGTTTGACGTGATATTTCCACCGGTACATTACATCGTCGAGGTCGTAGCCGCGTTCTTCAGCATCGCGTTTTACGCGCCGTTCGAGTTTGATACTGTTCTTGGCGTCGATGAAAATTTTTAAATCCATCTGATCGGCCAGTTCGCGGAAATGAAACACGAAAATACCTTCCACAATGATGATAGGTGCGGGCTGAAACGTCAGCAAACGCGGCACCACGTTCGGGTTGTTGAAGGTATACTCCATCTGATGCACAGCACGACCATCCCTGAGCTGTTCGATATGCTGTGCGTATAGGTGATGGTCGATGGTTTCGGGCAGGTCGAAGTTGTGAATACCCTGATCATCGACCGGAATCTCATTGCGTTTTCTATAGTAGTTGTCCTGCGATATGAGGCAGATTTGCTCGTCCGTGAACGCACTCAGAACCCCTTTTAGAAACGATGTTTTGCCCGAAGCACTCCCGCCGGTGATGCCGACGATAAATGGTTTAGTGGTCATTCGGCAAAGATAAGCAGGCTAATTGGTGCGAGTTAATGCTCGGGCGGTGAAAATCAGCGATTTTTTTCCTTTCTGCCTTTGAAAGAAACGCTCCGTCTGTATGTCTCGCCTACCTGCTTACCTCTGTATAACCGTATCCGCGCTGCTCGCTTTCGTCCCGGCTGCAACGCCAATTTTCAACGACGTCTACCTGACCGATACCACCGATCAGTGGGTGTTTGGAAATCAGCGCACAGAATTGAAAATCAACAAGCAAACCGGCGAGTGGCAGTCATGGACGGCCCAAGGCGTTAAAGAGAATTTGGTAACGGTTACGGCCAAGCAACCCGCGCTCGATTTTAGTATCAATGGCGAGTACATGATTGCTAAGCATGGGGCAACCGTGTTGCGACACGACTACCACATCGACAAAAACCGGCGGGGCGCATCGCTCGCCGTTACAGTCGGTATTTTGCCGGACAAAAAAACGGATGGGCAAACTGTGTATCAGTATGAGTTAACGACTATTTATACGCTGTTTCCTCTCGAAAAACGGCTCGAACGATCTGCCCGCTTACTACGTACCAGGCCCGGAGACCGTGAACATGTCGACGGCTTCCGGTTTCAGGTGCCGGGTGCGGTCGTTGGCAAACCGACCGACTGTGTTCTGACCGTGCCGGGGCCTTTTTTTACGAATACGTTCGTGCGGCCCGAAACGCCCTATGATTCGCTGAAGGCAAAAACGATTCGGTTTCACAGCGCACCCGATGCTGGATTTGGCTTACTGCTGCTCGAAAATAAGACCAGAAAAACAACGCTGGCAAGTTTCATGAGTACGGGCGGGGAAGTGGCTTATTACACGGCTATCGACGGCAACGGCCAAACCATTACCCTCCGGCACGACGACAAACGGGCGTACTACCTCGCGCCCGGTCAGGCCGTTGAGTCAGACGTGCAGCATCTGGTTTTAACTCCGAGCCGGGCCGAAGCCCTGCTGGCGTATCAGAAGGAGGTGACAGCTACGATGCCGCTCGATGCAACAACGCCTGCTTGGGTGCGTAATCAGGTGATTCTGGAAGTTTATCCCAAATACTTTAAAGGTGGCCTGAAAGATATTACGGCCAAACTGCCCTTCTACAAGAGCATCGGATTCACCATGATTTATCTGATGCCGCACTGGACTGGTGGCTACAGCCCCATCGATCTCTATGAACTCGACCCGAAATTTGGTACGAAGGCCGACCTGAAAACACTCATCAAAACGGCGCACGGGTTGGGCCTAAAGGTCATTTTCGATATGGTAATTCATGGCTTCCACCAAACGTCGCTGGTGCCGCAGCAACGGCCCGATCTGTTCGTGCGCAACGAGACAGGCAAATTGGCGAATCACCCGACCTGGGGCAGTATTACGCCCGATTGGGCCAATGCGGGGTATCAGCAGTATATGGTCGATCTGGTGCTGCACGATCAGCGGGAATACGACAACGACGGCTACCGGGTCGATGCGGCTACCTATAAAGGTGCGGGCTGGAATCCGAACGTGCCCTATCCGGCCTACCGCGATGGTTCGGCGGCTCCCGAACTAATGCGGGCTATGCTGACTGCCCTGCGCAAAAACAAACCCGATGCCGTGCTGTTGAGCGAGGTGTTTGGGCCAGTATTTTATAATGTCTGTAATTTCGTTCACGATAATCAAACTGAGGCTGTTCCATTGCTACTGCGCCGGATGCAGTCCGGAACGTATACCGCCGACGATTACAAAAAACACCTTGCTTCCGTTTTCGGAGCCATGCCTAAGGGAGCAAACCGCGTGTTCTATGCCCGTAATCACGACACCAGTTGGTTTGACAAATTCGACGGCTACACCCCCCGATTTATGGCATTCGAGGCCGTTCATGCCTTCTTCGGTATTCCCGAAGCCTTCGCCGGCGACCCCGACCACCCGTTCAACCCCGATGATGATCCGCAAACCTATGCACACTACAGGCGTCTGTTCACAACGCGTCAACGGTGGCCCGAACTCACGCGGGGGGCGGTGTTGCTGAACGAAGTCCAAAGCACGAATCCACAGGTGTTTAGTGGCATCCGAAAGCTAAATGGACAAGCGTCGCTGGTGCTGGTTTCGTTTGGCGACAAGTCTGAAACGACCACGATTTCGATAGATGGACAGGCGATTAAAGCGGGTGTTTTGACGGACGTACATTCGGGGCAGAGCGTTAAACTTACTCCCGATACGGAGGGCCATTTTTCTCTGACTCTGAAACCGTTTCAGGTTTTAGTCGGACGGTTGTAGACCAATGATGGTAGGCAACCCACACAAAAAAGCCCGGCCAACGCGCGTTGGCCGGGCTTCAAACTATATAACCTGTGCTTAAGCAACAACGGCTTCGGCCAGTACCAGCACTTTGTTTTGCAGTACTTCTACCACGCCACCATCTACGGTAAACGTTTGCTGACCGGCGGCACTCTGCACCACAATCGGACCTTTGGCAAGCGTACTTACTAATGCTGCGTGATCGTTCAGCACCTGAAACTGACCCTGACTACCCGGAAACGTAACCGCGCTGACTTCGCCTGAGAAAACCTTTCGGTCTGGAGTGATAATGTCTAACGTCATTTTATAAAGCTCCTTTAACAAAATTCAATACGCTGCCAATCTGGTTTTTCACGGCGGGTTCGGCAGCTTTGGCAACCATACCGCCCTGATTGAGCTTACCTACGCCCGCCAGTGCCGTCGACACCAGCGATTGACCCGCTGAAGCTCCGCCACCCAGCACCGACATAGCACTACTCAGCCCGTTGAGGCCACTTGTCAACTGACTGGCTTTGCCAATCAGCGAACCCGCCGACATCAGGTTTTCCAATCGTCCGGCTCCCGATGCGAGTTTGGTCAGACCAACGGCATTGCCCAGCACGCCAGACCCAAGACCACCGCCCGTAATAAGCGGCAGCAGCGTTTTCAACTTACCAACCTGCCCCAGAATTTTATCTTTGAACGAGCTTGGTTTAGCCTTCGCTTCGGCCTCAACAGCCGCTATTCCCGATTGCAACGCCTGTGCCGATGCGGCTTTATCACCCTTTTCGAGTGCTGCAACCGCCCGGTCCAACTGTGCGTCGGGCAGACTGTCGGCTGATGCCGTTGCTCCGGTTTGCGAACCGACGGTTGTCGCTGGCGTATCGTTGATCGTGCCGATTACTCTGGGCACAGTTGGCGTACTCGCCGGGGTTTCGGTTTGTGCCTGAACAGCCACGCTTGTCAGCAGGGCCGAAGCTAACAGCAACGCGTTCCACTCAACTCGAATTGTCTTCATAAAAACAGTTTGTTTTTAGTACGATTCATAAGACGGAATTGAGCGGCTTTTGTCATTCCAGCCGGGATAACAAAAATAGCAACTACTGACCTGCTTCTTTCAGCATACGCTCGCCCTTCGCTACGGCGTCTTCAATGGTGCCAACGAGGTTAAAAGCAGCTTCGGGCAGGTGATCGTATTTACCGTCGATAATTTCGTTGAAACCCTTGATGGTGTCTTCAATCGGAACCAGTACACCTTTCAGACCCGTGAACTGCTCGGCCACAAAGAACGGCTGCGACAGGAAGCGTTGTACGCGACGAGCGCGGCTTACCACGAGTTTATCTTCCTCCGAGAGTTCTTCCAGACCCAGAATAGCAATGATATCCTGCAATTCTTTATAGCGTTGCAGAATCTGCTTCACGCGCTGTGCCGTGTTATAGTGTTCGTCACCCAGAACTTCGGCACTCAGAATCCGCGAGGTCGAATCTAATGGGTCAACGGCAGGGTAGATACCCAATTCGGCAATTTTCCGGCTCAATACGGTGGTTGCATCCAAGTGGGCAAAAGTGGTTGCCGGAGCGGGGTCGGTCAAGTCATCGGCAGGTACGTAAACGGCCTGTACCGATGTAATCGAACCGCGCTTGGTTGAGGTAATGCGCTCCTGCATCACGCCCATTTCGGTTGCCAGCGTAGGCTGATATCCTACCGCCGATGGCATCCGGCCCAACAGTGCCGATACCTCAGAACCCGCCTGCGTAAAGCGGAAAATATTGTCAACGAAGAACAGAATGTCGCGTCCGGCACCTTCGCCGTCGCCATCGCGAAAGTGTTCGGCAATGGTCAGACCCGACAGGGCTACGCGGGCGCGTGCTCCCGGCGGTTCGTTCATCTGACCAAACACGAACGTTGCCTGACTTTTAACCATCTCGTTCATGTCGACTTTGGTCAGGTCCCAGCCACCTTCTTCCATCGAATGCTTAAAATCGTCGCCGTATTTGATGATACCGGCTTCGATCATTTCGCGGAGCAGGTCGTTTCCTTCGCGGGTACGTTCGCCCACACCAGCAAATACCGACAGACCGGCATAAGCCTTTGCGATATTGTTGATCAGTTCCTGAATCAGTACGGTTTTACCTACGCCCGCACCGCCGAAGAGACCGATTTTACCACCTTTTGCATACGGTTCGAGCAGGTCAATAACTTTAATGCCGGTAAAAAGTACTTCGGTTGAAGTAGCCAGGTCTTCAAAGCGAGGTGCCGAGCGGTGAATGGGAAGGCCCGTGCCGGTAGTTTTAGGCTGAGGAATGCCATCGATGGCTTCGCCTACCACGTTAAAGAGCCGCCCGCGAATGCCTTCGCCGGTTGGCATGGTGATTTGGTGGCCCAGGTCTTGTACGGCGAGACCGCGATATAGCCCGTCGGTCGAGTCCATAGCGATAGCCCGAACCCGATCTTCGCCGAGGTGCTGCTGCACTTCGAGAATGACCGCCTGCCCGTTGGCTTTGGTTACTTTGAGGGCGTCCAAGATGGCGGGAATCCGCGAGCCTTCGCCCTCGAAACTCACGTCCACGACCGGCCCGATTATCTGCGTAATCTTACCCGTATTGACTGCCGTTTCCGTAATCATTTGTATATGAAAAAAGCTGATTGAAAAGTTGCCCGTTGTTTGGGACTGCAAAAGTAGCAGAAAAACCGCGCAAAGTAAAGGTGTGGGTTTGTAATGTTGCTGTTAATCAGTTTATCCGTTTGCAGCCAATTGGATTAATCTGATAAGCAAGCGTGAGGTAGTAAAGGAATCATAAAGAACGTCCTGAGTTTTGTAGGAACTGAACAACAGAACGATTAAGTTTAGCAAACGAACCGTTATTTATATGAATTTATGGAAACGCTGCTCATTGAACTAAATTCACCTAAAGCCCGAAAACTAATTGATGATTTGGTAGACCTGGGAATCATTTCCTTACGAACGGAACAGCCTGCCTGGGGCGATTTGTGGGATAAATTAGACAAACAACTCCCCCAAACAGAACCGGATATGAGCGAACAGGATATTTTAGATGAAATCAAAGCGTATCGGGCTGAGAAACGGGCGCGACATATGGGCTTGTAAGTAGTATAGCTTCTTGACAATTATCACCCCAATTGTGGGTCTTTACCCAAATCAGACCACCAAAACAACAAAGAAGGAAGGAGAAAGCCATTCGTAGAAATGAAAATAGTCATCGATACAACAGATTTTATCAGCGCATTGATTGGCAAAAAACATCGTGAAAAACTGGGAGTGGTATTGGCTAACCCAGCTATTGAATTGTTTGGCGACGATACTCTCTTAAATGAGCTGACAGAAGTAGCCCACCGTGAGAAATTTCGTAAATACGTTTCAATCGAAGAAGTTGATTTATTTCTGGACGTTATCAAAGCACGTTTGACAATTATCAAAACCACGTCAATTATTTCAGACAGTCCAGACCCTGATGACAATTACTTGCTGGCATTAGCGATTGATGCGCAAGCTGACTATTTAATCACCGGAAATAAAGTTGATTTATTAGCTCTGAATCCTTATAAAGGCATACAAGTCGTTCGTTTGCAAGAGTTTTTAGATACGCCTTCTTCAAGAAAGAGGTTCAAGGAATCCCCGTTGCCTTTAGGCCGGGGAGGAATTGAACCGCCCGGCAGGGCAAAGTATGTTGACGCAAAAAAAACCTGAATTATCTTTCACAAGTGTGAGAAGTTTTGTATATTTGGGTGATGAAACTAACGGCACAGATACGGCTTTTACCCACCCCTGAACAAGCCACTGCTTTGCGGCTGACGCTGGAACGGGGCAATGAAGCCTGTAACGAACTGAGCCGTTATGCGTTTGAAAATAAAGTCTTTGCGTCGGCTAAACTCCAACCCCGATACTATAAGTGGATAAGGAGCAAGTTTGGTTTGTCGGCTCAGTTTGCTTTGCACTGTATCCGCAAGGTAGCTGACTCCTACAAGTTGGACAAAAAGATTCAGCGTACTTACCGCCCAACGGGAGCCATTGCGTTCGATAGTCGGATTCTGTCTTACCGTACCGACCGCAAAACGGTGTCGATCTGGACGGTCGAAGGGCGCAAAACCATTACCTACACCGTTGGTCAGCACCACGAAAAACTCTTGCACTATCAACAGGGCGAATCTGACCTTGCTTTCATAAAGGGAAAGTGGTATCTGTTGGCAACCTGTGACGTACCCGATGAAGAAGGGGGCGAAATCGTTGATGCACTCGGCGTTGATTTGGGCATCGTAACGCTGGCTACGGATTCGGACGGGCAAACCTTTAGCGGGGCCAATGTAGAAGCTACCCGCCAATGGTACGCCAAACGACGCGCTACCCTGCAAAGCGTCGGTACTAAGTCGGCTAAATGTAGACTTAAAAACTCTCCAGGAAACAACGTCGGTTTCAGTCCGACACGAATCATTGCATTTCCAAGTCCCTTGTATCGAAGGCTAAGGCATCTAACCGGGCTATCGTTCTGGAAGACCTGACAGGGATTTCCAAAAACGTTAGAAAGGATGAGAAACGGTTGCGCCAATGGCAACGGGCTAAACATGCCAATTGGGCTTTCTACCAGCTTCGTCGCTTCATTGGCTATAAGGCTACCTTGTCGGGTGTGGCCGTACTGCTGATTGACCCGCGCAACACGTCCCGCATGTGTAGCCAGTGCGGACACTGCGAGAAGGCAAACCGAAAGTCGCAATCGGAGTTTGTATGTCGGTCGTGTGGTCATTCGGCTAATGCGGATTACAATGCGTCGCAAAACATTAAAAACAGTGGGCTTGGTCAGATAGCCTATGGTGTCGAGTCCGGGACGCGTAGTCTAACCACTCAGGCACAAGCCCCCGCGCTTTAGCCGGGGGTAGCTGACGTGATTAACAAGCTTCAATCCAAACACCCGCTTTGGCTTTGCAGTTAGAAGCATTGACAACTCAACGTCTCCGAAAATGCTTCAAACTCGTTCGAGCGGCTTGCTGCTCCATATAACCTCATTACCCTCAGCGCATGGCGTGGGCGACCTCGGCCCTGAAGCCTACCAGTTTGCCGATTTCCTCGAAGCCGCCGGGCAAACGTTCTGGCAGATTCTGCCGCTTACACCGCTCGACCCCGGTTCGGGGTTTTCACCCTACAGTAGTCCGTCGGCGTTTGCGGGAAATGTGCTGCTAATCAGTTTGGAGAAACTCGCTGAAGAGGGGCTGCTGACCGCCGACGATCTGGCCGTTTTTAACGAACAGCCCGTGCAGGATGTAACTATAACGGAGCTGCCATCGAATACCGGCGAGTCAGAACCGGCTGTGCTGGCTGGCCCGCTGACGCTGGCACCCTCAACACTGCACGCAGCCTGGATAAAAAAACGGCCTTTGCTGAAACAGGCTGCCGAAACCTTTCTGCGCGATGCCTCAGCCGCCCAACGCAATGATTACGAGCGGTTTTGTGCGTGGCAGTCGCACTGGTTAGACGAATACGCCCTGTTTACAGCCTTGCAGGATTCGACGGGCGAACCGTTCTGGCTCCGCTGGCCCGATGAACTGATGCGACGCGACCCGGCTGTGCTGGCTCAGCAGACCGAACTATTACGGCACGATCTGGAGGTGATTAAAGTGCAGCAGTATTTCTTCCTGCGGCAGTGGAACGAACTGATTGCGTATTGCTATAACAAACGCATTCATCTCATCGGCGATATCCCGATTTACGTTCAACTGAACAGTGCCGACGTGTGGTCGAATCCGACACTATTTAAGCTGGACGAAAATTTTCAGCCGCTCTACGTGGCAGGTGCCCCGCCCGACTATTTCAGCGAATACGGCCAACGCTGGGGCAACCCGATTTACGATTGGGCCGAACACGAGCGCACGGGCTTTTCGTGGTGGCTGCGCCGGATTCGGCACCAGCAATCACTCTACGGCCTAACCCGGCTCGACCATTTTCTGGGCTTTTACGAATACTGGGAGATTCCAGCGAGTGAGCCAACGGCCAAAATAGGCGAGTGGGTAAAGGCTCCTTTCGAGTCGTTTATGCGGGCGATGTATCGGCAGTTTGTTCAGTTGCCGATCATTGCCGAAGACCTGGGTGCCAAAGCCGCCGATATTCAGCCGCAACTCCGCCATTATGCTATTCCGGGTATGCGCGTGGTGCAGTTCGGTTTTGGCGATGACCAGCCAACGTCGAGCTACGCCCCGCACAATCATACCGAAAACATGGTAGTGTACTCGGGTACGCACGACAATAACACGACCCTCGGCTGGTTCCGCGAAGCCGACGCCGATCTCCGCGAGCGGCTGAACGACTACCTTGGCTTTACGGTCACGGAAGAAAACGTAGTCGATCAGATGATTCGGCTCACGATGCGGTCGGTGGCGCGGCTGGCAATTCTGCCCATTCAGGACGTGCTGGACTTAGACGAAACGCACCGCATGAATACGCCCGGTGCCGGTGGTCGTAGCTGGCAATGGCGGCTTCAGCCCGACCAACTGACCGTCGAAGTAGCCGAGCGGCTGCTGAAGCTGACAAGGCTGACCGGGCGGGGGTGATTCACCCCACCCCAACCCCTCCCCTGCTTTTCAGGGGAGGGACTAAATCATCCGGGTTTCATAATCTCCCAATGAGGTTGGGGTCAGGCATTAATCCCGCCCGACACTTCAATTCGCTGGGCGTTGATCCAGCGGGCTTCGTCGGTGCATAGGAAGGCGACCACCCCGCCGATGTCGTCGGCATTGCCAACGCGATTCAGGGGCGACAGCGATGCCAGCCGTTCTTTCAGTTGCGGATTGCTGCGGATGGCTGCATTATTGAAGTCGGTTTCGACGGGGCCGGGTGCTACAATGTTGCAGCGAATGCCTTTGGCGCCGAGTTCTTTAGCCCAGTAGCGGGTCAGCACTTCCATTGCCCCTTTCATCGACGCATAAACCGAGTAGCCCGGATTCACGAATCGCGTGGTGCCGGTGCTGATATTGACGATGCCACCGCCTTCGTTCATATATGGTAATAACTTTTGCGTCAGAAAAAAAATACCCTTGTAATGCACGTTCAGGAATTCATCGAAAAACGCTTCTGTGACATCCACAAAAGGCACTGTGCCGCCCATACCGGCGTTGTTAACGAGAAAATCGAAGCCTGTCACGTTCCACTGGCTGCTTAGTTGCTCAGAAACGGCCTCTACGAAGGTGTCGTAGCTGGCGAGGTTGTTCATATCTAAGGGCAGGGCAACGGCCTTTTGTCCAATTTCCTGAATAGCATTAACAACCTCTTCGGCTTCCTGTTGCTGACTGCGGTAGGTCACAATCACGTCCATGCCTTTGCGGGCCAAACTAAGGGCCATATCGCGGCCCAGCCCCCGACTTCCGCCCGTTACGAGGGCGATCTTGCTGTTGTTCATTGGTTTTGATGATTAAATGTACAGCACAAAAGTAGCGGGGCAGTCGGGTCGGGCGGTTGCAAACATCAATCTGTTTGTTGCAAAATTCAAATGGAGCTATCCCGCCCGGAACGCAACCGGAGCCAGCGTCGTCTGCTTCTTGAAGAAGTTGGAAAAATGCGCTACTTCATCAAACCCTAAACTATAGGCCACATCCGAAATGCTCCAGTCGGTTTGTTTAAGCAATACTTTGGCTTCCTGTACCACCCGGCTGCTGATGAGTTCGGTGGTGGTTTTGCCAGTGCTTTCTTTCAAAACTTTGTTCAGATGATTGACATGGACGGCCAGGCGGTCGGCGTAGTGGTTGGCCGTGCGTAGTTTCAGCGTCTGCTGGGGCGACTCAATCGGGAATTGCCGTTCGAGCAGTTCGATAAACAGGGAAGACACCCGCGCCGAGGCCGTATGCGAGGGGTATAAAGCCGTGGCAGGTTGTAGTTTCTGACCGTAGTGAATCAGCTCCAGTACATACGTTCGCAACAAATCATATTTGTAGGCATAACTCGAATTGAGTTCCTGCTGCATTTTCCGATAGATATACGCCAGTTCATTAACCTGTTGATCGTCAAGCTGAAAGATAGGATAACCCCCCGGTCGGAAAAGCGGCAGTTCATCGACTACAACGCCCGTTTTAGCCTGAGCCAGAAAATCGGCGGTGAAAATGCAGAAGTAGCCCGATTGGTCATCGTCCTGCGGCAGATAGTGATAGGGCACGTGGGGCGTGGCGAATAGCAGCGCGTTCTTCTCGATGTCGATAACTTTATCGGCATATTCGGCCCGATTGCGGCCATTGATCAGGCTGATTTTATAATATGCCCGCCGGTTATAGGGCATACCGCCGGGCCGACGTTTCAGATTCGCCCGCACCTCGCTAATCTCAAACACGTTGAAATGACCAATCTCTTTATTGATGCCTTCGGGAATCAGCAAGGCAGTTTCCTGGTAGAATTCGGTTAGTGATACAGGCCCCATAAAAGACAGTTGATTTGTAAAAATCAAATGTACGCATAACGGGCAACGTGTTCACACCTGTTATGCCATTTCTACCTGAATGGTTCTCAGCGCATCGCAGCGTTGCATTAGTTGATCGCGCCAGAGAGCATATCCATTGGCGTTCAGGTGGAGACCGTCGGGTTGATACAACTCTGTTCGTGGCTGGCCCTGCCCGGTCAGCATCATCGCCGACAAATCAAGAAACTCCGCGTTTGGTAATCGGGCAATTTCACTGGCTATGAGTGTGTTGGCTTTTTGTATATGTTCGATTATAGACCAGCGGGCCGGGCTGGGTTTGATACTAATGAACCACACCGGCACACCGGGCAGATACCGCTGCATTTTCTCGGCCAGTGCACAAAAAAACAGGTATACTTCTTCGGGCTGTCGGTTTTCGCCGAGGTCGTTGTCGCCAGCGTACAGAATAACGGCGCGCGGTTGAGCAGGCACAACAAGCCGTTCAAAATGCCAGGCACAGGCTGCCAGTGTCGAACCCCCAAAGCCGAGGTTTAGCAGGTGCAACTGTGAAAAATCCTGTTCGAGCGTTTCCCAGAGCCGGATGGTTGAACTTCCGTAAAAAACGATGCTGCCGGGTGGCTCCACACGTACACGCTGCACTAACTGCTTAATTTCGTTGTCAATCAATTCCATCTGCAAAAAGCAAAAAACAGCCACTCAGGCCGCTACCGATAAATCGCTGCACGGGTCGGCTGAGTCGGTCCCATTCCAATGTAAACTGCTTAGGTCAGACAAAGTTGCCGGTGTGGCGGTCAACTCCAGCATACGGGCCGACCGGAGGTCTGCTAAAACAGCCTGCCCTGTCTCCCATCGGCGCAGAATATTGACTTCCCGCACCCACTCAGGATTTTTAGGTTTATTGGGCTCCGCGAAATACTCCGGCATTCGTTCGGTCATGGCACTAACCAGTGCATGGATAGAGCCGTTGATTAGCAGGTCGGGCGAAAGTTTGGCAAGCTGAATCAAAGCGCGGGCCATCGACGCCGAGTAAAACGCACAGTCGATATCCTGATGCCGGATCGGTACGCCATCGTGGAGCCGCTGAAGATTTACGCCCCCGTCTTCGAGTCGCTCCGAAACAGGCGCGTGGCCGGTCGGTTGCGGAAATACCTCATCGACATACTGTTTAAATTTATTCCACCAGGGGGGCGTGCCATGCGGGTTCAGCGTATCGCAAAAAATAATCCGCCGAGGCTGGTTGGGTTGCCGAAGGTTCATTAGCAGCAGGGCCGCGCCGAGGTGGCGGTCGTCGGCAGCGTGCCGTCGTTGAATGACAAAGCAATGCAGCGGCTGACCCGCTTCGTTGGTTAGTTGCTCGGTGATTTTCCGAACAGTCCGCAGTGAATCGACCATGTACCCTTCCGTGACTACATGAATTGGCAGCACTGGCGAAAAGAGGGCTTCGCGCCGAAGTTGACGCCCCAACAGGTTCAGGGCTGTTTCGTCGGATCGGCGGGTGCCAAAATACACGCCAATGTCTTCTCTGGCCTGACCGGCGGGCATATCGGCCAGCGCAATCGAGTCGCCACAGGCATTTTGCCGACTGACGGGGCTATAGCGAAACGAGATGGCATGGTGTTTGTGGTGCGCCGACAGGTTATAAATCCGTTTTTCGAACGTTGCCAGCAGCGGTTCGTAGGCATCGGGCTGAAAGTAAACCTCATGGCTGGGCCGCAGCAGGTGTCGGGAGAGGTCGTCCTGCTCAAGGAGCCGTTCGAGGGCGTCGGGATACTGTCCAAAAAAATGACGCAGCGCATCCTGCTCAATAAAGGCCGTCAACGCGTTTTCGCTGGCTGAACCATATTCAGCACCCAGAGCAGGGTGTTCAATAACCCAACAACGCAGGTATTGCCTGACAGCATTGTCGAACTGTTGGTTAGCGTATTCAGCTTGTAATGTTGGGTAACAGGTAGGAAAAAAGAGGGCACAGTCCATCTGATTCGGCTTTGCCAGGCCGGATGGCGGGGGTACAGTCATGTTAGGGGAGAATACTAAAATTTACAGCGAAAATACGATTATAAGTCGATTTGTTCAAGTGTTTATTTGGCGATACAGACGCTTTTGCAAATTTTTTTTTCGATGTTCCCATTAGTATTCTGTCGATTCGGACAGGCTAACGACGTTTGTCAAAACCGGTGCTTAGGCACTAACCGAATCGTAATTGCGTTTTCCAAGCATGTCATCATTGTTTTTCTGGAATGCCTGGAGCCGCTCCTACCGGCTTGCTTATCTTACCTGTCTGATTTTGTTCGGTATAAGTCTTGTGTTGTTGGCGGTTGCGTGGGCGCGTGGTCTTGCTAACGTAGTACGCTGGAACGTGCTGAGCGAACTCAACCCATTACAGACTACCATTTACAGGTTCACAGACGGCCTGCTCGATTATCCTGTTACCGGCAACGTGTATGTCGTTTCTGAGCAGTTCGTGGCGTCTGCCATGCAAACGCCACCGGGTTTGGCAACGGCACTGCTGGTGGGCATTGGTGTGGCGTTTGTGCTGATAGTCAGTGCCATCACGCGCTTCGACCGGCTGCGGTATTTAGTTGCGATGGGCGTTTTAATTATCGGATTGGCGTTTTTCCGCTGGGAAATGCTCGAACTGCCGGGGCTGGGACAAAACTACCTATTCCTGCTGCTGACGTTTCTATATGGCTCGGTCAGTTACTACTTCCATGCCTTTCGCTCCGATTACCCGATAGGGGTTCGGCTGGCTGTGTTTGGCACGTTAACGGGTATGGTGGCTGCAGTGCTGACGGCCTTTACACCCGTGCCGCACCCGGCCCTGACGATTATTAGCTACGGTATGCCCGTGCTGGTGGTGCTAAGCGCGGGATTCATTTTTTTTATTGCCGCCGAAATCATTGCCGGCTTAGTCTGGATTACGTCGGTCGGTCGGGCAGGTGGGCAGCCGCTGGGTATAGGTAACTTTCTGTTTATCAGTGGTCTGTATCTGGTCAATCTGATTCTGATCTGGCTGAAAAATACGAAAATTGTAGACTGGGACGTGCTGGCGATCAGCCCGTTTGGGGTCTATATCGTGTCGGTCATTATTGGCGTCTGGGGGTTTCGGCGGCTAATCGATCAGCAGAACGTGGTATCGTTTCGCGATGGGGGCGCGTTCTTATATGCAGGTTTGGCCCTGCTTGCTACGCTGACCATAGCCTACGCATTTGCCACCGCCAACGATCCATTGATTGAGGTTTTTGAAGACATGATTGTGTATGCCCACCTCGCCATGGGACTGGCGTTTATAAGCTACGTGCTTATCAACTTCTGGCCCATTTTTAAACAGGGCCGGGCCGTTCATAAGATTGTTTATAACCCGAAACGGCTGGAGCTGAGCCTATTCCGGCTGATGGGTGTTTTCGGCGTGGTAGTCCTGGTGTCGATGGGTAATAACATCGTTCTGCGGCAAAGTTTAGCGGCTTACTACAACGGTCTGGGCGATTTGTACATTGCCAATAGCGAACTTGAGTCGGCGGGGGCGTTTTATGAAAAAGCGCTCGAACAGGAGTTCCAGAACCACAAATCGAACTACGCGCTGGCGTCGCTGGCAATGACCCGCAACGATCAGGCTACGGCGGCTTTTTACTACGAACGTGCTACGCTGAAGCAGCCGCAACCACACGATTACGCTGGTATCGCTCAAACCTACCTGCAAACAAGCCTTTTCTTCGAGGCCATAAAAGCCCTCCAGCGTGGCCTTCGCAAGTTTCCGGATAGTGGCGAGTTGCAGAATAATCTGGGTTTTCTATATGCCCGCACGAGCGTGGCCGACTCCGCGTATTACTACCTGAAAGCCGCTACAAACCAGGCAACCCGCGCCGAGGTGGCCGAAGCCAATTTGCTGGCTCTATATGCCCGTAACCCCGTCGTGCTGACGGCAGATTCGACCCTGGTGCAGGAAACGAATCGTTCGGATTATGAGTCGTATCAGGCCAATGCGCTGGCACTGAGGCTGATCACTGCTTCTGACACGACGCAACCTGCACAGCCAGTCTGGCTATCGGGCAAACAGGCTAATGAGGGGTTAAGCGTGGGGCGGTTTGCGAGTTTGTACAATTACGCCGTAGTGAATCAACGACCTGATACCGTGCTGCTCAGTACGCTTCAGCGTTGGGCAGAAAACCCCATCAATCAGGATTTCGCCGATGATCTGTTGCTGGCCCGCGCCCTGACCGCCTATCGCGCTTACGATCAGCCAACGGCATTTGGCCTGCTGAGTCAGTTAGCCGAGGGCAACCCGCAAAATGGACCGGCCATTCGCACTACAACGGGGTTACTGTTGCTTGAACAGGGCCTCTACCGCAAAGCCGCCGAACAGTTTGGCGAGAACACGGATACCACGTCGGCCTATTACCCCGCCATTGCCCTGACCAAAGCCGGAGACCCCGTGCTGGCGCAGTCGCTCTGGGAAACGGCGGCCAAAGGCGATGTCAGTGTAGCGGCTCTGAAACAGGTGCTGTATGACGAACGCCCACCCCAAACCGATCTGGAAAAAGCGTTTTACGTCACCTATCGCCCCGACGACCCCAACCGGGGCCGCCACTGGGAAACCATCCGCGACGCCAGCCTGCGAACCGTGTCGGGAACGCGCCTGATTGATGAGTACCTTGCCACGCGACAACCGTTTTACGCGCAAATGATTCTGAGTCAGATGGGTAAGCCCGAACAGCTAACGCCCTACGCCCGTTCGCTCGAAAACCTGAGTGCATTACGAATTGCCGTGTATCGAAATAAACTGGCCGCTGCCGACTCGATGAGCAAAGCGTATTTTCTACCCCAACACCAGGCCGAGCGATTGTTTCTGCTGGGGCGTATCTATGCTCAAAACAAACAGCCCGCCAAAGCATGGCAGGCTTTTGCCAGCGCACTGCGATTAGCTCCGTTGAATGCCAGTATTGTGGCAACAGCCGCGCAGTTCGAGCGGCAGCGGGGGCGTATCAAACCGGCTTACGACCTTGTGCTTCGGGCATTACCGTTCAACGAAGACAGCCCCGACCTGCTGAAAACCTACGTGTCGCTCTGTCTCGACCAAAGCCTGTTCGACTATGCCCGCGAGGGTTTAGCGAAGTTACAGGGCGTTAGTCAGCCCGCCGATTATCAGGCGTTTCAGACAACTTATCAGGAAAAATTAGCGGCTGTCGAAAAGAGTAGAAAGAAATTTTCGGAATAATGTAGTTTTGAGAATCATGAACATCATTGAAACGCACGACATCGCCAAACGGTACGTAATGGGCAGCGAAGTAATCGACGCCCTCAAATCGATCACAATTTCGGTTCGCAAGGGCGAATACGTCGCGTTTATGGGTCCGTCGGGGTCGGGCAAGTCCACGCTGATGAACATTGTGGGGTGTCTCGACTCGCCCACCTCGGGGCAATACATTCTGAATGGGCAGGACGTTAGCGGTATGGGCGAGAACGAACTGGCCGAAGTGCGAAACAAGGAAATCGGTTTCGTATTCCAGACGTTCAACCTGTTGCCCCGCCAGACCTCGCTCGAAAATGTGGCTCTGCCGCTCATCTACGCCGGTTTTAGCAAAGCCGACCGCACCGAGAAAGCCATGCTGGCCCTGAAAAACGTGGGTTTGGAAAACCGCGCCGGACACCGCCCCAACGAGCTATCGGGCGGTCAGCGACAGCGCGTGGCCGTAGCGCGGGCACTCGTCAACGACCCCAGTATCCTCCTTGCCGACGAACCGACGGGTAACCTCGACTCGAAGACCTCTTACGAAATCATGGACCTCTTCGACCAGATTCACAGCAAGGGCAATACCGTGATTATGGTGACGCACGAAGAAGACATCGCCGAATACGCCCACCGCATCGTTCGGCTGCGTGACGGCTTAGTTGAAACCGACCGCATCAACCAACACATCCGCAAAGCCAACGTGCTGATGCAGGGCGTGTGATGCTGAACGGGAAAAAGCAGTTTATTTGTTGAGCCAATAAATCAGCACACAGATGAACCGGTTGAATGATATTCAGATAGGCTTGCTTCGGATGTTTGACCGGCCTATGAGTCAGGAAGAAACATTAGAGCTGAAGCGATTACTAACTCGGCATTACGCGCAGAAGGCGAGAGAAGCCGCTACGAAGGTTGCCGAAGAGCGGGGCTACACACAAGCCGATTACGACGCTTTATTGAATCAGCAACAACGTACTAAATGAACGTTGTTATCGATACGAATTGCCTGTTAGTTGCCGTGCCTGCTAACAGCGAACATAAGTGGCTCTACGATGCCTTCGTTAACGAGCGTTTTACCTGGTACGTGAGTACAGAGATACTTAACGAATACGCCGAAAAGTTAGGCGAGTTCTTTGGACTTGGCTATCTGCATGAATGTGGATTATCTCGTCTCGAACGACAGACATCTTCGCGCTGCCGAGCCTCCCTCTTTCCCGTCGGTAACTGTCGTTACGTTGCAGCAATTCAAAAGCTTAATCGAACGATAAATCGTTGTGATCCCCCGCATCAACCAACACATCCGCAAAGCCAACGTGCTGATGCAGGCGTGTGATGTGCATTACGCCAGCTTAACCTTATTCCCCGTTTCTGCCGCCCGATAAATGGCTTGCAAAAGCCGCACGTCGCGTTTGCCTTCTTCGCCAGTGATGTGGTCGGGAAGCTTTTTGCCATCGAGCAGGTCTTTGCAGACGCCGTCCATGTGCAGCGCCTGATGGTTGGTGTGGGGCAAGTCGATAGGCCCTTTGCTGGTGCGGCCTTTTAGCGGGCCGTAGCCAAAGGCGGGCGACAACTCGAACCAGCCTTTCTCGCAGGAAGCATAGAGCCGCTCTACACCCGCCGTGTAGCTCGTGGTGGAGTTGCTGACGGCTCCACTCGGAAACTGAAACTGCCAGAACAGCGTCTCTTCTACGTCTTTGAATTTCTCCGGCTCGGTTTTGGGGCCAAACTGCGCCGTGACCGACATGGGTTCCTCGCCCGTCACGTAGCGGGTGCCCTGCACGGCGTAAATGCCCACGTCCATAAGTGGCCCGCCCCCGGCTAACTCTTTTTTCATCCGCCATTGAGTTGGGTCGCCAATGCGGAATGCATCGCTGCTTTCGATAAACTTAACCGGCCCAAATACTTTTTCCTGACCAAATCGCATAACCTCGCGAGTAAACGGCTCATAGTGAAGCCGATAGCCGATAGCCAGTTGCACGTTCGCCTTTTTGCAGGCATCGATCATTTGCTGACATTCTTTTTCAGTAATCGCCATTGGCTTCTCACAAATGACGTGTTTACCCGCCTGAGCCGCCCGAATCACGTACTCGGCGTGCATGGAATTGGGCAGCACTACATAAACTACGTCGATGTCTTTGTTATCGGCGATGCGGTCGAAGGTCTTGTAATCATAGACGTTGGTCCTCGGAATATTGTATTGCTGCATCCATTCGGTGGCCTTAGCGGGTGTGCCGGTCACGATACCCGACAGGCGGCAGTGCTGCGTTTGCTGCAACGCCGGAGCCAGCCGGGTTTTGCTGTAGCCCCCCAGGCCCACCAATGCAACGCCGAGTTTACGGGTAGGCTGCTCCAAACCCGATGGATTGGTCATCAGCGTATAAATGCGGCTATGTTCGGCCTGATACCAGTCGATTCCTGCACTACCAACGAGCGGTATGGACGACAGTCCGGCACCAAGTGCCGATAATCGTTGAAGAAAGCTTCGACGCGGAAGGTTCGATTGAGTTGCCATGCGGGTAAGGTTTAGTGGGTAAAGAACGCATCGAGCAGGCTATACCCAAGTCAACAAGGCAACGGCCCGCAGGGAGTTATGCGGTTTACTTATAGGAGTGCAAGATTGCCAATTATTTTGTGCATATTTGCACTATATAGCAAAACAATCATGGCTACTTCAGGCAGAACAAATCTGGTAATAACCCGGCCCTATCAGCGACCTGCTACAGATTTGATTCATCAGGCGCATCAGGGTGTACTGCGTCGGCGGGTCGATGAGGTGGCTCGTTTAATTGGCCTGACCGACAAAGAAATGGCTCATATTTTGAATATGTCGGTGCGGAACCTACACGGAAAAGCCGAAACGGATTCGTTGTCGCTTTCGGCGAGTGAGCGTTTGTTGTTGCTCGAGCGACTGCTACAGCATGGCCTGATGGTGTTTGGCGGGCGGGCCGATTTGGTAAACCGATGGCTGCATACGCCCCTGCCGGAGTTGAGCTACCGCGAAACGCCCTTTGAAACCGGGCAACCGGCACCCGTGCGGGCGTTGGGCAGTTTTCAGGAACCCACACCCACCTACGACCGCCCGGCTGTACCAACGCCCCAGGAACCGCTCGGCGAGGTTGTGCCGCAGTCGCCGTTAGCCGTGCTGGATACGGTATCAGGCTTTTCGGTGGTAGACGACGTGCTGGGGCGCATCGAATGGGGCATTGTGGGATAAATACGGATGGACGTTTACCGAATCAATAAAACACCGTACCACATCGACCCGTTGTCGGTGGTGGGTAGCCACCGCCACGGCGGACGCTGGAATCCCAAAGGTATTGGCATTCTGTACACCAGCCGAACGCCTGAACTGGCCCTGCTCGAAACGCTCGTTCACCTGCCCCCGCTGACACTGCCCGAACTGCCGCAACGCTGGCTGAGTACCATCCGCCTGCCTGATACCCTCGCCGATACTATCTTCTGGCTCGACCCCGCCCTCTTGCCGCCCTACTGGCAAACCGGCACCCTGGTCGAGACCCAACCCATCCTTACCGACTGGCTGCTCGACCCGTTTTGCTTAGCTGTTGCCGTTCCCTCGGCCATCATCGACACGTCGTACAACCTACTGCTACACCCCCAGCACCCCGCCTTTGCTCAGGTGGCCGTAGTGGCCCAGCGCGTACTGCCGCTGGATGGGCGGCTGATGCGGTAGAAATGCGTAACTTTGGTAACAAGACCAAGTTAATCATGTAGGCCAGCATTATCAACATAGACCGAAGCAACGGCCCGGCCAACCGTTGACCCACAACGACTCCGCGAGTTTTTGTTGCTGGCAAAGCAGACATTTTCTAATCCTGAAACGGTTCGGCGGTTAGACGCGTCAAGTTACTATCAGAATCTACGTAACTTGCCGACTAAATGATGCTAATGAACGTAATATGGTGACAGATAACAAATCGCGATCCACAAAAATATATGCCCCTTTAAAAGGTAAAGAATTGGTTGCCACGCCAGAAGAGCGTGTACGGCAAGAGTACATTACCCGTCTGATTGACCACTATGGCTACAGTCGGGAACAAATGGGGCAGGAGATACAAGTTAATAACTCGCAACGGGGACAGGGGCAGGCACGCGCCGATATCGTAATTTGGAAAACGAAAGAAGATAAAATTGAAGAGAATAGTCCGATTATAGTAGTTGAGTGTAAAGCTGAATACATCACCATTCAGGAAGAAGATTATTTCCAGGGCTATAACTATGCTTCGTGGGCTGGTGCTGATTTTTTCGTTACGACTAATCTGAAGGAAACTCGCATTTTCCAGGTTGTAAAGGGCAAGATTCCAAAGCGGCTTATTGAAATTATTGACATCCCGGCAGCGAAAGAAGTTAACAACGAGCGGAAGATAAAGGAACTGCTTAGCCAGACTAAAGCCTTCACGCGAGACGAATTTTCCAAGCTGCTATTCAAATGTCATAACATCATTCGCAATAACGATAAGCTTTCTCCGGAAGCAGCATTTGACGAAATATCAAAGATTCTATTCATCAAGATTCGCTACGAACGGAAAAACACGCAGGGACAAATTTTCTCTGAAGAACAGTTCAAGCAAGATAAAGCCACGTATGATGGCTATCGTTCGGCTAACAGCGTCCCTTTTTATCAACAACTCTTTGAGAGTACTAAAGAAGATTTTAAAAACGACGACCTGTTCGACCCAAACGAAACGCTTCGGATTCGGGAGAACAGTTTTGAAGCTATCGTTCGTGAATTACAGAAGTATAACCTCTCTACTACGTCGGACGACGTAAAGGGTATTGCTTTCGAGCAGTTCTTAGGCCGCACGTTCCGGGGTGAACTCGGACAGTTTTTTACACCCAGGACGGTTGTGGATTTTATGGTTGATGTGCTCGACCCGCAGGAGGGCGAAGTCATTTGTGACCCTTGTTGCGGTAGTGGCGGTTTTCTAATCAAAGCCTTTGAATATGTACGAGCTAAAATTGAAAACGACATTCACAAAGCAAAAGAAGAAATTAAAGGCCGCTATTACACAGACGCTTACGACAATGCGTCTCCCAAGAAAAAGCAAGCCATTGATGAGTTAGTGAATGATTTGTTCGCCAGACTAAACCATGAACTGAGTATCGACAACGAAAACAGCCGCCTTCGTAAGCTCTCGTATGACTGCATATACGGCACCGACGCCAATCCGCGTATGGCCCGCACGGCCAAAATGAACATGATTATGCACGGCGACGGACACGGTGGAGTGCATCACAATGATGGCTTGCTGAATGTCAACGGTATTTTTGAAGGTCGGTTTGACGTTATCCTGACTAATCCGCCCTTTGGTGCCCGCGTCGAAAAATCACTAAAAATTACCGAAGCCGATAAGTATACCGACCAGAAACGTATTGCACAGTATCAGGCACGTTATGGAGCCGACTACGATAAGGCTTTAAGGCAGATCAATGACAACATTGGCGAGTCGGTGCTTGATTTGTACGAAACGGGTAAGCTATCATCCTTGACGGAGGTGCTTTTCATTGAACGTTGCCTGAACCTGTTACGGCCCGGCGGTCGGATGGGCGTTGTATTGCCCGAAGGCGTGTTGAATAACCCGATGTTGCAAAAGGTGCGCGATTTCTTCGAGAGCAAAGCGAAGATCATTTTTATTACGTCTATTCCGCAGGATGTGTTTGTTGCATCAGGGGCGACGGTAAAGCCCAGCGTAGTGTTTCTGCGGAAATTTACCGATGAGGAAACCGACCGCTGGTATGGGTTGAAAAGTGATGCTAAAGACCGGGCATTTCAAAAGTATGCGGTTGAGTGGAATAACATTCAGCAAAATTTGGCCCGACGCGGAAAAGACGCTGTTCCCGCCGATGAGAAGAAAGAACTTCGCGCCCGCCTGACTGAAATTCAGCAGGCCATTGACACCGAAGTACGGCTTGAAGTGAAGAAGGCGTTTGATTACCAGATTCCCATCGCCGAGGTAGAAAAAGCAGGAATTAGCTCTACAGGTGCGCCCTGCGAAAACGATTTGGAGCCATTAGCTATCGAGTTTAAAGAGTACCGGCAAAAAGCGCAACTTTGGGCCGATCATTACCTGAAAATTCGCTATGAAGACAAAGGCGACGGTAGTATTATGCGCTGGATTGGTAACGAACCTACTGTTTTGTACGGACAACCCAAAGCCTGATGACTACAATTACTTCCCGTATTGACTTTGTTTCATTTAATGACTTGGTCAACTGGAGCGTTCGGTATCTGCGCGAGAACCGTTCCCGTTATAAGAACACGTTTTCGTTAGTCCGTATCGGCGACTTCCTGACGCGTAACCGGAATATCATTGAGATTCAGGACGACATACTGTACACCCGCGTAACCATCCGGCTGTACACAAAGGGTGTACTCAAACGCGACGAAGAATGGGGACGTAACATCGGCACCAAGCGCCAGTTCATAGTGGCGCCGGGGCAGTTCATCATGTCCAAAATCGACGCCCGAAACGGCGCGTTTGGGTTGGTGCCGCCTGAACTCGACGGGGCCGTAACAACCGCCGACTTCCTGAGCTACGACGTAGATACGAGCCGCATCAACCCGGCGTTTCTGACGCTGGTATCCTCTACAAAGGAGTTTCTGGCCATCTGTCAAAGCAGCAGCAGCGGCACCACGGGTCGGCAGCGCGTGGACGAAACGCAGTTTCTGAACATAAAGATTCCGTTGCCTTCACTTTCAGAACAGAACCGGATTGTAGCGGCTTATAACGCCCGCATTGCGGAAGCTGAGCGGCTGGAAGAGCAGGCTAAGCAATTAGAAAGAAAAATCGAAGAGTATTTGTTTAATGAATTAGGAATTGTTGAAGTTTCATTGGTTCCTAATAGTGGACGACTTGCTTTTGTAAACTGGCGAACAGTTAATACGTGGGGAGTTGATAAACTGCTGAGGGGTGGAAATAAAGACATTTTACGCTCTAATCTTTTTCCGAACAGAAGATTGGCCGAATTAGCACATATTAACCCTCACACAGATTTTAAAAGTTTGTTAGATAACTTTCCAATAAGTTTCTTGCCGATGGAATGTATTTCTGATGAATATGGCGAAATAGAAGAGTTTAGAACAGGCATTAAAGCACATTCTAAAGGCTACACCAAATTTCAAGAAGGTGATTTGTTATGGGCCAAAATTACTCCTTGTATGGAGAATGGCAAGTCCGCATTAGCAAATAACCTTCTAAATGGATATGGCTATGGGTCGACAGAGTATCATGTTATTCGTAGCCAAAGTCCTTCTTTTAGAATCTCTTTTCTCTATCACCTCTTAAGAGCAAAAGCAATTCGAAAGGATGCTGTCAACTATTTTAGCGGAACGGCTGGGCAGCAACGTGTTCCCAAGTTTTACTTGGAAGGTCTTATAGTACCTCATCCACCGTTGGAAAAGCAAATAGAGATTGAGACTCGGATAACTTATTACAAATCCGAATTGAAAAAACTCAGGGTGTTCAGCCGCAAAGAACATCAACAAGCTATTGAAGACTTTGAATCAGAACTATTTTCGTCATGAGATTGCAGGAACTTTATATTAAGGATTATAAAGTGCTTAAGGACTTCACGATACGGTTCGATGAGCAGTCAGCGATTACGGTACTGATTGGTGAGAACGGGTCGGGTAAAAGTACCGTCTTAGAAGCTATTGCGATCATTTTTAACGAACTTTCTCTTGACCTTGACGGCAAACTGAAAGAACAGCCCTTAATAGAATATTCTGTAGTATACGTTATATGGAATCGCTCTCCTATTCTTAATGCACCAAAAGGTAGTGAGGAGATAAAACAGATTCTTGTACAGTTAGAATATTCTTACGAAACGGGTTATAAGTTTTTGATCAACAAACAGCCTATTAGTCAACCTGAATTTAAGAGGCAGCACCTTTTTCGTAGTCTGATACCCTCAAAAATTTTTCTATATTATTCAGGCTTGTCAACCTATTTAGAGAATTTGGCTACAGGACGTAATGGGCTTTACTCTAAAGAATTGCGCAGCCAAAAATTGAATATTGGCGAATACATATATCCTAAAGAAAGACTGCTATACTATATTTCACCATTACATCACGCTATCACCCTATTGTGCCAATTATTAGCTGATGAAGATGGAAACCCTACAACCCTTACTGGGAAGGAAGTAAAAGCGGAGTATGAATTAAATGAAGTTAAAATTGTCATACAAAAGACTACTAAGTTTAAATCGTCAGAAAGCTATGAGCGATTTTGGGGGGCAGAAGGGGCTTTAGCTAACTTGATGCAAATCTTGTCTCTTAACACAGACTTGGGCCGACCCGATTTACCTTATGGGCAACAAGAAAAACTGGATGAACTCACGTTGTCTTACACCGGCTTGATTGGTTTGCGAGACATTCAATATCAAAATAATTTGTCCAACTACGAATTCGCTGTCGTTCTATTTCACTTGTTAGAAAGCCTATTTTACGAGGGTTATCTGGCAAAAGTTGACTTAGTTTTTAAACGGGGGCACGAGCGACTTGATTATTATCGGCTCAGCGAGGGCGAGCGGCACCGTTATACTATTTTGGCTTTAGCTCATTTATTCAATCAGAGTAATGAGGAAAACAATTTGTTTCTTTTGGACGAGCCAGACGCTTACTTCCATCCGAGATGGCAGGTAAAATTTATAAGAGCAATCCAGACTGAGGTAAATCCTTTTAACCAGTATATCATGGCGACCCACTCCCCGTTACTCTTGAACTATGCTGATCGTAGGCACGTGCATGTCCAACAGCTTGTCGACGGTCAGGCGGTTGATTACATGCCGCGCTATGCTGGTCGTGACATAGCAACCGTGCTTTATGAGCTCATGGGTGTGGAAGAACGCCCCGAAGGAGTTCGCACACAACTTACAAAATTGTTCTCATTAATAGAAGACGAAAATACTGTAGATGCTCGTGCCCTGTTTGCCGAAATAGCCGCTATTATTGGCCACGATGACAGGGATCTGACGAAAGCCCAAGCCGAGATTGACTTTCTTGAACAGTTGGATGAAACGAATAACGAAGAGTAGAGAACCCAGTGAGTTTGCCGCTTATAGAAGAAAACAAGGAGCAACTTACAGCAATTTACCTGAAGATGGCAAAAAAGCACTCAGACAATCACTCGTCAAAGAACAGGGTGGCTTGTGTTGCTACTGTATGTGCCGTATACCAGAAGTGGGTGGTAAGTATCCGGGAATGAAGATTGAGCACTTCAAAAGCCAGTCGAAATATCCATCTGAGCAGTTAGTTTATAAGAATTTGTTTGGAGCTTGCTGGGGTAATGTGCAAGGCAGGTTAACTAACGGTTCGCAGTCTCAAACCTGTGATACGTTTAGAAGCAGTAATAACGAAGACATTACATCGTTCAGCCTTCTCACTACCAATTTAGAAGCTGAGATTAGATATCTACGTGACGGGACGATGCAGTCCAAAAGAGCCGACTTAGATCATGAACTTAACAAAATCCTAAATCTCAATGACCAGTCATTACGTAGCCGCAGAGAGGGATTAAGAGACGCCATATCAAATAGGTTACGTCAATTAAACACAAAGGGTAAAGTAACCGAGAAAGTTATCCGAACGCTAATTGAAAGTTACAAGAGCAGGGATGCCACTGGTAATTTCAAAGAGTTTTATCCTTTGGCTGTGTATTATCTGGAAAATAAGTTGAGACAGTATAAATAGCCCAAATTTAAGCACATATTAAAAATAAACATAAATACCGGTCTAGTCGCCGAGGATGTTTTTACGTTACCCCGAAGCCAAGACTAACCTGCTGTTGACGGGGGCAAGGGAAATAAAGGAGGGCGACCTGTATGTGCTGAAGAAGCGGGTGCACATCCGGTCGCCGTTTGCGGTGACGACGAAGGACCGGAAGGCCAACGTGCTGCTACTGGCGTTTGTATTTGAAGTCGTTTTGGCCAGTGGGGTGGCGACGGTTCAGTACGGTAGGGCCAGGGCCACACGCCTATGCTCGTAGCTGAGCGGATGGCTGCTTACCGCGACATGACCGAGGATAAGAAGTACTTATCGCCCGATCAATATCCTAACGGCTGTTAAACAGGTTGGCGAATCGTCGTCAGCAAAACAAAAGGTACAGATTTTCACGAAGGCGAAACCATCCGTGAAAATCCGTACCATCTGTATAATCAGTGTCCCATTCAAAACCTACACCAAACCGACTTGAATTTCGGTTACGTGGTTGTTGGGGTTGTCGAAATCAGTGGCTGTGTACACCTCCCGAATGTGACCGTTGTACTTGTGCCCGGCCTGGTAGAAGGCAGGAAACAGCGCGTCGTATACAGCCGGTAGTTCGTCCCACGGCCCGGTATATTCGTAACTGACGCAACGGAACGGGGCAAATGTTTTCAGCGAAAAACCAAACGGTTTCGCCTGCGTGTGTGCAACCGGCAACACAATCTCCAGGCCAAATTCGTTGGTCTCGTCGCCACTCACGCCCGCGTAGATGTACTGAATCGGGCCGGTGGGCGTCAGGCCGAGTTGTTCGGCTTCGGTGTAGAGTTCGCCCGGTACGTGGTTGTGCTGGTTGAGCGTCAGGAGCGTGGCGCGGGTGCTGAACGTCAGGGCCATAAAGGGCACGGTTGTAGCAACGGACAGGCTTTCAGGAGCGATCATTAGGGCTGTTGTTTGTGTTGTCATGGTTAATCAGGATTTGGGTGAATGACCATATCAAAGATCGACCAAACCAGTGACAACCCTATGTCAGTAGGGTCTACAAAAAAAGCCGTTTCCGAACTCGGAAACGGCTCCCAACGCCCAAATAGGCCGTTTTTAGAAAATATACTTGTTTTCGGCAATCATGGCATCGGCAATTTGCCGACGGGGATTTTTCAGGTTCATCGGCTCAATTTTGGTGAACCGTTTCAGGCCCATCAGCATACCGCGCAGTTCGTCGCCTTCGGCAAACGATGTGATGGCTGCCCGGCCCGCGCTGTTGACTTTCTCAACGGCTTCGTGCAGGTACACCAATGCCATTTGCTTTTGCAGCGAAACGGCAGCTTCGCCTTTGATGCCAATCAACTTCTCCACACGCAGCAATACAGACTCGGCCACGTAGATTTCAATCGCCATATCGGCCACGTTCATCAGAATCTCCTGCTCGTTCGAGAGATTCGTCATGAACTTCTGTACGGCAGCACCGGCCACCATCAGCGCGGCTTTTTTCAGGTTCCGCAACACGTTCTTCTCGGCTACGAACAAGCCTTCTTCCTCTTCCGTATTGAAATCAGGAATCGACATGATTTCTTTCGCCACTGCCATTGCCGGACCCATCAGGTCGAGTTCGCCTTTCATGGCCCGCTTCAGCAGCATGTCAACAATCAGCATCCGGTTGATCTCGTTCGTACCTTCAAAGATTCGATTGATACGCGCATCGCGGTAGCTGCGGTCCATCGGTGCATCGGCAGAGTAGCCCATACCGCCATACACCTGCACACCTTCGTCGGTCACGTAGTCGAGTACTTCGGAGCCGTGTACTTTCATGACGGCGCATTCAATGGCAAACTGTTCCAGAGCTTTCAGTTTGGCCGATGCATCGTCCATGCCCTGCTCTTTGAAATCTTCGATCAGGTCGTCGATATTCTGACCCGCGCGGTACGACGCCGTTTCCGACGCATATACCTTAATTGCCATTTCGGCGAGTTTGTGCTTGATGGCACCAAATTCCGAAATAGGCGTTTTAAACTGCTTACGCTCGTTGGCGTATCGAATAGCGTGATTAATTACTTCTTTCGAGCCGCCAATAGTGGCAGCACCCAGCTTAATACGGCCAATGTTCAGGATGTTTACGGCAATTTTGAAACCATTGCCACGCTCCGACAACAGGTTCTCGACCGGCACTTTACAATCGGTGAAAAACACCTGACGCGTATCTGAGCCTTTGATCCCCATCTTGTGTTCCGGCTCGTTCATGGTAATGCCTTCGTAAGACTTCTCGACAATAAAGGCCGAAAGGTTCTTATCCAATTGCCCATTGGCATCGGCAATTTTGGCGAACACAATGAACAGGTCAGCGAAACCGCCATTGGTGATCCACATTTTCTGACCAGTTAGCACGTAATGCTTACCGTCTTCGCTCAAAACGGCTTTGGTTTTGCCGGAGTTGGCGTCTGAACCGGAATCGGGTTCGGTAAGGCAGTAAGCGGCTTTCCACTCGCCCGAAGCCAGCAGGGGCAGGTATTTGGATTTTTGCTCTTCGTTGCCGTAGTACACAATCGGCAGCGTACCGATACCTGTATGTGCCGATAGAGCCACCGAGAACGAATGCCCCGCGCCAGTGGCTTCGGCTACCAGCATCGACGTGTTGAAGTTCATGCCAAAACCGCCGTATTCTTCTGGTACGCCCGTACCCAACAGCCCCAGTTCACCAGCTTTGTCCATCAGCGACGAAATCAGTTCGGGCGATTTTGCCGAGTCAATTTCGTTTAAACGGGGCCATATTTCGCGCTCCAGAAACTCGCGGCAGGTAGCCGCAATCATCTGCTGCTCTTCAGTAAATTCTTCAGGGATAAAAACGTTGGCAGCCTCTGTCTCTTTAATCAGGAATTCGCCACCCTTGATGGAGGCTTTGGGTTCTGTAGCAATCATCTTGATCGGTTTTATTATGCGTGCATACCAATTCTTATGCAAAGAAACTACGTCAATAAATAGTATGCAAGCATACTAATAACAAAATTTTTGCGTGTTTTGTCTAACTTATTCAGTGGTTTTTACAAGAATCAGATGCGGTGTATGGCTGGCGCGAAGGAGACGCAAAGGGTTGCGTCTCACCCGCGTCAGCCATACATCAATATAACGTCAGATTGGTTATCAGTTCAGCCGCTCGAAAATACCGGCAACGCCCTGACCACCGCCAACGCAGGCCGAGACCATGCCATATTTTTTATCCTGACGGCGCATTTCGTTCAGCAAGTGCACCGATAGCCGCGCCCCGGTTGAGCCGAGGGCATGACCAAGTGCAATAGCCCCGCCGTTGGGGTTAATTGTACTCCGGTCGAGGCCGAGTTCCTGAATTACCGCCAGCGATTGTGCTGCAAACGCTTCATTCAGTTCGATTAACTCAATATCGTCCTGCTTCATACCAGCTTTTTGCAGCGCGATAGGAATAGCCGCTACAGGACCAATACCCATAATTTTCGGCTCAACACCCGCCGATGCATAGGACATCATTCGGGCTACGGGTTTCAGATTCAGTTCATTCACCAATCGCTCCGACATCACCAGTACGAACGCGGCCCCGTCTGACGTCTGCGACGAGTTACCCGCCGTAACCGAACCGCCAGCCGCGAATACGGGCTTCAACTTTGCCAACCCTGCGGCACTTGTGTCTTTGCGCGGGCCTTCGTCCTGTGCCACAGTCCACTCGCGGGTTTTTTTCTTACCACTTTCAGCGTCGAAGTAAGTTTCTTTGACATTGATCGGCACAATTTCGTCCGTGAACTTACCTGCCGCCTGAGCCGCCAGAGCTTTCTGGTGTGACTCGAAAGCGAACTCGTCCTGGGCGTCGCGGCTGATGTTAAATTGCTGGGCAACCTGTTCGGCAGTCAGTCCCATACCGATATAGTAATCAGGGTTTTTCTTCGCGATTTCGTAGTTCAGAGCCGTTTTCCAACCCATGACCGGCACCAGCGACATCGATTCCGTGCCGCCTGCGATAATGCAGTCGGCCAGCCCCGAATGGATTTTGGCCGAGGCAATGGCAATGGCTTCGAGACCGGAACCACAGTAGCGGTTGATGGTAAAACCCGGTACGCTTTGCGGCAGCGACAGTAGCGCAATGTATCGGGCAATTTGCATTCCCTGCTCGGCCTCAGGCACGGCGTTACCTACAATCAGGTCTTCGACGCGGGCGGGGTCGAGGTTAGGCACTTGACTGAGCAAATGTTTGATGACTTCAGCCGCCATATCATCGGGGCGGGTCAGGCGGAGACCACCGCGTGGGGCTTTACCTACGGCAGTGCGGTATCCGGCAACAATGTATGCATCCATAGTTAATTTGATTTCTGGTCAGGCAGGAACCTTATTTAGTAAACAGTGCCAATGCTGATATAATTACAAACCTACATAAAATTGTTATGCAAGCATACGGATTTTTGTTGGTATGATAAGCAAAAAGCCGCTCTTATGGGAGCGGCCTGTTTCAGAGAGTGGGTCAATTAAATTCGGGCAAAAGTATTTATCGCTAAAAATGCCGGTCGCCAGCTTCGCGTTTACCGAGCATCACAGCACCTACCATGGCAACCAGGAACAGCACCGACGCCAGTTCAAAAGGAAGAATGTAATCTGTATAAAGCAGATTCCCAAGATTTTCGACTAATCCGGTTTTAGCGTCAAACGTAGCCGGATTGGCCGATGGCACCTGCGCATCTTTCGCCCGGAAAATCTGGATCAGCATCACCATCAGCAGGCCGCCGATAACGACCGAGGCCATCTTAGTAAGGTTGGTCTTCGAGTCGTCGTCCTCTTTCCGCAGGTTCAGAAACATAATCGTGAACAGAAATAGAACCATGATGGCACCGGCGTAAACGATGATGTTTACAGCCGCGAGGAACTGCGCATTCAGCAAAATATAATGTCCTGACAGGCAGAAGAACGTGCCAATCAGACCCAATACGCTATAGATCGGGTTTTTGGCTGTTACTACGCTGATAGCACTGAAAAGTGTCAGTATAGTTAACGCCAGAAATAGATAGCCGGTGGGCGTGAGCGTTTTGAAAAAATTAAGTGTCTCGGTCATTTTCTTGTGGTCATTAAAAGACGAATGACAAACGTTCTACGTTGCCGCCCGTGTCAGGCTGGGTTCGGTTGGAGTGGCTTGTACTTCTGAGTTGGCGATGCGCACGTAGCGGTCGTCTGATTTTTCAACCAGCCGGTCTTTGCCATATACAACGTCGTCGCGTTCCAGAAAAACCGGCACCATGCGGTCGTGGCGGAGATAGACGGCTTGTTTGGGGCAGGCTTCTTCGCACAAGCCGCAAAAAATACAACGCAGCATGTTGATTTCGTAAACAGCCGCGTATTTCTCTTCCCGATAGAGGTTTTCTTCGCCTTTTTTGCGTTCGGCGGCCACCATTGAGATCGCTTCTGCCGGGCAGGCAACGGCACACAGCCCGCAGGCAGTGCAGCGTTCGCGGCCCTGCTCGTCGCGTTTCAGGACGTGATGACCCCGAAAAACCGGCCCCAGATACCGTTTTACTTCCGGGTACTGAATCGTTACTTTTTTTCGGAAGAAGTGTTTGAGCGTTGTTGCCAAACCGCCTACTACAGCGGGCAGGTACATCTTCTCGGCCAGCGTCATTTCTTTATGGCTGACCTGTTTGGAGCGATTGGTGAGTTGCATAATGTTCAGTTTACTCAGGCCGTCTGCTGACGTACAGGGGCTTGCTTAGGGGCACGGGCCGACGAAAATACGGCCATGCCTACCATCACTACGACAATGAGCCAGGACGTATATTTGATGTTATAGAGCAGCCCGGCACCGGTAATGACTACGTTTAAAATCGATAGGGGGATAAACGTTTTCCAGCCGAGGTTCATCAGTTGGTCGTAGCGGAAACGCGGCAGCGTCCACCGAACCCACATGAAGAAGAAGATAAAGAAGAAGATCTTGGCAAAGAACACAACCACTGTAATCGCTGTAGCTACATTATGCCCAGCCACCGCCCCCAGCGAACCCTCGAGAGCCGCGCTCACTTCGTTCATGAACGGATAGTGGAACCCGCCGAAATACAGAGCCGAAATAAACGCCGATGATACGAACATGTTGATGTACTCGGAGAACAGGTAAAAACCGAGTTTCATCGAACTGTATTCTGTGTGATAACCGCCCACGAGTTCAGTTTCGCACTCGGGCAGATCGAACGGGGTTCGGTTACACTCGGCGAAGGCACAGGTCAGGAAGATAATGAACCCAAGCGGTTGCGTAAATACATTCCACTCGAAAAACGTAGCCTGCTCATTAACGATAGCCCGCAACGAGAGCGAACCCGTCATCATCAGAATCGCAATCAGCGACAGGCCCAGCGCAATTTCATAGCTGATGTTCTGCGACGCTGCCCGGATAGCTCCCAGCAGCGAAAATTTGTTGTTCGAGGCCCAGCCGCCAATCATGATACCATAGACACCCAGCGACACGACGCCGAAAATATACAGGACGCCGATGTTGATTTCGATGCCCTGCACCGGAACATCGTAGGCCACGCCATCCCAGCTAAACCGAATGCTGTCGCCAAACGGAATAACCGCGCTCGACATCAGGGCGGTAAGCATGGCTAAGCAAGGGCCAAGAATGAACAACCATTTGCTGGCCTGCGCCGGAATGAAATCTTCTTTGAAGAACATCTTGCCAGCGTCGGCAATGGGTTGCAGCAGCCCCCACGGCCCCGCCCGGTTTGGCCCGATACGGTCTTGCAAAAACGCGGCTACCTTTCGCTCGGCATATGTCGAGTAGGTAGCAATGAGCAGCGTTATCCCGAAAATTGCCAGAATAATCAGCCCTTTTACTGCTAATACGGTTAAATCCATTTCTAAAGTTGTAAGGTTGTAGGGCTATAAAGTTGTAAAGTTGAGCTGATAAGAACCAAAACGCTACAACCTTATAACTTTATAACGATCTAACTTTTTACTCTGCCGACGGCAATTTGGCGAACCGTTCGGCTGGTAATTGCTGAATGTCCAGTTGCGATGTATCGCGGCTATCATCGATGGGTTTGTACTCAGCCGCAGCCAGCCGTTGGCCGAAACTTGGCTTGATGGTGTCAGCGCGGTATTTGTTGGCCGATATGACCGATGCCCGCGAGATTTTGGTTGGGCCTTCAATCATCCAGTCGCTGGTTTTCTTTGTCTCAAAGCGGCAGGTGTTACAGATAAACTCCGTCACTTCGCCCCATTCGTTCTTGCGGCCCGTTACCCGAATCACCTCCTCGCCCCGATACCAGAGCGTCACGTTGCCCGAACAGGTAGGGCAGTCGCGGTGTGCATCGACAGGCTTGGTAAACCACACCCGATTTTTGAATCGGTACGTTTTATCGGTCAGCGCACCTACCGGGCATACATCGATTACGTTGCCCGAAAAGTCATTGTCGATGGCTTTTTCAATGTACGTGCTGATTTCCGACGCGTCGCCCCGGTTCAGTACGCCATGAACGCGTTTGTTAGTGATCTGGTCGGCGGTATATACACAGCGGTAACACAAAATGCATCGCGTCATGTGCAACTGTATATATGGGCCGAGGTCGTTCTTTTCAAACGTCCGGCGGTCTTCTTCGTAGCGCGTAGTGGCTTTGCCGTGATCGAAGGCAAAGTTTTGCAGGTCGCATTCGCCAGCCTGATCGCAGACGGGGCAGTCGAGCGGATGATTCAGCAGCAAAAACTCGACTACGCCGTTCCGCGCGTCGATGACCTGCGGATTGTTTTTGTTCTCTACCACCATACCATCCTGCACGGCAGTCAGGCACGAAGCTACTAACTTGGGCATCGGGCGTGGGTCTTTGGCCGACCCCGCTGCTACCCGAACCAAACAGGCCCGGCATTTTCCGCCCGATCCTTTCAATGGCTGATAATAGCACATGGCCGGGGGGGCTACTTCAGGACCGATTTTGCGGGCAGCCTGCAAAATAGTAGTACCCGGTTCTACCTCGACCTCAATACCGTCGATGGTAACTTTAAGCAGTTGTGATACGGCTCCGTCTGAAGTCATAATCTTTGTTGTTACGATAAACGCGGTCAGTTTACGGTTGGTGTCAGTTCTTTGCTTTGGTAAATGTGATACCCGTTAAGAACTTTTTGCAACGTGTACTGCCGCTGGTCAAACGTGTAATCAAATGCAGTAAAATACAATGGCTGGGGTTTTGGCAAAATAATGTATTTGACACCGCCCCGGTTAGCCATATCAAAAAAGCGACTGTAATTCAACGTTTTATTCTTGTTCAGGAAGTGAATTACATCGTCCTGGTACGCTAACTGATGCCGAAACAACAGTTGTTGCAGCATGTATCCTCTGAAGCCATCGCCCAGCACAGTTACCACTTCATCCTGCTCACCGAGTTGGGCAACCATATACTCACTTACCTGCTTCTGTTCACGATACGCCTGCTCATACTGGCCCAAATTAGCTGTGAGGTAGCGTTCTACCTGATACGTTGAGAAAAACAGCATCGTTATAGCCAACATGGCCGGAAGCAAGTAGTATGATAACGGGTAAGGCCGTCGCTCAAACTGCTCACAAAAATACCAAAAGACTGTCAATATTCCTGCGTATGCAAATTCATGATAATAACCTACGGCGGCCCCGTATTTGAACGCGGTGCCTGTCGCGAATCCAAAGAAAAGCAGCCCGGCAAATACCAAAAAATGTCGTTGAATGTTCTTTCCGGCGAAGTACCACTTGAAACCAATCAGGAAGCATACTGTGATTAACTCACTGGCAACCGGTAGAAGTGGCTCAAACGTGTAGTAGTAGAACCATGCTGGCAAAATGGGTGAGGCCAGACTCCCGAAAATGTTCAGGAAAAAGAGCCATATGTTTCCTCCTGAAAATAGTAATGTCAATGCCAGCCCAAAGCCAAACATTATACCTGCCAGTTTGAATAAGGTTTTCCAGCGTGCATTTATCAGTAGGAAACTAAGTATGCAAATTATGTGCACCAGACCACTCTGTTTCGAGAAAAAAGCCAATATAGCTGCTATACCTGCGGCAACGAGATACTTATTAAGCGTATCTGCCGGCTCTTGAAATGCACGTAGTCCGCAATACAGAAATAGAGTAGAAAACAGGAAAAGCAGACTATCGATGCGCGAATTGGTTAAGTGCCAATGTTGGAGGAGGGCAAAAATAGCCATCACCAAAAGCGCATTTTGCCAGAATCGAAGCCGCAGAATGTGTTTCCCGGTAAAGTAAATTACCACAAGGGCGAGCAGGACAAAACCAAATGACGCAAAACGGCTGGCAAGCTGAATACGGTAAATATCGGCTGGGTCCCAGCCCATCAGTCGGTAGGGCAAGCCAACAGCGTAGTAATAAAGGGGTGAGTAGTGCGTAATCCAGAACGGCGGTTGCTCAGGATCAGTGTAGAGTTGCTGATAGTCGGCAACGAGTTGGATACCATACGTGGTGCTACGTTCGCTGCCCGATATATCTGGGTGAAAACTACGCAGAAATTTTACCTTAACGAGTAAAATGGCGAACGTGCATATGGCGCAAAAGAATCCTGTTAAAGGATATACGTTATTTTTGACGAATTGGTAGATCCACTTAAGTAGCCCGAACATAGTCTTATTGTTACGAGTGGAAATGAAACAGGTCTTAATCTCGCCGTTTTAATCTTATAGCTTAAAAACGACGAAATTAAGACCCCATTGCTATAGTAAACTAACTGGTATCTACCGGTTAGCTATACTAAGGCCATCTCACCCCGATATACTGCACCTGGTTGTGTAGCTTCCTGCGGATTAGTAATGTGCCACATGAATTCGTCGCGGAAGTGACGAATGGCACTGGCTACGGGCCACGCAGCCGCATCGCCCAGTGGGCAAATGGTGTTACCCTCTATTTTCTTTGCAACATCTACCAGCAGGTCAATATCGCGTTCGTTGCCGTGGCCGTGTTCAATCCGGTGTAAAACTTTTTCCATCCAGCCAGTGCCTTCCCGACAGGGGCTACACTGCCCACACGACTCGTGGTGGTAGAACCGCGAGAAATTCCACGTGTTACGCACAATGCAGGCCGTTTCGTCGAAAAGAATGAAACCGCCCGAACCCAGCATAGTGCCGGTTGCAAAGCCACCGTCTGACAACGATTCGTAGGTCATCAGCCGTTTTTCGCCGTTTGCCAGCGTTAGTGCGAGGTTGGCCGGTAGAATAGGGACCGACGAGCCACCTGCTACGAGTGCTTTGAATTTATGACCCGGACGAACACCGCCACACCACTCGTCGGCATAGATAAAGTCTTCGACCGAAACACCCAGTTCAATTTCATACACCCCCGGTTTGTTAATATGCCCCGATGCTGAAATCAGTTTTGTGCCAGTACTGCGCCCAATGCCCACACTCGCATAAGCTTCACCGCCGTTGTTGATAATCCAGGGAGTCGTAGCAATTGACTCCACGTTGTTCACTACAGTTGGGCACTGATACAGCCCTTTTACTGCTGGAAACGGTGGTTTATTGCGCGGATTTCCGCGTTTACCTTCCAACGATTCGAGCAGAGCCGTTTCTTCACCGCAGATATAAGCACCCCCGCCCGGCTGCACTACCAATTCGAGATCGTAGCCGCTGCCAAGAATATTTTTTCCCAGAAAACCCTTCGCCGTTGCTTCGGCAATGGCTTTTTCGAGAATGTGAATCACATACATCAACTCACCCCGCACATAAATGAACGACTTGTTGGCACCCAGCGCAAACGAGGAAACAATCATCCCTTCTATCAGCAGGTGCGGGATGTTTTTCATCAGGTAGTGATCCTTAAACGTACCCGGCTCCGATTCGTCGGCATTGCAGACGAGGTAGCGGGGAACGCCCTCTGGCTTTGCCAGAAAACTCCATTTCATGCCCATCGGGAAGCCTGCGCCACCCCGGCCCCGAACGCCTGCCTTCTTTACTTCGTCAACAATGGCGTCGGGCGTCATGGTTTTCAACGCCTTTTCAACAGCGGTATAACCACCCTGTTTCCGGTACACATCGAAGGTTTCGATGCCCGGAACGTTGATATGTTCGGTTAAGATTTTCTTGCCCATGTACGTTCTATTTCGACAGTTCGTCAATGATTTCGTCTACGCGCTCGTTGGTCAGGTTCATGTAATATTTCTCGCGAATCTGAAACACCGGCCCCATACCACAAGCGGCCAGACATTCTACCTCTTTGAGCGTAAACTGCCCGTCGACGGTGGTTTGACCGGTATCGATACCGAGTCGTTGCTTTAGATGAGCGTACACCTCTTCACCCCCCATCAGGCAGCATGGGCCAGTACGACAGTATTCAATGACGTGCTTGCCAACGGGGTTGAGGTGATACATGGTGTAGAACGAAGCTACCTCATAAACCTCGATGGGTTCGATGTCGAGCAGCCCGGCCACGTAGTCCATGCCCTCAGCAGGTGTCCAGCCTTCCTGTTCCTGCAACAAATGTAATAGCGGCAATAGGGCCGATTTCTGCTTTCCTTCAGGATATCGGGCAATGATTTCCTGCGCCTTTGCCAGCCGCTCCGGGGTAAACTGTATGGTGGATTTGGTCTCGGTTGTCATAATTTACACCAGGTGTTACGCATCTAACTCGCCCGCAATCACATTCATGCTACTCATGATTACGATGGCATCCGATAACGTTAGTCCTTTGCACATTTCCGGATATGCCTGATAATAGATAAAGCACGGACGCCGGAAGTGAAGCCGGTAAGGAGCACGGCCTCCGTCGCTGATCAGGTAGAAACCCAGCTCGCCATTACCACCTTCAACGGCATGGTATACTTCGCCTATGGGCGCGTCGATTTCGCCCATCACAATTTTGAAGTGATAAATGAGGGCTTCCATGTTTTTATACACTTCAGACTTTGGCGGCAGGTAATACTGAGGAGCATCGGCATAATACGGGCCTTCGGGCAGGTTGTTGATGGCCTGCTCAATAATGCGCAGACTCTCCCACATTTCGGCGTTACGAACCATGAAACGATCATACGTATCGCCACTCTGCCCAACCGGAATATCAAACTCAAAGTCCTGATAAGACGAGTAGGGGTTCATGACCCGAACATCATAATCGACACCAGCCGCTCTGAGGTTTGGTCCGGTAAAGCCGTAGCTCAACGCCCGCTCAGCCGTAATGCCACCCACGCCAATGATACGGTCCATGAAAATACGGTTGCGATTGAACAAACTCTCAAACTCAGCCAGTACTTTGCGGAAACGCGGGAGCAATTCTCTGATTTTCCGAATAGCCGTTGGCGAAAGGTCGCGCTCCATACCACCGATGCGGCCCATGTTGGTGGTCAGGCGTGCTCCGCAGACTTCTTCGTAGATTTCGTAGATATTTTCGCGCTCTTGGTAGATGTACAGGAAGCCTGTAAACGCCCCTGTGTCAACGCCCAGAATGCCATTACAAATCAGGTGATCGGCCAACCGGGCCAGTTCCATCATGATGACCCGAATGTATTGCGCCCGCTTCGGTACCTCGATGCCCAGTAGTTTTTCGACCGTCATGTGCCAGCCCATATTGTTGATAGGACTTGAGCAATAGTTCATGCGGTCGGTAAGGGTCGTGATCTGGTAAAAAGGCCGCCGTTCGGCGATTTTCTCGAACGCCCGGTGAATGTAACCAATGGTTTGTTCGCCCGAAACAATCTTCTCACCATCCATTTGCAGCACGTTCTGAAAAATGCCGTGCGTGGCAGGGTGTGTAGGACCGAGATTCAGCGTTGTCAGTTCGTTTACGTACTGAACGGGGCCTTGCTCGGCGGGCAGGTTCTGTTGGGCTATATCCAGTTCTTCGGAAACCATATCTTAATGATTGAATGATTTAGTGATTGACTTGTTGAATAGGCTACTTCAGTCATTCGATAAGTCAACCATTCAATCTTTATCGTCCAAACAATGCGTCTATTTTGTCTTCGCGGGTACCATCCTCAAGCGGATACTGTTTCCGCATGGGGTGGTAATCCATTTCCTCCATGTTCAGAATCCGGCGCAGGTCAGGGTGGCCGTCGAAGATAACCCCGAACAGGTCGAAGGTTTCGCGCTCCATCCAGTTCGCACTGGCAAAGAGAGGTATCAGAGTAGGAATATGAATATCATCTTCGGACAGGTACACTTTGATGCGAAGCCTGAAATTGTGGATCAGACTGTGCAAATGATACACCACGCAAAACTCCCGACCTGGCGAATCGGGGTAATGGACCGCCGTGAGGTCGGTCAGAAAGCCAACTTGTAGGGTTTTACTGTTCTTCAGATACTGAACAAGCGACACAATCTGTTCACGCGTGGTGGAGAACGTCAACAGGTCGAATGGGTCGTCAAAATCGCTGACGGCCCCACCAAATTGATTTATGATTTCCTGAGCAACCTGTTCGTTAGTCAGCATAATGAATGGTTAATGTTCAATGAATCGCATGGCTTCACCTATTATCTGATTGCGGTCTATCTTCGCCAGCAACTCATCATCAGATAGAGTACCCTCAAATGCCTCTATTGCTGCCTGAGGCAAGGCCAGTACGAATGCTTCGTGAAGTGTTTCCAGCAACTCCGCGTTAGTCTGGTAGAAACCTCCCGACTTCCGGCGTTTGTTAGTACGCTGAATTTGTGCCACTGCATGGTTGATTGAGTTTTCCCATGAGCGGGTAGTTCGCTGTTCGGCTGACTTTTTAATCAAATGAATTAATAAAATTTCCATAAAGCTGAAAATTTTATTGGTTTTATCATCCCGAGCCATCTCGTCTAACTCATCAACAATATGCAACGCATCGGCATATCGTCCTTCAGTAATTGCCTGGCGAAGCTCAAGTAATTCATCCATGGCCTTGGTTAACTTTACTGAATATTATACGAGTTCAGCAGCTTTTGATACTCTTCGGTGTTTCGCCGACGCAACGATTCATTCTTAGCGAGTTCCTGAACTTGCATCACGCCTTCCAGAATCTGCTCAGGGCGAGGAGGGCAACCCGGCACGTAAACGTCAACGGGAATAATCCGGTCGATACCCTGTAAAACGCTGTAGGTATCAAAAATGCCACCACTCGACGCGCAGGCACCAATAGCAATCACCCAACGCGGTTCGGCCATTTGCAGATACACCTGCTTCACAACCGGTGCCATTTTCTTGGCAATCGTACCCGCCACGAGCAACATGTCGGCCTGGCGCGGGGAAAAGCTCGGACGCTCTGAGCCGAATCGGGCCAGATCGTAGTGCGACGCCATTGTCGACATAAATTCGATGCCACAGCACGAGGTGGCGAAAGGAAGCGGCCAAAGCGAGTTAGCCCGTGCCAACCCGATTACCTTGTCGAAAGAGGTCGCCGAAAAACCGGGGCCATCATAACTGGCCGGTGCTTTTGCAACCTTTATATCACCAGCTAACTGAATGTCGCTTGCCATAAATTACGTTGTAGTTGGTTACTGAAACAACGAATAAATATGATTAAAAATTCATGTTTCGGGGCTACTCCCACTTCAATACGCCTTTCCGAATAACGTAATAAAAGCCGGCCAGCAGCAAACCCATGAAGAGTACCATCTGGATGAATCCATCCACGCCAAGTCCTTTAAAATTCACAGCCCAGGGGTATAAGAAAATCACTTCTACGTCAAACAGTACGAACAGAATAGCAATCAGGAAATACTTGATCGAGATTGGGGTGCGGGCGTCGCCCTGAACAGGAATGCCGCACTCGAATGGGTCATCTTTTTTCTGACTATTGCGTTTCGGCCCAATGGAGTGCGTAACAATCATGGTGGTGACAATGAAACCCAATGCCAGACCAAGTTGAATCAATACCGGCACATAATCGGCAGGTAAGTACGTTGCGTTCATAGTTATAGCTGTGAATGACGGTGTAAAGGTACAACAGTGGTTTTGGATAACCAACCCACTTTCGCTGCACAAAAACAGACAATCCCGGCAACCGTTTTGACGCGGGCCACCGGGATTTGTAACACGTTGTCTGACGAAATGGTTATCGATTGATAACAATGCGCCGGGATACGTTGAAGCCCGAGGCCCGAACCCGCACAATGTAAACGCCCTGGGAAAGCCCGGATAAATCGACGGACTTCCGCTCGTTGAGAACAGGTACCTGACCCGAAAATAGTTTCTGTCCCTGAAGCGAGAATACGTCGATTTCGGCATCCGGTAAATTCTCAACTGTTTCAACCGTTACGCGTCCGTCGGCTGAAGGATTTGGGTATACGCTCAAGCCCCCATCAGCCTGATTGAAGACAAAAGATTTTAGCGGACTATAGTCTGACAAACACATTAGGTTGTTTCCGTTTGACAGGCGGAAAGTACGTTTGGTACGGGCCGCGTAGTTGGCCGTTACCGTGACTTTCGCCACAACGCCATTCTGCGGAATCAGTTCACCATTACGTAGCCAGTCAAACTGGTCCGTCTGTCCGTCGGTGCCGGGTGGTACAACCGCCTGGAGCGAGTATGTACCCACCTGTTCGATAGTTGGCGTCGGCACTTTAGGTCGAACCGTTAAACTGATACCCGAAACCTGTGGCGACCGGCAACCATAGACATTAACGGCCTGCAATGCGTAATTACCGGGTTGGTTCAGAGAAATAGCTCTGCCGACAGCACTGTTGCTCCATATAGCCGTACTATTTGCCGAGGTGTTGGCAATCAGCGACAGCGTTGAATCGGCACATATCTGCTGTTGTGCGCTGGCGGGCTGGTCGGGCTGGCTGGCTAACGAAACTGTAGGTGTTGTGGGCTGGATAGGAGCCTGCACGTCAACGGCGGGTGCCAGAAAGGTATTCCCAAACCGATCTTTCAATTTAGCCTGATATACTCTCGGTTGGGTTACTGTGATTGATTGCGTCCTCTGTCCCGAATCCCACACATAAGACTGGTACAGGTTCGGCAGCGTCATAGTAAGGGCATTGTTAGCGGTATTACAGGCCACTGTAATCGATGGCGTTGGCAGCGGTGGCAGAGGCCGCGAACTGGCAAAGAAGATGGAGTTCAGGCTTTCAAACCAGGCCCGGCCTAAATCATTCAACCCTTTATCGCCCGGATTATTGGTAGTTCGGTTGCCAAAATGAACATCATCGAAACGCGGAATCTGAATATTGTCAGTAAACGGCCCCGCAAACACGTTGTTGTTGTACGTGTTGATAACGTCGTTCTGGCCCTGAAGCACATCCTGACTGGTTAAACCAATCGTATACGACGAGCGGGCTAACACCCATGCAGGATAACGGTCTGTATCGGCGCGGGTTTTATTTACTAAATACTGAAGCCGTTGCGCGTATGTCGAACGGGGCGTTTTGAGCGGAAAGGTATCGTTCTCTCCCTGTTGCCAGAGAATGGCCCGCAATCCCTGCAATGAGCAGTAGTAGCGAAGCGCAATCACCAGATTAGCATACGGCATGCCTGGAGGGTAAAGCTCGTTGGGCGTTCCAATAGCATAAATATTTTTCGTTGGAAGCCCTTGCGCGCTTTCTGCCCAGTTTTGACTACCCGTAGCTGCCCAGGCAGTGTTGATAAACAAAACCGGTACGTTGAACCGTTGGGCAATCAGGTCGCCCAGAACACCCCAGCACCATGCACTCTGACCGCGCGGACCAATGATTGCATTGGCACTTAGCTGTTGAAACGTAGGAGCTGGTGGATCAGCCAGCGAGTTGGCAGTCGTATTATCGTAAACAACGCAGTTGACCCGGTCGTCGCTGGCACCTACGGCACCGAAATTCTGAAAACCCTGTGCGTTTGACTGCCCCGTAATAATAAATACCTCACCAATGCCAATCTTACGCACTTCGTCGCGGGCTATGACTGTTCCTCCGGCAAAAGCCTGTACTTCGAGCCTGTACCAACCGCCCTGTGCGCGAAGACTACCCTGAAAAATACTACCCCGTGGGTTCCGCTGAATAGTAACCCAGTTGGTGCCGATGCCCTGACCTGTTATTTCGGCCTGAACGCGGGCCTGTACGCTGTCGACGGGCTGATAATAGCTACCCGACAGGTAGATTGTACTGGTATTATCGGTTTCGCGCTGGAATACGGCCCGGCTCGACGGGTAGGTAATTTTGATAAGTTGCCCGTTCACCTGAGCCGAAACCTGGAGGCTGACGACTGTTAATCCAATAACAAACAGACGTGTTAATAATAGATAATTGTTCATATTTCGCATCACAATGACCGATTTCTTCCCAATTTCCCGCCGAAGTCATTTTGCAAAATGAACCGACCGCAAAAATCGGGCCTTTTCTACACGTAAATTACGATAAAAAAGCAAGTCCCGGTAAAGTGCAAAACTAAGAGTAATTTCTATGATTAAACGGTCTGTTAATTACTTATATTACAATCCGATCACGATTCGTTTTGACGCGTCGAAATCACGCGCCTGAACACGTAGTACGTAACTGCCTGCGGGAAGGTATGTTAGCTCAAGAGCCTTACGCTCGTCGAAGATAGGCACATTGAACGTTCGCAACACTTCGCCCCGGAGTGAATACAAGGTTAGCGTTACGTCTGTTAGGTTTTCCCGTAACTCAACCCGTACAATCTTGTCGGGGTTGGGGTTCGGGTAAACACTCAAGCCGTTGTTTGTTAGATCAACCGTAAAGACCAGCGGAGCAGACGGTAATGAGAAGCAGGTTAACGTCGGCGAATAAACAATGGACGACCGCGCCGTGTACGAACCCGACTGATTTGCTTTGATCACTGCCGATGAGGTTGCCAGCGAGTCAGTGCCCCGTCGCCACCGGAATTCTGTACCGTTGGTCGAACTAATGGCTTCAAGCGTATACGTACCTACGATGTTAACGGTTGGAGCGGGTGGTAAAGGGCGCAATTCAACAGCAGTTGGGGCAGATTGGGGCGAAATACAACCATTAACATCGCGAACGCGGGCACTGTAATTACCCGCCCGGCCCGTTGTAATCGATTGGGTAGAGTCGCCTGTGCTCCAGAATACAGTAAACGGCCCATCAATCCGTAGCCTGATCTGATCGCCTTCACAAATAGTAGGCGGACGATTGGTTAGAATAGTGGGTGCTGCGGGCAACGCATTCACCCGAACAGCAACAACCGGCGAGAAAGTCGACAGACAGCCATTCTGATCACGAGCCTGTACGGCATAGATGCCCGCTGTCGACACTATAATGTTTCGTGTTATTTGCCCGCTGGCCCAAACAACGTCATTCGCACTGTTTGCCGTAAGTGTTACTCTATTTCCTTCACAGAACGTAGTTGGCCCACCGGCAGTAATTGTTGGGGTTGGCGGTAAAGGATTGACCAGAACCCGAATAGCATCGGACGGCTCCGATACGCAATTGAACTGATTGCGCAGGCGCACCGAGTAGTCGTTCGTCTGGTTTACGGTAATTGCCCGTGTCGATGCCCCGTTGGTCCAAACGTAAGCGGCCTCTTGCGGGGCTGTTAGCGTTACGTTGCGGTCGGCACAGAAGGTTGTTGGGCCACTCGCGCTGATAGTAGGCTTGGCCGGTACAGGATTGGCCGTAACAACTACTGTGTTCGATGAGGCTGACGTACAGCCGTTCTGGTCAGTGACAGTCAGGAAAAACGATCCGCTGGTATTGATGGTAATGCTCTTGCTCTGCTGGCCGCCAGCATTCCAGTTGTACTGAACGTTGTCAGCACTGGCTCGCAGCACCGTATTATCGCCCTGGCAGAAGGTGGTTGGCCGTTCGTTGGCAACAACGGGCGTTGCCGGTAGCGGATTTACTGCCAGATTTATTACGTTCGAGTTGAAATCGCAGCCGCTTACATCACGTACCCGCACAAAGTAAGCTCCTGCGGTTGTGGCCGTATAACTTCGGCCCGTAGTAACAGTGGCACCCGTTTGTTGATTAAGCCAGGTGGCATTATCGTAGTTCGACGTTAAGGCCAAACTGTTGCCCACACAGATTGAGGGCGGGCGGTTGCCAACAACACTGGCTGCGGGCGCGTCAGAAACGCGCACCTGCGGTGTAAAAAAGGTGTTACCTAACGCATCTTTGACTTTTGCTCTATACAAGCCACCAGCCCCTTTTGTAATAGCCGCCGTAGTTTCGCCCGATTCCCATTGTACAGACGAATACTGGCCATTAATGGTAAACGTCAGGTTGTTGTTAGCCGCACACGCTACCGAAACCGTTGGAGGAGTAATCCCAGCAACAGGTACGGACCGTTGAAAAAACGCATCGTCTAAACTGGCATTCCAGGCGTTAGCCAGTTCCATAAGCCCGGCCATGTCGAAGTGAACGGCATCAGGATCATTAAGCGGAGGACGTCGGCGCGGAATCTGGATGTTATCAGTACTTGGCCCGGCAAACACGTTAGGCGTTGTGGCTATTACCTGATTCTGACCGGCAATTACAGCCTGTCCATCATTCGAGATCAAGTCGCCATAAGAGGCACGGGCCACTACCCAGGGTACAGGACGGCCAAAGTCCTGCCGACTTTGATTAATAACGAACTGCAACTCGTTGACATACCGGTTAGTTGATGTAAAGATCAGGTTATCAGCTTCTCCCTGATGCCATAAAACAGCTCTTGCCCCCAGTGCACTGGCATAGAACTGAAGCGAAAGTTTTAAATTAATGTAGGGTTGCCGTGGCGGAAACGGGTCTCCATTGTATATACTGATAGCTGTTCCGCCTTCGGGTGCGCTTTCGCGCCAGTTGCGTACAGGCGTTCCCTGAAAAGCACCATTGAAAAACATAACCGGCACATTCAGTCGTTTCACCAACAGATCACCCAGCATACCCCAGCACCAGCTACCTACGCCACGGGGGGCTATGGTGAAACCAGGCGTGTTATCGAGTTTGGTAAACTCCGGTTTGGGCGGGTCATTCGGAAACGCTTCGTTTGGGTATTTGTAATTAACACAGTTAACAAGATCGTTTCCTGGATTGGGAGCGTCGTAATGAATACCCTGCGCGTTCGACTGACCTGCAATGATAAACACTTCGCCAACACCAACGCGTTCGACAGTAAAGATTTCACCTACCTGCTGATCGCCATTCATACCCCGCACCTGTAGGTTATACCAGCCGCCCTGCCCCTGCAAGTCGCCGGCATATACGCCACCAGTTGGGTTACTTTGAATAGTACGCCAGTCGAACGAAGTGCCCCGCCCGTCGCGGGCCTGCAATCGGGCCTCCACGCGGGTAATGGGGGAGGTGTAATAACCCATTACGCGAAACGTAGCCTGATTGGCATTGTCGCGTTGGAAAACAGCTCGGGTAGTTGGAAACGACACCTGAATCTGCGCCAGTGTCAGTAGGGGCAACAAAAGTGCAGCCACCAGCACGGAGGCTAAGGAAAAGTGTTTCATAGATAGCTTTCTGCCAACTGCTCAATAAAGTCAGTGGCGACTTATACATATAGGAAACTGATCAAACAGGGTCTGACGGTACAGTCAGGCTCTGCCAAATCGCGTCTTTGAGTTCACTCAGACCTTGTTGGCTAACCGAAGAGATAAATGTAACGGGTACATTCTTCGGTAAATTGCCTTTTATTTTTTTTAAGGCGTCGTTGTCTACTAAATCCATCTTGGAAATAGCCAGCAACCGCGTCTTGTCCATCAGCTCCGGGTTATAGGCCCGCAACTCGTTCAGCAGCGTATTAAATTCCTGCCGAATGTCGTCGCTGGTTGCGGGAATAAGGAACAGCAATACTGAATTGCGTTCAATGTGCCGGAGGAACCGAAGTCCCAGACCCTTACCCTGCGAAGCTCCCTCAATGATGCCCGGAATGTCGGCCATTACAAATGACTTGTGGTCTCGATACGCAACGACTCCCAAATTAGGCACAAGGGTTGTAAACGGATAATCGGCAATTTCAGGCCGAGCCGCTGAAACCACCGATAAAAGCGTTGATTTACCAGCGTTTGGAAAACCAACCAGACCTACGTCGGCGAGTAATTTTAATTCCAAAACCACCCAATCTTCACGGCCTGGTTCGCCCGGCTGTGCGTATTGTGGAGCCTGAAGGGTTGCCGTTTTGAAGTGGTCATTACCTAAACCACCCCGACCACCGGCTAACAGAATTACCTCCTGACCGTCTTCAGTGATTTCGACGAGTTTCTCGGCAGTATCTGGATTTTTGGCGATGGTGCCCAGCGGTACTTCCAGAATAACATCGGCTCCCTGCTGCCCGGTACGCCGGCCTCCTTCGCCTGCTTTGCCATTTTCGGCTTTTACGTGTTTGCGATACTTCAGATGAAGAAGCGTCCAGAGTTGTGCATTACCTTTCAGTATGATATGACCACCCCGGCCACCATCGCCCCCGTCGGGGCCACCCTTAGGTACGTGTTTTTCCCGACGAAAATGGACAGACCCAGCTCCCCCTGCTCCTGACCGGCAGTTAATTTTGACGTAATCAATGAAGTTGGACGAAGCCATACAAGTTAGTTAATGCCATGCCAGCGGATGCAAACGCATCAATCGACTTTGGCTTTTGCCATTGATTTCTCAATTTCCCGGCAAATCGTCTCAAAAATAGCTTCGATTTCGCCAATACCATCAATGGATTTATATTTACCCTGCTCACTGTAGTAGTTAGCAACAGGCATAGTCTCACTATTATAAACGCTTACCCGACGGCGGGCTGTTGTTTCGTCGCGGTCGTCGGCTCGGCCCGATGTTTCGCCCCGCTTCAACAATCGTCGAATCAGTTCTTCGTCTTCCACGACCAGCGCAATCATTGTAGTGATGTCTGTACCATGTTGAGCCAACAACTGATCCAGTGCCTCTGCCTGCGGAACTGTTCGGGGGAAACCATCGAAAATAAACCCGGCTGCCGATTGGTTTTCCTGCAACTTGTGTTCAATCATACCAATAACCACTTCATCGGGTACGAGCAGCCCCTGATCCATAAGCTGCTTAGCCCGGATGCCTAACTCCGTGCCAGCCGCAATTTGTGACCGCAGCAAATCGCCAGTCGACAGGTGAACCAGGTTATATTTCTGAATCAGTTTCTCACTTTGTGTGCCTTTACCGGCACCAGGTGGGCCAAACAGTACAAGGTTAAGCATACGGTCTTCCGTGGGGTAGTGTCGTTCAATCGAAAATTAGCCTGCAAAGTTACGTTGGCACTTTTGAAAATAATAGCCACGTATGCAGGGTATTACTGTATTTTATTAACTGGAAACAAAGAAAAAAGCACAGAGCATGTAGCCTGTGCTTTTTCTATCAAGTTAATAGGAGCAGCTTATTTGCTTGCCGAAGCTTTCTTTGCCGGAGCTTTAGCGGCTGGTTTTGCTGCCGGTTTAGTAGCAGGTGTAGCAACAGGCTTTGGCTCTTCAAGTGCTTTCTTCACACTTTCATCGTTCGGATCAAGCTCCAAAACTTTATTAAAGTACTCTTTCGCTTTCGCATCATCCTTCCTCAATAGGGCAAAACCTGCCAATGATTTGTATGATGTTATGAGGTAGCGCTTATAATCTGCCTTATCCGTCGAGTCGGGATTGGTTGCCTGCTCAATGAATTTCTCATAAAAAGGAGTGGCTAATTCTGCTCCTTTTGCTCTATCATTCGAATAAGCGTAATAATTGGCACCAGCCCTGTAGTAATAAGCCAGCGGGTATTTTTTACCATCAGCTTCGATTCTCTGCGCCATCTGGGCAAAAGCCGAATCAGACTTCAAATAATACATCTGCTTTGCCTGCCGAATCTGCGCCGTATCCATTGGGGCTGCCGTGCTGTCCCGACCTATCCGTGGTGCGTACTGGTAACTGGCGAGACCTAACCACAAATAGTCATTATTTTGCGGCTTCTTATCATTGGCAATTGCCTTTGAGTAATATGCTGCTGCCCGGTCGTATCGCTTCATCTTGTAATACTTCTCACCGATCTCGCGATAGAGGTTTTCGACAGTGTCCTGTGGGGCTGCCTTTTCCAGATTAGCGATGCCAAGCGAATCACCTTCAGGCGTACCCAGTTGCCCATAGGCCCGACCAAGGTATTTATAGTCGTCAGAAATCACTTTAGCGGGTGCTGTCGAAATAAACCGGTTGAGCGATTCTACGGCTTCCTGCGGTTTGTTAAGGCCCAGGTTTGCCCAGCCGTACATCCGGTCGGCAATTGGGTTGTTTATTTTACCTTTCAGTTGGTCGAGGTATTCGGTAGCTCCTTTATAATCTTCGGCAAGGAAGCGATAACGAGCTACGTCGAGCAGCGTTTCAGGGTCTTGCGTTCCGCTCTTCTGCACATAGAGTTCGTAATTAGTAGCGGCAGATTTGTAGGCCCGTGAATTAGCCAATGCATCGGCGTAGGCTAAGTATGTTGGCGAAAATTCAGGATCATTCTGAATCGCTAACTTGAAAAACTCCTGAGCCTTCTGGTAGTTCTTACCACGCAGATAAAGCCGTCCAATTTTGTAATTGGCTTCTGCCAGTGATGGGTTCAGCGACAGCGCATTTTCATACCTGGTGATTGCATTACCGCCATCATTCTTGAGGAAGTACGCATCACCCATGAGCATTTCGATGTCAGCGTTGCCCGCGCCTTTCTTGTCTTTCTTGTGTTTTTCGTCCGCAAGTGTCAACAACTCCAGTGCTCTGGCGGGGTCATTGGTTTCCTCCGACAGCGTGTACATTTCGCCTGCCCGTGTCAGCACGTCTATGTTCTTGCTTTTCGTTTGTGCCACCGCATTGTCAATCAACGTTTTAGCTGTGGCACGGTCTTTTTTCATCAGGGCTACCCCCGCCAGACCTACGTTGTTCAACTGGTTTTTGGCATCGGCAGCAGCCCCTTTTTCAAATGCTGCTTTCGCCTGATCAGGCTGACCACTGCGCAAATAGTAGTAACCGAGATAAAACTGATTTTCAGCGGTTGGGGAACTGCTCGCCAATTGGGTTAAGTATTGACCAGCTTTGGTGAATCGCGCAGCTTCAATGTCCTTGAGAGCCGTAGGAACATCCTGGGCTACTACAGGGGCCGACAATGTGGCCCCAACGAACAAGATGGTCAACAGCGATTTCTTCTGATTGTTCATCATGTATTTCAGGTTGGAAATTGGAAAATGCTTAATGATAAGTAAACAGACTACAAATCTAAAAAATTGCAATTAAACATAAAAACTTCCTTATTTAGTTAGGTTTACTTCTCGATTATATGGTATCGTGGGCCATAAACCTAATTTATAGATTATGAGCGAACCCGCATCGCGAACCACATAATTAACAAGACCTCCTCCTAAACCAGGGTGCGTTTCACGACTCAGTACATAGACCGGACGGCGCAGCGGATAACGCATCATGCCTAAATCTTCCTGAAAAGGCTGATAATAATCAGCACGTTTTTCAGGATTTGGCTTGTCTGATACGCCCATAACCCGCAAATCGCGCGATAGCTCTGCCGTAAGCGGCTCGTCGCCATCACTGATCCAGTTTACACCAATAAAACCCAGTGCCGACGGGTTTTTCCGCACAAACTCAATGACTTCCCGATTCGACCGGGTCGTAAAAATTCGCAAGCCTTTCACGTCTTTCACGTTAAACTTGGTCAACACAAAGTCCAGATTACTGGAATTGTCATTGTCGAACACAAGCGTAATCGGCCCTGGCTGATTACCACCTTTAAGCTGCGACCACTGGCTGATTTGCCCGGCAAAAATGCCCTGCAACTGACTCATCGTGATCAGACTGTCGGTGTTGGCCCGATTGATAATCAGTGCTACACCATCGGTGGCAATCTTGGTAGTAGCCCCTTTTATTTTCTTTTGATTCAATACAGCCTGTTCGTTCGGACGAAGGGGTCGGCTTGCAAAAACAATGCGGGCACTGTCTTTGAGCATTTGATTGATAGCCTCCTGTTCAGGTTTAAACACTACCGTGAAATGAGCATCAGGGTAAATGCCAGAATAAGCCGAAGTCAGTTGAGTCACCAGCGGTCGCAGTGATTCATCTGCAGTCACTACTATCGACCCCCGCGAGGGGTTGTCTAATGCTTTCTCGTTTGAGCAGGCGAGCAGCCCAGTGAGCAGGCAAACGGAGACTAACGTATTTCTAATCATAACCCTGAAAGCGTTGGTAGGCCCGATAGGCTCTGAAAGCTCCGTAAACCAGCAACAGAACGCCCATTCCGTACCGTAGCAGGCCCGGTTCAGGAAGCATTCCGAAAGACTGAGAGGAGGCTATCAGTGCGATGCCTCCTCCCATGTAAGCCAGCGATGCTAACGCAGCGAGATAGAGCGTTAGCTGCGCCGAGCCTCGATTTTGTCCGCGCATGTGTTATTATTCCAGCGTGAAGTTAATCGGCAGGTTGTATTTCACCCGAACCGGACGTCCCGACTGTTTACCCGGACGCCATTTCGGCATACTTTTCACTACGCGCTGAGCTTCTTCATCCGTTCCGAAGCCAAGCCCTTTCAGTACCTGCACATCCTGAATACTACCGTCGGTGTTAACAACGAAGCTTACAAATACCCGACCCGATACGTTGGCCCGCTGAGCGGCTGCCGGATACCGCAGGTTTTTACCTAAGAACTGGCCTAAAGCAGCCATGCCACCCGGAAATTCAGGCTGCTGTTCTACTACGGTGAAGATTTCCTCTTCTTTCGGAGCGGCTTCAACGGCAACCTCAACCTTGGTAGGCGCTGCACTGGCTTCAGGGGCGGCAATTACTTCTTCAGCGTTTGGATCACCTTCCTGCGTTTTCTCAGCGGCAACGGCCTCTTTCAGTTCTTCAACGGCTGGTGGCGGTGTTTCTTCCGGCACTTCCTCGTCGGGTTTCACTTCGGGCGGCAAGAACTTCACCGTGTTCACTTTCGGCAACTCAACCGGCGGTGGTGGTGGTGGCGGTGGTTCGTTCGGATCGATAGGTGGCGGTGGAAGCTTCATTAAGTCTACTTCAACCATTGCCTGTTCTTCCGGCTCAGGCGTCAACGCGGTAATAATCGTCGGAGCCAGTACACCCAGTGTAAACACTACACCGCCTATAATCAGGGCACGCGTAACAGTTCTGGAGTAGCCTTTCCGAAGATCATAGGCACCATACGCCTTGTTCCGGTTCGCAAACACAATATCATCGAGTGTTGCGGTGTTTGGATTTTCTGCCATGGTGTTATGTGTCTAATTTAACTTTGTCTTTGAGAAGAGTCTTCTCATCCGGCGTTAGCAGGTCAACCAACGCATAACGTTTGGTTTTGGTAATCGCCATTTCATCAAGAACATCAACCATATTTCTATAGCTCGACTCTTTAGTAGGCTTGATTACAACAACAAACTTGTCGCTCCCCACCTTGCGGGTATTCTCAAGAATTGCCTGCCGAAATTCATACCCATAGCCAACGGTTTTCACTTCGGGATCCTCAGTGGCGGCCTTGCCAAAAATATAATGCGCCTTGTTGTCTTTACCCAGAAAAACCGTCATTACGTTTGACGCCTTAATAGGCTCAGTTTCAACTTCTTTTGTTTTATCTGGCACGTTGAGCGTCATCGAAGATGGCTTGCTCAGGGTGGTAGCCAGAATGAAGAATGTGATAAGGAGAAAGCCCAAGTCTACCATAGGCGTCATATCGACGCGGGTTGACGCTTTCTTTGACCGTACCTTACCACCATCATGCTTACCACCACCACCGCCAGTGTTAATTTCTGCCATAGCTTAGGGATGTTTTAATATTAGTCTGCTTTCCAGCCCGCTGGTGGAGCCTCTGTTCCCGTAATCAGGTTGAACTTGTTGATGTTCTGAGCCTGAAGCGTAGCCAACACGTTTTTGAATGCAGGAAACTTAGCAAGGTTGTCACCTTTTAAAGCAATCCGCAGGTTATTATTGGCTTTGCGTGCGTTAAATACCCAGTCTTTCAGCTCGTTCGATGCAGCGGCACCCGTTGAATCGGTTGGGATACCAGGCTGCTTAATTTTCCCCATCTGCTCATGGCTGAGACTAAGGAACGACTTTAACTGATTGATGGGCATACCGAAGTTCGACATCAGCGCGAACTCTTTCTTTTCCTTGTCGGAGAACGAGATACCTTTTGCGGTAGCGATGTTGTCCAGCATAGCCATACGGTATTGCTGGTTATCGATACCAAAGTATACTTTTCCGTCTCTGTCCAGGCCAATGGTCATAATGTCCTTGTCGGGAACTTTGATACCGGAAATAGACGAGGGGGTTTCGATGGTGGCGGCATCCTGCGCCCGAAATTGAGCTGTCAGAATAAAGAACGTCAACAACAGGAACGCCACGTCGCACATCGCCGTCATATCGACCGCCGAACTGGCACGTTTTACTTTAACTGCTGGCATAAGTTAAGTTTGGTTCAGCCGACCCAGCCAGTTCTGGCTGGGTCAGACGTTAGTGACACCAGAGAATTACAGGTACGGCTTAGTAGTGAGCCGCGAAGTTCTGCTGGATACTCAAACCGATTTCGTCAATGTTGTAGGTCAACACGTCGATCCGGGTTGTAAAGTACGAGTACATGATCGTTGCGATAGCCGCCGTACCGATACCCAAAGCCGTGTTTACAAGGGCTTCTGAGATACCCGTCGACAGAGCGGCTGTGTCAGGCTGGCCCGTAGCACCCATGGCTGCGAAGGCCCGGATCATACCAAGTACCGTACCGAGCAGCGCGATAAGAGTCGATACCGACGCCAGTGTTGCGATGATGGTCAGGTTCTTTTCCAGCATCGGCAGTTCGAGCGTAGTAGCTTCTTCAACCTCTTTTTGCAGAGCCGCTAACTTCTGTTCTTTGTCCAACTGCGTGTCGGTAGCCAGTTGCTGATATTTCAGCAGAGCTGTTTTTACCACATTGCCAATCGAGCCTTTCTGCTTGTCGCACTCGGCAATAGCAGCCGCTACTTCGTTACGGTCGAGCAGGCTTTTGATTTTGCGAACAAAATCGTCAATCGAACCCGTACCGTTTGCACGACCGATGGTGATGAACCGCTCAATCGAGAACACCAGCACCGTCAGAAAGCAGGTGAACAGGATGGGTACGATGAACCCTCCCTTGTAAACGGTACCGAAGTAATCGCCGGGCAGAGGCTCTTTGGTGTTGTCGCCTTCCTGGAAGTGGCTACCATCGCCGAAGACGAACATGTACACCAGAATCCCGATCAGTAGCAGGATGGGAATAACCAGTGCTGGGTTCAGACCGCCCGACTTCTTTTTGGGTGCCGCTGCTTTGGCTGGTGCTGGAGAGGGAGTTTGTGTTTTCATTGGAACTGGACTGTAGGGTTAAATGTAAAAGTTGGTTTGCCCGGTAAAAAAAGTGAAAATTTTAAACAAATCAGGTTTGCGACACTATAAATTTGACAAAATGCCCATCAAACCTCCACAAAACTATGTGTTTTCCGATGAAAACAATACAAGTGACCCGTTCAAAAATTTCTCTTTTTTAGTAATCCACCAACATTTACTTGGATATATCCGGCCCTGTAGAGTTACTTAATATACCCAGCCATTACAGGTAAAACCTTGTAAGTCAAGCGTCCTACGATCATTGTCTCCCTGTTTGTTTCGCAACTTCATCGATGTTTAGGGTGGGGTGTAGCTCATAAAATTATTGTTAAGGTTCAACTTTCATCAGCCTAAGCACACCAAAGGCTTCATTGACTGATAGATGCGGGAGAGCCAAAATTTCCACATTTGCCCAGTGAATTTTTCAGTGATTTAGCATGTGGGTCAGGATAGGATGCTCGTAGAAATAAAAAAGCCGATCTGTCATTGACAGATCGGCTGTGTCGGGATGGCGGGATTCGAACCCACGACCTCTTGCACCCCATGCAAGCACGCTACCAGGCTGCGCTACATCCCGAATGCGGGTGCAAACATAATGAAAAGTGCAGAATGAAAAGTGAAAAAAGATAGATTAAATCACTTTTTTCACTTTTCATTCTGCACTTTTCGCTAATTCCGTCCGCTGCCCTGCCTTGCTGGTGGCGTTGCGCCAGTAGCCTGCCGCTGCTGTTGCATCGGGTTAGGTCCTTGTGGCGCAAAGGGGTTGCTGCGCTGCTTGAACAACTGGAAACGAGTGGGTTGCGAAACACGCGGGAACGCATTGTTTTCCGTATCGATGTCGGCAATCTCCTGATAGGGGTCGAGCGTCCACTGGGTGACTTTCTTGCTGGTGGCGATCACCTTCTTGACCGACACATCGTTGAACCGCCAGATCTCCGCCGGAAACCGCGCCACCGAATCCGTGCCGTCCTCAAACTGCATCCGAATGATGACCGGCATGGGCAGACCCCCCTTGTTCTTCACCGAGAGCGTGTAGTAGTGGGTCTGGCTGCTGCTCGCCAGCGTCTTACGCTCCTCCTCGCTCAGCGTTGCCAGATAGTCCTGATAGCGTTTTTTGTCGGCCTCGGTCACGGCGTAGGGGTCGTAGCGGTTGTAGAAGTCGGTCATGGTGCTGTCCTGGGCGATGACGGTCTGGTCTTTGGTGGCCGCATCGCGCTGGCGGCTGATGGTGTTGAGCCTGCGCTGGGCTGCGGTGCGGGCCTCGGCTTTGGCGACTTCGGGGTTCTGGCTGCTGGGCTGAAACCAGTCGACGTCGAGCAGTTCCTGATCGACGGCTTCGGTGCCGTAGAACCAGCCTTTCCAGAACCAGTCCAGATCGACGCCCGACGCGTCTTCGAGGGTGCGGAAGAAGTCGGCGGGTTCGGGGCTTTTGAAGGCCCACCGGCGGGCGTATTCTTTGAAGGCGTAGTCGAAGAGGTCGCGGCCCATGACGGTCTCGCGCAGAATGTTCAACGCCGTGGCCGGTTTGGCGTAGGCATTCGGGCCAAGACTGATGACATTGTCAGACGAAGTCATTATCGGTGAAAGCACCGCCTTGTCAGATTTCATGTAATCGACAATCTGTTGCGGCTCACCGCGTCGGGTAGGATAGTTGTAATCCCACTCTTTTTCGGCCAGATACTGACAGAACGTGTTCAGCCCCTCGTCCATCCAGGTCCACTGCCGTTCGTCGGAGTTAACGATCATGGGGAAGAAATTGTGGCCCACTTCGTGGATGATTACGCCGATCATGCCGTACTTAACCTGCTCCGAGTAGGTGCCATCGGGTTCGGGCCGACCACCGTTGAAAGAAATCATCGGATACTCCATACCACCACCCGGTGTGGCGTGGCATGAGATAGCAACAGGGTAGGGGTATTTGATCGTCCGATTGCCGTACGATTTCAACGTATGTTCAACAACGCGGGTCGAATATTGCCCCCAGAGCGGATTTCCTTCTTTCGAATAAAAAGACATGCTCCAGATTTTTCGCCCATCGCCATATACATCGGTCTGCATGGCGTCCCAGATAAATCTGCGGCTGGCTGTAAAGGCAAAATCGCGCACATTGTCGGCTTTATAAACCCAGGTCTTTTTTGCAGTAGTGCCGCCCGCTTTTGTTTTTTCGGCAGCAACAGCCTCGTCCTGCGTAACAATTACAACCGGTGTTTTCGAGTTGGCCGCCTGCGCCAGACGCTTTTGCTGCGTAGCATTCAAGACCTGTTTGTAGTTCTGACACTCGCCGGTTGCCCCAACCACAAAGTCGGCAGGAACAGTGATGGCCGCTTTGTAATTACCGAAGATAAGCGTGAATTCGCCCTGTCCCAGAAATTGCTTATTCTGCCAGCCCGTTACGTCGTTGTAGGCGCATAAGCGCGGAAACCAGTGGGCGATGAAATAATTATAGTTGCCATCTGTCGGGAAGAACTCCATACCCGAACGACCATAATACTCTGTCACAAAGTAGTTCCAGTCAATGTTAAACGAGTAACTGCCTCCGGGCCGCAGGGGTGCTGGCAGGTCAATCCGCATCATGGTTTGGTTGATTGTATACTTGAGCGGACTGCGTGTTTTGCCATCCGTGACGGCAGTAATGGTGTATCCGTACTTGTCAGACGCCTGTTGCTGACTACGCTCCCGCACGGAGGTAAGATTCTGCAACTGCGAAAAACTCATACCGTTTTCATTGACGCCACCCGTGCGCGTTACGCTGCCCGTTGAACCCTTGGCGAATAGATTCTGATCGAGTTGCAGCCAGATGTACGGCAAAACATCGGTCGAGTTGTTATAATACGTAACGGTTTCAGAACCAATGATTTTCTGCTGGGCATCGTCGAGTTCAACCTTGATGTCGTAGTCGGCCCGGTTCTGGAAATAGTCTTTGCCGGGTGCGCCCGACGCAGTACGGAAGGTGTTGGGCGTGGGCAAGACGGAGCCAAGCTGCTCGAAGCGCGAGTTGGCGTTTTGGGTGGGAGCCTGACCCGGCTGTGCCAGGGCAGCGGTGCCTGTCAGAAAAACAGCACAGGCAATTAGCAAACGATTCTTCATACGTCGTTGTGGGTTGTATTGGTTAATTTCGGCCACTGCCCTGCACGGCGGGTCGGTTGGCGGGTTGGTTCTGTCGTTGCTGTTGCATCGGGTTAGGCGTCTGCGTACCGGCATTACCGCGCTGCTTGAACAACTGGAAACGTGTGGGTTCGGCAATGACGGGGAAATTGTTGTTCTCCGGGTGAATATCAGCAATTTCGCGATAGGGGTCGAGCGTCCACTGGGTGACTTTCTTGCTGGTGGCGATCACCTTCTTGACCGACACATCGTTGAACCGCCAGATCTCCGCCGGAAACCGCGCCACCGAATCCGTGCCATCTTCAAACTGCATCCGAATAATGACCGGCATGGGCAGACCCCCCTTGTTCTTCACCGAGAGCGTGTAGTAGTGGGTCTGGCTGCTGCTCGCCAGCGTCTTGCGCTCCTCCTCGCTCAGCGTTGCCAGATAGTCCTGATAGCGTTTTTTGTCGGCCTCGGTCACGGCGTAGGGGTCGTAGCGGTTGTAGAAGTCGGTCATGGTGCTGTCCTGGGCGACGACGGTCTGGTCTTTGGTGGCCGCATCGCGCTGGCGGCTGATGGTGTTGAGCCTGCGCTGGGCTGCGGTGCGGGCCTCGGCTTTGGCGACTTCGGGGTTCTGGCTGCTGGGCTGAAACCAGTCGACGTCGAGCAGTTCCTGATCGACGGCTTCGGTGCCGTAGAACCAGCCTTTCCAGAACCAGTCCAGATCGACGCCCGACGCGTCTTCGAGGGTGCGGAAGAAGTCGGCGGGTTCGGGGCTTTTGAAGGCCCACCGGCGGGCGTATTCTTTGAAGGCGTAGTCGAAGAGGTCGCGGCCCATGACGGTCTCGCGCAGAATGTTCAACGCCGTGGCCGGTTTGCTGTAGGCGTTTGGTCCAAACGTATTGGGCAGAATATTGTCTGAACTGCTCATGATGGGAACTTGCGAAGCCGCATCGAGCTGCATATATGGCACAATGTATTGCGGTTCGATACCCCGCGCCGGAAAGTTGGGGTCCCATTCTAAACACGCCAAACCTTCCAGAAAGCTGTTCAGCCCCTCGTCCATCCACGACCACTGTCGTTCGTCGGAGTTAACGATCATGGGGAAGAAATTGTGGCCTACTTCGTGGATGACTACCTGAATCAAAAAGTTTTTGGTGTTTACAGAATAGGTGCCATCGGGTTCGGGGCGGGCACCGTTGAAACTCATCATCGGGTATTCCATGCCGCCCACCGGGCCATGTACGGAGTAGGCTACGGGGTATGGATAGGCAAACGTCCGGCGCGAGTAGGACCGTAGCGTGTGGGCCACGAGCCGGGTCGAATATTGCCCCCAGAGCGGGTTGGCTTCTTTTGGGTAGAGCGACATCGCCCAAACGGGTTTACCTTCAACGGTTGGCTGTAGGGCGTCCCAGATAAATTTGCGGCTGCTGGCAAAAGCAAAGTCGCGCACGTTGCTGGCCTTGTAAATCCAGGTTTTTTTGCCAGTAGGCTTACCTTTTTCGGCGGCTTCAGCCTCGGCCTGCGTAACAATGGCTATCGGGTTTTCGCCCGGTTTGTTGCCCCGGCCTTTGGCACTGTTCCAGCGGGCAATCTGCGTGGCCGTCAGCACCTGCGCCGGGTTTTGTAATTCGCCGGTGGCTCCCACAACATGGTCGTTCGGGGCAGTAATGGCTACTTTGTAGTTGCCAAAGATGAGCGTGAACTCACCCTGTCCCAGAAATTGCTTGTTCTGCCAGCCCGTTACATCATTGTAGGCACACAAGCGTGGAAACCACTGAGCCATCTCATACACGTAATTACCATCTTTCGGAAAATACTCATAACCCGACCGGGCGTTGGTTGCATCGGCATCAACAATAGTAAAATTCCAGTCAATAGAAAACGTAACCGACTTGCCGGGCTGAACAGGCGTGGGCAAGTCGATACGCATCATGGTCTGATTGATACGATAGGGCAGCGACTTGCCAGCAGCATCGCGTATGGAGGTAATGCTATGCCCATAATTTTTGCCGCGCAGGTTGGCACCTGGGTCGAGTTGTGCGGGCGATGCTCCCCGTTCGGCATTGATGCTATTGGTGCGGGCGGTGTTACCATCGGCGTCGGGTCGGAACAGGTTCTGATCGAGCTGTAGCCAGATATACCGAAGCGCGTCGGTCGAGTTATTGAGGTAAGTAATAGTTTCTGAGGCAATAATGCGCTGTTTCTGGTCATCGAGTTCAACCTTGATGTCGTAGTCGGCCCGGTTCTGGAAATAGTCTTTGCCGGGTGCGCCCGACGCAGTACGGAAGGTGTTGGGCGTGGGCAAGAGGGAGCCGAGCTGCTCGAAGCGCGAGTTGGCGTTCTGGGTAGGGACCTGACCTGACTGCGCCGAGGCTGTTTGTGCTAATGTAGTCAGGGCCACAATCAGCAGAATTATCTTTTGCATTCGTAGTTTTTAGTCATTGATAAGAGGGGTAAAATTAAGAAAAAAGTAATAGCTGAGCGGAGCGTTCTGTGCGACAACCTAATTAAGCGGTAAATACTGGCTAAGGATGTTGGCAGTTTACAACTATCCGCTAACGAACAACTTACTTATGTGTTACCTTATTTTTTCTATATTGGCCGCCACAAGTTCATCAAACGTGTATTGATTCTGATATAATCTGTTCACACCCAATCTCCCGCCGTTTTCTAATGCTCTTTACCAGTTTTAGCTTTGTTGTTTTGGTTGCCGTCACGTTTTGTTTTTACTACCTGCCTCCGCTCCACCGTTGGCAGGTGCCGATCTTGATTGCTGCCAGTCTGGTGTTTTACATGGTTAACCAGGCCGATTTGCTCTGGTTGCTACTACTGTCTATATCGGTTAATATAGTTGCCAGCTACCTTGTGGTGTATGGGCGTACCGACCTGCGCCTGTTTCACGCAACCTGGGGTGTGGTGGTTAATCTGGGTATTTTGTGCTTTTTCAAATATGGCCCATTACTAAGCCAAACGTTTTTGCCAGCCAACAGCACGCTCGGTGAAACTCTTTCAGCCCTGCCTTTGCCAGTTGGTATCTCGTTTTTTACGTTTCAGGGGATTAGTCTGGTAGTTGACACCTACCGCAACCGGGACGTTCCCCGGTTTCGGTCGCTTATAGCGCGTAATCTGGCACAACACGCGCAGACGGTGTTTTTTTTCAAAGCATTCTTCCCGCAATTGATTTCCGGCCCTATCGTGAAAGCGCATTTTTTTCTGCCCCAAATCAGCCGGAAATACTGGGCCGACATTCAATGGGAAAACTGCTTTCGTACCTTGGTAGTAGGGTATTTTCTGAAGATGGTAGTGGCCGACAATCTGAAGGACCACACTATGCTTATTACGTACCCCTATTTTGAGGGCTATTCGTCGCTAACTCTGCTGGGCCTGTTGTTTGGCTATTCCATGCAGATTTTCGCCGATTTTGCTGGTTACTCGCTCATTGCGTTAGGGCTGGCGGGTTTATTTGGATATACGTTTCCTGCAAATTTCAATTTCCCTTACGTAGCTGTCTCTTTTGCCGATTTCTGGCGACGCTGGCACATCTCATTATCGAGTTTTCTGCGCGAATACCTATACATTCCGCTTGGAGGCAATCGGCACGGTGTCTGGCGCACATACCTGAATCTGATGCTAACCATGGTATTGGGTGGACTCTGGCACGGCGCGGCCTGGAGTTACGCGGTATGGGGATTTGGACACGGTCTGGCTCTGGCGTTAGAACGATTCGTTGATCAGCACATACCGTTAAAGTCAACCCGCATCACGCAGGTTATTCGCAGCAGCGTCGTGTTTAGTTATGTAACACTGTTGTGGCTCCTGTTCAAACTGCCTGATTTTAACCACGTTGTCGCCTACTGCCGGGCCATAGTTAATAATGTTGGCAAACCTCACGATAGTCGGGTACTAAGCCTGATTCTGCTCTACTCGCTGGGCGTGGTCGGCTACCATGTTCATTATTTGATGCGCTCGTCCGAAAGCCACTACGAACCATCGACCTGGGAGTTTGTGGGCTGCGGCATCCTGCTGTTCTTTATAATTACCAATAGTGGCTCTGCCGGAACGTTCATTTATTTTCAATTCTGATGATCCGAAAAGCCATTCTGACAACGGTGCTGCTATTGCTGTTATACAGCACGTTTATCCATGTATGCCAAAGTCACATTCGGCGAACGGGCCTTACCACACAGCAGACCAACACAATTAAGGCCGAAGAGTTTGCGTATGAAACTGACCATCAGGCCGATACTATTATTGTGGGGTCGTCTATGAGCAACCGGCTATTGTTTGATGGGATGCAGAGCAGCTATTGTAATCTGTCGATGGAAGGTATGGCCTCGATAGATGGCTTAGGGCTGATTGCTCACATGAGACAGCACCCCCGGCTATTGCTGGTAGAGATGAACTCGCTGGATCGGCTTCCCGATACCACGCTCGCTCTGCATCTGACCGAACCGGGCTGGGCCTTAGTTCGGGAATACGTGCCATTAACGCGACTGAAATATCAACCGCTTGGCGTGGCAAAAGCTCTGTTTCGCGACTGGTATTCACCCCCTGCACAGGCTATGGGCGCAGAATCGATTGATACGGCTTTTGCCTCGAAACTGATTGCTGAGCGGCTGCACGATATGATGCGTATTCCATCGGAAGGCGAGTTGCGGGAAAAAATAGCGAAGGTGGCTGAACACATTCGCCATTTTCAGAAAGCAGGAACGCAGGTTGTATTTTTTGAGATGCCAACCGACCCGCGCGTCAGAAATGCAGCATTGTCCTGCCGAATCCGACACGTGATCGAAGAAACGTTTCCTCCAGCCGCCTACCGGTATATTCGCTATCCAGTAACTGTTTATCAAACTACCGACGGCGTACATCTACCCCAAACCGAAGGTATTCGGTATTCCCGGTATTTGTACCAACAGCTTTGCCAGAAGCTTTAATTCAACAATTCGTTGTTAATAATGAGCGACAAAGCCATGCCTGCCACAATGCCCGACACAATGAGCGTCCAGCGGAGCCGGCTGCGACGTAATACCTCAATTGTTACGTAGGCAATACCCAGTACAAGCCCAACAATAAGTAACTGACCCAGTTCAAGGCCGATGTTGAATGCCAGTAGCGGCTGCAAAATGCTGGCTTCACGACCCAGTAAACTGCGCAGATAGTTAGAAAAACCCAAGCCGTGAATTAGCCCGAATACCAAAGCCAGCCCATATCGCCATGCCTGATTAAATGGCTTCGGCTTGCTCAGTGAGCGCGATTTCTGTTCTTTAAAAAAGAAATTGGTAATGGCCGTAATCAGGATAGTGATCGGTATCAGCAGTTCGATAACGGCTGTGTCATAACGAACAAGCTGAAGTGTTGCCAACGCCAGCGTAATGGAGTGCCCAACCGTAAAGGCCGTAACCAGAATAAGCACCTGGCGCCATTGGCGGAGCGTATAAACCGTGCAAAGTGCTACTACGAACAGGATATGGTCGTAGCCACTGGGGTCGGTGATGTGGTCGAAACCTAAGCGGAGATAAATTAGAAAATCGTTCATTCTTTGAACCAGTCGGCGTACATGACGTAGTTATTGGCCGTGCGGGCGAAGATTTCAGCCTGTTCTGGCGACACTGCCTTCAGAAACCGGGCCGGATTACCTGCATAGATAGAACCGGGTGGCACAATGGTGTTTTGTGTAACAATGGCTCCGGCGGCAATAATGCTCCCTGCACCTACCACTGCCCCGTCCATCACAATGGCTCCCATACCAATCAATACGTTATCGGCAAGCGTACAGCCGTGAACTACAGCATTGTGTGCAATAGATACGAAGCTGCCAATAGTAGTTTTATACCGCTGGTAGGTGCAATGAATTACGGCCCCATCCTGAATGTTGGTGCGGTCGCCAATCGTAATGCTGTTGACATCGCCCCGCACTACAGCGTTGAACCAGACGGTGCAGTCTCGTCCAAACGTTACTTCGCCCACAATGGTCGCGTTTTCGGCGAACCAGCAATTTTCGCCAAACTGGGGTGCAATGCCCCGAACCGGTTTTATCAATGCCATGCCGCAAAGATAACAGCCCGAACGGCTCAAACTGGCGCGAGCGTTTGCTTGTGCCTTTTATGTATCGAGTATTTACCCGGTCATGCCAGCGAATGCTGGCTACATAAAAGGCACGATCAAACGCTCGCGCCATGTACTGCTTATCACTTCTTATCGACCTTGTCGACTAATTTTTCCAGTGCGTCTTCCACGTCGTCAACCATGCGGTTGGTGTCGCGCTTTACTTTTTTGAAGTCATTGCCGGTAGAGCGTTGTACTCTGTAGTACGAGTCTATTAATTGACGGCGTTTGTCTTCAAGATCTCTGATGCGGTCTTCGCGTTCTTTTTTGGCTTTGCGGCTTTCGTCTTTCACGTCAGCCTTCGCTTCGTCCAGCCGCTCGTCAACCTTGTCTATTTGCTCCGAAACACGGTCGGCCAAATCACGGCGGTCGTTGTCAAACTCGTCGGCGTCGCGGTTGTTCCGACGGTCGCTGCGGTTATCCATTCGGTCTGAGCGATCATCCCGGCTGTCGCGGTCGTCGCGCAGTTGACTGCGGTTATCACGCTTGTCGCGGTCGTCGTTATCCCGGTCGTCCATGCGGTTCCGATCATCGCGGTTATCATCTCGATTGACGAGATCACTCAAGCCCCTACGGTCATCGCGGTTGCGGTCGCGGTCATCATACGAACTGCGACGGTCGTCGTAGCGGTCATTGTTCCGGTCATCGCGATTGCGGTCGCGGCTGTCCATCCGGTCGCGGTCGTCATCGCGGTTGTTACGGTCATTATTCCGGTCCCGGTCGTTATTGCGACTATCGTTATATGAGTCCCGGTCGTCATAGCGATTTGATGGACGCTCATCAGATGAATTACGGCTACGGCTGTCGAAACGGTCGTTAGACGCATACCGCTCCCGGTCGTCGTTCATACGCGTATCGCGATCATCTCTGTAGCGATTGTTATACGAACTGCTGCCCGACATCCGGCTTGGGCGGTCACTATCGTAATCGTTGCCGGTATTGTATCGGTTATTGTACGCCGAATTTCTGCTCTGACTCATCCGGTCATCGCTGCTACGACGACCAGCCTGGCCTCTTTCGTTGTCGCGGTCGTTATTCCGCTCCCGATTACTACTGAACAGACCGGGTTCGTCGCTGCGGTCAGAACGGTCGTTATTGCGACTATCGCGCCGGTCATACTCATTGTCGGTAGTGCGGCTGCGCGAATCGCGGCTATTCGTGGCGACTATCTCGCGCCGACTGGCCTGGTTATCACCATAGAGCCAGCCTTCAACAGTGGCACAGGAAGAAAGCCCCATCGTGGCGGCCAACAGGGCGGCTACGGTCCAAGTTCTGCGTTTCATAACGTTTTGTAGTTGAGTAAGAATAAACAATATGGTTCAAAAAGCGTACCACCTCGTCTTACAGCTTATTAACCAGCAAAACGCCTGGAATGTTGGGCATTTACTCTACGTATATTGTGGAGTTTATTCACCTCACTACTACCACCCCAGCTCCGTGATAACTGCGGTACTCGCCGTTGTACATGGCATCGGCAGATACCGGGCCAAGTACAAAACGACCTTTTGATACGGCCCGCGCCTGATAATAAAACACCTTCTCCGCACCCGTGGCCGACGTGTAGAAATTGATTCGGTCGTCGCGCAGGTCGAAATGGTCGGGGGTAGCTGCGCCTTTTAGCCAGTCCATATCGCGCTGTTCTGTCAGGCGCGGGTTTTCGACTTCGAGTCCGGCGGGCAGCAAATCTGTTACTACTACGTTATCGATATTCAGGCCGTTGGTGCTGGCTACCGTAACCTTCACCACTACTAAATCATTCTGACGAACCTCGCTGATGGGTTGGCCGTTGCGGTCGAGGTATTGCCGCCGGACGCGTAAACCGTTGTCTTCTTCGGCAATTTGCCCTGCTTGTGGCACACCTTCACTTTGTACGAAATAATACACGTTGCCCGATCCTTTTGCACTCAACAGAAGTGGCTGGTTTGTTAGAAGCCGTTTCACATTGAGAAAGGCATCGGTCATACTGCCGAGCGATTTGCCGCCTGCCGAAAGCGTGGCCGTAGTCGTAGTTCCGGCGTTTTGACGGGCTAATTTACCGAGAGCCAGAAAGGCAAAGGCTGCTTCCTGCGTGTTCAGGTACGTATTTTGCCGCAACGCTCCCGACAGTTGGCGTGCCAGCGTCGGAATTTGAAGGTTGCTACGGTCGGTTTCTACGAGCGCATCGAGGGTAAGCGCAAGATTACGCAGCGGAGAGGCATAGCTGCCACCCGTTTCGCGGGCTGTGGTGTTGTCGGTATAGCGTTTGGGTAGCAGGGCCGTGTAGCTGCGGGTATCGCCCAGCCGGAAAAACGCAGCGGCCAGCAAATACCGGCTGTCGGTGGTCAGTGTCTGAGCGTTTTGTTTGTAATAGTTCATGATCGGGCGGTTGGGTTTGCCCGCAGTCGCCAGCGCGTAGAGGGCATAAATGCTGGTGCGGCTGGCTACGTTCCGCACCGTTCGCCCACCCGCTTCGTCAAACTGCGCTACGGATTCGGTGGCCGGGTTGTTGGTATACGTTGTCAGGTAGTCAATAGCCGAACTCAGCACCGACCCCCGTACTTCGTAGCCCGCTTCCTGGGCCTCGGTCAGGAAATGGAGCGCGTAGGCCGATGCCCACGGATCAACCGCCAAACCCACCATGCCCGGCCACATCGAGAAGCCCCCCCTGGCCGTTTGCAGCCCTTCGACAGTCTGAATGGCCTGCCGCACGTTGGTGGCCGGGTTCAGGTCGCTGTCGCCGTTCCGCACAAAATAGGTGTTCGACGCGCCTATCTGTTTCGTTAAATCAGCAAAATATAGTTGTGGAAACGCTCGTGAAATGGTCTGTTCGATACAACCGTGCGGATAACCAAGCAGAAACGATAACTCCCGGCCATACTGCGCCACCGGCGAACGACTCAGCGTCATGCTGGCCCGTGCAGTGCCGGGCAGGAAGCCGCCCGTTACGTTCAGCGTTTGCGTTTTGCCGCCCGCCACCGCGCCCGAAAGCGTCGTTTTTTGCAATGAAGCCGCCGGACGTACCGTTACGTCGATTTTTTCGGTGAACGTTTCGCCTAACCCATTCACTGTGAACGTGATACCCCCCGGCCCAATTGCCTGTTTGGCCGATAGCCGGAACGTAGCCCGCGCTTCGCGTCCTGCCGGAATGTTTAACTGCTGCGAACTCAGGCTGTCGATTGCCAGCGGCCCCGTGAGGCTCAGCCGGGCCGTAACGGTAGCCGCTTTTTTGGTTGTGTTACTCAGGTTGACAGGTAAATCGAGTTGGTCGCCGGGCGAGAGAAAACGTGGTACGCCCGCGCTGATCACAATTGGGTCGGCCACTTTCATGTTGCTGTTGGCCGATCCGAAAGCGTTGTCTTTATATGCGACAGCCATCACGCGCAAATCGCCCGAAAACTGCGGCACGTCGACCGTGAATTCAGCTTCACCATCCAAGCCGGTGTCGAGAATGCCGCTCCAGAGAGCCACGAGCCGCACCCGCCCGTTGCTGAGTGGATTTACGCGCCGTTCGAGGTCGTAACCATCGCCCCCTACGCTCGACTGCGACTGGAGCGACAATTCAGGGTACAACAGCGCGTAGAGGTCGTGGCTGTTCACTTCCAACGCCCGTTTCTGGTAAAAAAAGCCGTGCGGATCGGGCGTTTTGAAATTCTTGAGTTGCAGAATACCCTCATCGACCACTGCCACCGTGACTTGCGCGTTTCGGGCAGTTTTCACCCGAATCGTTTGCTTCGTTTTCGACCGTGACTGCGTAGCCGCCGTAATGGCTACGGCCAACTTTGAGTCCTTGTCCTGCACCGGCACCGGAGCAAATCCATGCGCCACCGTCAGCGGTAAGTTGGTTGCATCCATCGCCCGGATGAGTGTAGCGGTGACATACACATTTGGCAAATGGTCAGACCCGACCGAAAAACTAAACTCTGCCGATTTATTGCTGGTTGTGAGCCATTTATGCTCTAAAACACGGTTGCGCTCGATGGTTACGAGCAACTTGCCATCGAAGGGTGCTTTAAACAGAATTCTGGCCCGGTCGCCGGTCTCATACGTCTCTTTATCGAGCGTCATCAATACCTGCCCTTCCTGGCTTACCTCAAACGATGAAGCCGACGTGCTGCCCCAGCCGTAAGCGTAAAAACCGGTAGTGGCGTAGCCTGTGGCCGATTCGCCAGCCCGACGAATTCTGATTTCGTACTCACCCGATACCGTCGGTACATACCGGAACGACGCTTTGCCACCTTTGAACGTCAGCGTATTGGTATAGACTACTTTCTCGCGCTGTTTGGTTGTGTACTTGATTTGATCGTTCTCCTTTTTTTCGATAACCGTCTGATAATCATAGCGAACAACTTCCACCGTTGCAGTAGCCGACGGGCGCAGCGTTCCCGACGCATCGACCGCAACCACTTCAGCGGCTACGGGCGCGTTGGTTGTTACGTAATAATCGGGTAGGCGAACGCCAAAAAATACATCCTGCGTTTGCACGTCGAATCGCCGGAGCCGGTTAACGGGTCGTCCGTTTTCGTCGAAGACCGACACAAATAGCTTGCCTTCCAGAATGCCAATATCCTGATAGGTGGCCGGGATAACGAACCGCTCGGTGGCCTGCCCGTTGGCGTTGGTGCGTCCCTGCCGAACCTCTTTGGGAAACGCCACTGCCGATGCGCCCATTTCCGACATGGCGAAGTTGTATTCGGCAAAGTCTTTCGGGGCGAAGGTTTTGCGTTTGAGTTGCAGCTCCATTTCATACGAACGGTCGGCAGCAGGCGGACCGAAGAGATTGGTGGCCGTGGTCGAGAGCGTAATGGTTTGGCCTGCTTTATACGTTGTTCGGTCGGTTAGTACGTCGACTTTGATGCGGTCGGGAATAAACTCTTCAACGCTGACCGACTCCGTTGTGAGCTGTATGTTGTTGGCATTCAGTACTTCGATGGTGTACGTGCCCGTTACGGCTGCCGGGTCGAGCGGTACGTCGGTCGAAATCGCGCCCTGACTGTTGGTGGTTTTGCGGAAGGCTCGCACCTCACGCCCGTTGGGGGCCAGGAGCCGAATCAGCACCGGCACCTCGCCCACGCTTTGCCAGCTTTGCGACCGAATAACGGTGTTGAAATGAATGGTTTCGCCGGGCCGGTAAATATCACGGTCGCCATATACGAACGCATCGAAACCCGACGTGTTATCGCGCTTGCCTTCAACGGCAAACCGCGACGTTTCGACCTGCGTATCGGGTAAAAACAGAAAATTGAAATCAGCATTTTGCGTGGGGCCGTCGGTGCGGGCCGTAATAAGCGCGATTTTAAAACCGGGTGCTTTCTCGCCTACTTTCTCAAACCGGGCAAAGCCGCTGCCATCGGTTTTGAGCGTATACACCGATTGGTTGTTTGAGCTAACAAGCGTCAGTTCAACATTTTGCAGCGGTTCGGCAGTGCGGATAGAGTTGGCCCATACCAGTACCTCGTCGTTGGTTTGCCGGGCTACCAGACCAATGTCCGACACCGATACCAACTGCGTGGCCGACAGATAGGCTTCATCTTTTGAGCCAACCGATACCAGATACACGCCCCGGAAGTTATTGTCCTGATCGGGCAACGATACGTTCAGGGCCGAAACGCCCCGTACTTTTGGCAAATCAATGGTTTCAACGGTCTTGTTTACCAGTACGTCGCTCAGGTCGCCCGACTCGTCGTCGTTGTAGTTGAACGTGCCGTTGGGTGCCCATATACCATCCTGACCTTCTGAATATTGTTCGTAGCGGTTCGAGCGGAAGTAATTGAGCAGGTTATTTTCATACAGTTTGGCGATTCTAACCTGTACTTTCGGCACATTGACAATGCTCAGTCCCACATTTCGCGCACCTTTCGACGATAAATACAGTGCCTTTTTGTTCGCAAACTGGATGCTTGCGGGCATCTTTCCAAAAAATAAATCGCGCGTAATCGACTCGCTCAGTTTGGTGCCGAGCGTACCGCGAATTTGATCGGTCAGGGTCAGTACGTAGGTGTCGGTTTCATTAAAATTACCACGAATGACGAAGCCATTTTCGGTCAGTTCCGCCGACGTCTCGACCTCCGGTTGAATGGTGTAATACTGGCTCAGCTTCCCTGCCTGCAATTCCTGCGTTGTGATGACCCGCACCACGCCTGTGTTGTTCTCAAAGCGCGTCTGCACGTCCACCACCTCTACCGACGTCCGCGATGGCAGCGTGGAGGTTTCTTCAATAGCCTCTTTGCTGACGTAAGCCGTTTTCGGTACGGTCAACCCCTTGCCGAGCTTCATGGTCAGCGGCTGCTCGTTCTTTTCAGCGGGCGCATTCAGTAGCGTCAGGGCCACGCTCGTGGGGCCATCGGCGGGGGCTAACTGCACCGTAATCGGCTTTTCGTCCGTTGCTACTGTCAGCTTGCCCGATACCTCGCCCGCGCTGACGGGGTAGTTGAAGTTCAGCTTTGCTTTCGCAACCGGTTGCCCCGTCTCGCGCGATTTGGCCCACCACGTTTCAGTACCGGTCAGTTGGAGATAAGGCGTGTGAAAGTCGATTTCCTCGCCCGATACTTTCAGATCTTTGTCTGGAGCGCGTTTCAGTAAATCGGCGGTCAGTTCGGCGCGGTAGTCGGTGGCAGGGTCGAAGGCCACGGTGGGCGAGAATACCAGTTCGTTGGGGGCCGTCCACCGGAATTTGCCGCGCACAGCCGGCTTAAAGCGCACGTACTGAGTCGAATCCCACTCACCGAGTGCGCCGTTTTTTTCGTCGGGTCCAACGTTTTTGTTAAATGTAAAGGTCAGATTCTGCGTCTGTTGCACCTCATCACCGAAGTTGCGGCCAACAACGTTTACTTCGTTGAACGACAGCCGGGAGCAATGGGCGAGCAAAAAAACAAGCGGTATGAAAAGGAGGGAGTGAAGGAGCCTGCGCCGTGTCATGATAGGTAGGAAATTAGGGCCGAATGCTAACGAAAAAACCCACTCAAAGATGCTGAGTGGGTCAATTATTTTTTACTGATTGTCAGGGTTATTACGGAACGGTCAACGGTTGTGCGCCGTCATTTGGCTGCCGTAAACTGAATGTTGGCGATTTTCCAGCCAGTTCCCTGTTTCACGCTCGTTACCGAGAAGGCCACGTTGCTGTCGAAGCCCTGCCCCTGAATGCTGCCTTTGGCTTTCCAGTTGCCCGTGGTTACGGCGGCATCGTTGTTGTACTGCCTTGTCCGTGCGTCCGAAATCGTAGCCGTTTCAACGATTACAAAGCCTCCGCCAACGCCCTGCGCCAGCAAATCGCCATCAACGGTTTGCCCGTCGAAACTGGTAATGCTAAAATCTGACGTCAGGTATTTGTTAAGGGTGCCATCTTCATCGAGCATAGCTTTGAAGAAAGCATTGGTTAGGGCCGTAGGGTCCTGCATGGGGTCGGTGGGCGCGGTTTGTGCAAACGTAGCGGTGGCGAACACTAAACCGGCAACAAGTAATAAAATGGATTTCATAGATTGGTTTTTACTTTTAGAACGGAAAAATGTGGATAAATTGCGAAAATGACAAATCGTAAGCTGTTCGTCATTAGTTTTCTGTGTTCGTCCGATTTCTGTAAGTAGGATAACCGGAAGAAAAGGTATTCTATCAAATACTTTTCTGGTGATTTCTTATTAATTGAATATGTTTGTACTTTGTTAATTTCCAGAAATCACAATTGCCCAATGTGATTCATTTGCTCAGAAACCTACTCTCTATCGAATACTATCCACAGAATAAGTAATTTACTTTTTGTTTTGGTAGACTGAAGTAAAATTAACTACTATACATGTAAACATTTTACAGATGCGGTTAGCATGTTTTTTCTCAGTTTGTCGACTGACAATATCTTTACTGGTATTTATCAGTTCGATCAGATCAGGCTTTGCCCAACTACCGAGCGGTTTCTCGAAAACTACAATCCAGGATAACTACACCAGTCCGGTAGGTATCGTATTTTCGACAGATGGTAATCGATTTTTTGTTTGGGAGAAGAGCGGACGAGTGTGGGTATCTGTCTGGAATGGCAGTGCGTATGTGCGGCAGGCAACACCCGTTGTCGACATTCGGGAGGAGGTTGGCGAGTGGAACGATTTTGGTCTGCATAGTATCTGTTTAGACCCCAATTTCGAGAGCAACGGTCTCATGTACCTGTTTTATACGGTCGATCTGCATCACGTATTGAATTTTGGTACAGCCCAGTATAGTAGCACCACCAATCAGTATCATAATGCCACGATTAGCCGGGTATCACGGTTTCGGGTTCAAAACACTAACGGGACTTTAACGGCAAATAGCCGAACCGTTTTAGTGGGCGAATCTGCCACAACCGGTATTCCGGTAACGTTTGAGTCGCACGCAGGAGGCACTATTTTGTTTGGTGAAGACGGAACCCTGTTGGTATCAACTGGCGATGGGGCGCACCATGAAGGAGTTGACGTAGGTGGACGTACTGATACCTACTTTCAGGCATCGCTCAATTTTGGCATGATGCGGTCCAATGAGAACGTAGGAGCACTTCGCGCACAAATGGTTAGATCGCTGTGTGGTAAGGTATTACGAATTGACCCCGCAACGGGGAACGGAGTATCAAGTAATCCGTTCTACGATGCTGCCAATCCGCGTTCGCCACAGTCACGCGTCTGGACGTTGGGGCTTCGCAACCCGTATCGCATGTCGCTCAAACCCAACACAGGCAGCACCAACCCCGCCGACGGTAATCCTGGTACATTGCTGATAGGCGACGTGAGCTGGTATCAAATTGAAGAATTTCACGTAGTCGATAAAGCGGGCCTTAACTGCGGCTGGCCCGTCTACGAGGGTCTCGACCCAACCATATCCTACAACGGTACAAATGTTCGTAACCTCGATGAGCCGGGCACGCCCACTTTTGAAAGTCTGTGTGTGCAGCCTACTACGTTTGCCGATAACCCAAACCCGACATTGCGCCGGTTTACGCATTCACGTCCGGCTCTTGACTACAGCCACGGCACAGCCCGAACCCGAGTGCCGGCCTTTAGTGGAACAACACCTATTGCCCGGCTGGTTGGTAGTACGGGTGCCCCCGCCGGTACTCCCTTTTTCGGCAAATGTGTTATAGGTGGCGTTTACTATACAGGTACGCAGTTTCCGGCTATGTACCGCAACACGTACTTCTTTACGGATTTTAGCCAGCACTGGATTAAAAATCTGGACCTTCACGACGAAGGTGATCACGTTGTTCACGAGGTACGAAACTTTGCCCCGGATAACTTCGACCCGTCTATACTGGACATAAAAATGAACCCCAGAGATGGGTCGCTCTTTTACGTTCGGATTCAGGGTACGGTATCGCGTATCAGCTATGGCGGCAATCAGCCCCCGGTGGCTAATGCCTCCTCAACCATAAACTACGGGACGTCTCCGCTTAGCGTGACCTTTACCGGATCGAACTCCGTCGACCCTGAGGGCCTGCCGCTGACCTACCTGTGGGATTTTGGCGATGGCACCACCTCGACGTCGGCCAACCCGGTGCATGTGTTCACGGGCACCGGAGTGAGGAAATTTACGGTTACGCTGACGGTTAGAGACAATGCCAATCAGGCGTCGCTGCCTAAACAACTCGTGGTTTCGGTCAATAACACGCCCCCGACGGTGCAGATTACCAACCCGGCGCAGGGTACGCTATATACGATGAGCCAGGCTACGCCGTACACGCTTCAGGCAAACGTGACGGACACAGACCAGACCGGCATGGGTTATGAATGGCAGGTATCGCTCGAGCATAATAACCACTCCCACCCCGAACCGGTGATAACCACTGCTTCGCCTACCGTGACTATTTCGCCGGTTGGGTGTAGCCCTAATGAGACGTATTATTACCTGATTACGCTGACCGTAACCGATAATGGAGGGCTTAAAGCTACCCACTCCGTCACGCTATATCCAGATTGTAATTCGGCCAGTTCGCTGGTAAGCAACGTGGTTGCAACCCCGCAACTTAATTCTGTTCGGGTCAGTTGGATTAACCCAACGGCAACGTTCAATGAAATTCTGGTTGCGGCCCGTCCAACCGGTGGTTTCACCGACATACCAATTGGCACGTCGTACACGGCTGATCCCAGCTACACCGGAAACGGATCACCTATCGAAGGAGGAAAGGTGGTTTATAAAGGCATTGGCAACGAGGTCACTGTTACCAATCTAAACCCGCTCGTTCAATATTATTTTCGAGTATACACGCGTGTAGGAGGCATCTGGAACGGAGGGGTAGAAGTTAGTGCCATTCCCAATCTGCCGCCCGTTGCCCCAGCTATACAACCGCCAGCCGCTGCTACCGGGCAATCGTATGCCTACACAATACCTGTTTTTACAGACCCTGAAAATCAAGCACTTGTATATAATCTTACTGGCTTACCAGCCTGGCTAAGCTATAATACCACCAGCCGCCAGTTAACCGGAACACCAACCCAGTCGGCCAGCCACACCCTCACGATTAGTGCTACCGATCCGGGTGGGTTGATAACGGCTGTTCCGTTCGTTATTGTGGCAGGACCTAATCAGCCTCCCACAGCACCAACGCTACCCGTACTGACCGCCGAAGTAAATCAGTTTTTCACGTACACAACGCCTGCCTTCACCGACCCGGAAGGCAAATCGCTTACCTACAGCGTTACGAACCTGCCGGGCTGGCTGAGTTTCAATTCAGGAACGCGCCAATTTTCTGGAACCCCCACAGTAGCCAGTAGCTATTCGATCACGGTCAGAGCTACCGATCCGTCGGGTTTGTTCACGTCAAGAGTGTTGGTTATCAATACGTCTGTGAATCAACCGCCTATACCTCCCACTATAGGCCCACAAACGGCTGAAATAGGTTATTTCTTTACCTATACCGTCCCTGCTTTCACAGACCCCGAAGGGCAAACGCTTACCTATAGTGCCAGCGGTTTGCCGGGCTGGCTAAGTTTTGATGCTGTCAATCGTCGGCTGACTGGTACGCCAACGCAGGCCGGTAGTTTTACCGTAACCGTTAGGGCTACCGACCCGCGAAGTCTAACGGCCTCGGTTCAGGTTGTTATTAGTACGGGCGTTTGTAGCATGGTTACGGTCAAAAACGGTAGCTGGGACGATCCTACCGTCTGGTCCTGCAATCGGGTTCCAGCCAGCACAGATGCTGTACGGGTCGAGCATGTCATCAGTTTGCCTAACAACTACACGGCATTGGCCCGAAGAGTTACGTTCGCAGGTGGGAAAACGCTGTCTGTGGGCGATGGAGCACGGCTACAGTTTAGCCCATAACATACTACGCGTAGATGCCCCGTTATCAAAACATAAATTGTCTATGCGTCTGCTCATACCTTTCTTGCTTTTGCTGGTTTCTTCTCCCGTTTTGGCCCAACCCAAAACCAAACTATTTATTCGGGTAGGTAAACTTTATGATGCCAAAAACTCGTCTTTCTTAACCAATCAGCAGATCATAGTGGCTGACGGGGTCATTGAAGCCGTGGGCCATAACATAGTTAAACCCGCTAACGCAACGGTGCTCAACCTGACTACATGTACGGTAACACCGGGTCTGATCGATATGCACACCCATTTGTTGCTCCATCAAAAACAAACTAAGGATGGTTTGGAGGTAGCTTCTAAGGTGCCAGCATCTGAACGTATCAAAAGCGGACTCGTATTTGCCCGTCAACATATCGAAGCGGGCATTACAACCGTTCGCGATCTTGGCAATTCAGGCCAGTACTTAGATAGTCAACTGCAAAAGACGCTTGCCGAAAGTAAAGAAATCGGGCCGACTATGTACGTGTCAGGCCCTATTATTAGTCCACCAGGCGGGCAATTCAGTAAACTTTTCCCAGCCGACAGCTTTGTAATTAACCAGGAATACAGGGTGGTTAGTGGAGTTGAAGATGCACGAGCAGCCGTTTTAGAGCATAAGAAACGCGGTGTTAATGTCATCAAAGTTTGCATGAATACAGAGAACCGAGTCTTGGCCCCCGAGGAAATTGCTGCAATTGTCCAAACCGCTCATAAGAATGGCCTTTCTGTTACGGCACACGCCACGTATGACGACTCCGCCAAAGACGCTGTTCTCGCTGGCGTTGACGGCATTGAGCACGGTTATATTCTATCTGACAGCACGCTGGCATTGATGGCACAACGCGGCACCTATTTAGTACCCACTGATGTGTCACGGGAAAAAGGCGAACTATTAGTGGCAGGTATCGGAATGGTTGGAAAGGAAGCAGAAGATTATCTGAAAAGTGCTTTAGACGGTTTTCATGACCGCCTGCGACGTGCCGTTAACAAAGGCGTTATGATTGTGTCAGGCTCTGATTTTTACAACGACGTGAAGGGTATAGAACGAGGTGAAGGAGCCGTTGATGTAATTCAATCGTATTATGAGGCCGGTTTGCCTGCAAAAGACGTACTACGATACGCTACGTACAATGCAGCTAAAGCGTTGGGCTTATCGGAGCGTTTGGGTGTTATAAGCAAAGGCGCAAAAGCAGACCTGGTTTTTTTTAACGGTGATCTGGAAAATGATTTTGCCCAATCGCTGGCTAACGTAAAAATGGTTTTGAAAGAAGGGCGGATAATATACCCCAAAGCCAAACCACAGAGTAAAACAAAACTGAAAAATCCGCAAGGCTCTAAGTAAGCTGTATTGCCTTTAGCGATCTCCGTTCAGCGTAGCCAAAAAATACGCTGAACGACCTACTCCGCTTTTACCAGTACGTGCAAGTCGCTATGCCTTCCCCGGTCGTCGGCGCAGGAGATTTTCAGGGGGCCGGGGCGAGGTTTGAAGAATACGGCTTCAGTGGGCGTGGCCCGGCGGTAGAATTTGTCGTTCAGATACCAGAACACGGTTTTTACGTCGCTGCCAGCCTGGCAACCCAATTCGAGTTCGGCGGGCTGGCGCGGGTTAATGTAGTACTCGCTTCGGTCGTTCAGGCTGGTAATCAGCGGCCCGGCATCGCCATACACGCGCTCGCAGGCGGGGTTGTGGGGCGGCACGGTTCTAAATGGAATACGTTGAGTCTGATAAAACGCCAGCACATTCGGCGCAAGGTTGGGGTAGAGTCGGCGCACGGCATCGGCGGGGCGGCAGTGAGCGCAGTACGAAATCGTTCCGGCTGCGTTGGTCCAGATGGCCTTGCGGTGCTGACAGGGCCGATAACGCGACACGCCCATGATAAACGCATCGGTCACGGGGTGGTGGCACGAATCGCCTGGCACGTCGCCGGTTTCGGGGCAAATCAGGCGGTGGCTCAGATTGGTTGGTGGCCGAAACCAGCCGCTCGGCGAGTTGTAATCCAGCGCGTTGAATAGTTGAAACAGCAACGGTGTGGCCGTGTTGGCTCCGCTCAGTTCGGCCACGCCCACGCCCGAAAAGTTGCCCACCCACACGCCAACGGTGTAACGTCGGTTGTAGCCAATGCTCCAGGCATCGCGCCGACCGTAGCTTGTGCCGGTTTTCCAGGCAATGCGCGGCAGGTGGTAGCTGTTATCGAAATTGTTAGGCAGGTCGGGCCGGGTGATTTGCACGAGCGTTTGCGTAACAAGATAAGTGGCTTCGGGAGAAAGCACAGTCTCCTCCGCCCCCGAAGCAGGGACCTCCTTAGTGGCGGAGGATGCTGTAAGGTGTATTGGCTTGACCTGACCCCCGTTTGCCAGCCCGACATACAGCCGGGTCATTTCTTCGAGGGTGACGCCACAGCCGCCCAGCACCAGCGACAGGCCGAGGTCTTTAGCCTGTTTTTTCACCGATACAAATCCGGCCTTCCCCAACGCCGATACGAATGATGACGTACCCAGTTCATTCAGCAAAGCCACTGCCGGAATATTCAGCGAGTTTGCCAGCGCAAACTCTGCCGTAACGGGGCCGTTGAACCGACGGTCGTAGTTGTCGGGTTCGTAGCCGCTGAAGTTGGTTGGTACATCGGCGAGTTTGGTTTTTGGCGTAATGATGCCCGCGTCGAAAGCCAGTCCATAAAGCAGCGGTTTGAGCGCACTCCCCGGCGACCGTACCGCCCGAACACCATCGACCTGCCCACCGTCGAACGCATTCCGAAAATCTGCCGACCCCACGTAAGCAACAATCTCCCGCGTGGCGTTATCCACAATTAGTACAGCCGCGTTGTGGATAGCTAACCCCCGGAGCCGGTTGGCATAGTTTTGTACGATGCGCTCGGCAGTAGCCTGCGCGTCGGCCCGGACGCTTGCCCGCACGATGGGCGTGTCGGGATGGTCGGTGCGGAGTCGGCGGGCGAGGTGTGGAGCTTGCTGTGGGGCTTCGCGCCGGTAGGCGGTCAGTGGTTCGGTCAGGGCGTCGGCAATGGTAGCATCGTTGTATAGGCCAGCGGTTCGAAAGCGGGTGAGCCAGCGGTTGCGTTCCTGCACGATGCGGGCGTTGCTGTGCCCCAGCCGCAAACTCGACGGACGATTCGGAATAATAGTCAGCGTAGTGAGTTCGGCTAAGCTAAGCAGTTGGGGCGGTTTGCCGAAGTACAGCAGCGAAGCCGACTTCAACCCTTCGATGTTGCCACCGTAGGGAATCAGGTTTAGATAAAGTTGCAGTATCTCATCTTTCGAGTAATGCCACTCCAACTGAATCGCTCGAAACAACTCGATAGCTTTGCTCAGATACGTCCGTTTGCGCGGTTCGAGCAGCCGCACGGTCTGCATCGTGATAGTCGAAGCCCCCGACGTGCGCCGACCCGTCAGCAGGTTGCGCCCGGCGGCCCGAAGCATGGCAACGGGGTTGAAACCGGGGTGATAATAGAAATACTTATCTTCTTTGAACAGAATAGCGTTGCGCAGGGTGGGCGTAATTTCGGGCAGCTCGGCGTACATCCGCCATTTGTCGTCGCGGCTCAGAAAAGCGTGCAGGATTTGCCCGTCGCGGCTGATAATCAGCGTAGAATAAGGTACGCGGGTGTTGAGCGGAAAGAGCAGATCGAGTAATAGAAACAGGCTAAACGTGGTCAGAACGGCCTTCGTTAGCCGTTTGCGCCATAGCCGTTTGACAAGTTCTCTCCAGTTGCTCATCTTTTTTGACAGGATTAACAGGATTGTCAGGATTGGTAGGCTCTTATGTTGCAAATGACCGACCTGCATAACGTATAGTGTGCAAATCCGGCAAATCCTGTTAATCTTGTCGAAAAATACGACGGCTTCCAGTCTCCTAAACCCTATGACCATTCAATTTTTTGGTGCGGCCCGCACCGTAACGGGCAGCAAGCACCTTGTCACTACCGACAGTGGTACACAGATTTTGCTTGACTGCGGCCTGTTTCAGGGGATCAATACCGATGAACTGAATCAAACGTTCGGCTTTAACCCCGCCCGCGTCGACTATATGGTTCTGTCGCACGCCCACATCGACCATGCGGGTCTGATTCCCCGACTCGTGAAGCAGGGCTTCAGGGGGCCAATTTATACCACCTTAGCTACCATCGACCTCTGCGACGTGATGCTGCGCGACAGTGCCCGCATTCAGGAGCGCGACCTTGAGCGGGTGAACGAACGGCGCACCCGGCGCGGTCAACCCGAACTCGAAGCGTTATACGACGAACAGGACGTAGAACAGGCTTTGAGCCAGATGCGCCCGGTTAACTATAACCAGCCGTTTGTGATCACCGAAGACGTGACGGGGTTGCTGACCGATGCGGCCCACCTGCTTGGCAGCGCGTCGATTAGCCTGACTATCCGCGAAAATGGTGCCGAAAAACGCCTGTTTTTTAGTGGCGACATTGGCCGCCCTGACGACAAAATCCTGCGCAGGCCCGATTCGTTTCCGCAGGCCGATTACATCATTTGCGAATCGACCTACGGCGACCGGCTCCACGAACCAGAACCCGATATGAAGAGCCACCTGCTGCGGATCGTACACAAAACGTGCATTGAAAATCGGGGTAAACTTATCATTCCCGCCTTCGCCGTCGACCGGACACAGGAATTGATTTATGCCCTCGACCAGCTTTCGAGCGAAGGCCGACTGCCGAAATTGCCCGTATACATCGACAGTCCGATGGCCGTAAAAGCCACGCAGGTTATGCACATGCACCAGGATAACTTCAACCCCGACATCCTGGTCTACATCAACAAAGACGGCGACGCGTTCAGCTTCCCGAATCTGCATTACGTGTCGGACGTGAACGAGTCAAAGGCCATTAACAACCGACAGGGGCCGTGTATTATCATCGCCCCGTCGGGTATGGCCGAAGCGGGGCGTATCAAGCACCACATCAAAAACAACATCGACGACCCGCAGACAACCATCCTGCTCGTCGGTTATGCTTCGCCCAACAGTTTGGGTGGTGCCTTAAAACGGGGCGACAAAGAGGTAACGATCTTCGGCGACCGTTATGAGGTAAAAGCCCGTGTCGAGATTATGGATTCATTCTCTGCACATGGCGACTACCGCGAAATGCTTGACTTTTTGAGCTGTCAGAACCCGGTTCTGGTGAAGCGGGTCTTTCTGGTTCATGGCGAGTATGAAAAGCAGTTGGTCTGGAAAGATAAGCTTGAGACGGCTGGATTTCAGCACGTTGCTATACCAGAAATGGGGGAGAAGGTAGTGCTATGAAAAACCCCGGCTTTAGCAACCGGGGTCAGCAGAGGTCCAGGAAAGTAAACAGAACGCCGTCAGGAATAACGCACGCGGGCGAAGCAGCGATTAAGCACTACCCGGTACATTTTGCCAAACTGCGCGTAACACCAGCGTTTGAGTTGCGTCACCTCTTCGGGAATGAGCATTTTGATGGCCTTCGCCAATTCCTTCTCGAACAGTGCTTTGTCAAAACTCACCTTCTGAAGGATGGTTTTGATGTACTCAAGCATCGAAAGCATGGTTGTTAACGGGATTTTGGTTTAAGGAAGTGATGAGTAATTTAAAAGACTCCACCGTCGTTTCGGCTACGGGCATCTATGGTTGAGAACGCACCACTTTAGAAAATGTTGCCACGAAATAACAATGTTTTTAGCAGTATTCCGCAAATATTTTGCATTATTTTTTTGTCTGCCGATAGTTACATTTGGGCAAGTGATTGATAATGCGGCAACTATAGAATTTAGCGCAACTAACTTTCCGATTGAACGGCCTTTTGTTATCACAGTGAGTATTCCGAACAGTGAGACACGGCCAACCATTTCTTTTCCCGACATTACCGGTTTTTCAAAGAAGGGAACATCTGCCAGTGTAACCACAGTTGAAATCGGTGGAAAAACAGTAGTCAATCAAATTATAACGCAGAATTACCAGGCCCGCACGCCAGGGCGTTTTCGACTGCCGCCGTTCTCGATCACAACAAATGGCACGACCGTCCGCTCCGAGGGAGCCGAATTAACAGTCAGACCAACAGCTACGTTGCCGGGTAGTGCTTCGGCTCTTTTGGAGAATACGTTACCGAAAAACCCGGCATTTTTAACCTTGCGGGCAACCAAATCCAGCATTTACGTTGGCGAAAGCATAGGGCTAACGCTTTCGTTCTTTGTAGCGGATAACTACCCATATGTGCTGAATTTTACGGCTTTAGACAAGCAGTTGCAAACTATTATCAAAAAAATCAGACCTGCTAATGCTTGGGAGGAGAATCTGAATATCAATGAGTTAAAGGCGGTTCCGGTACAAGTTGGTGGTAAACCTTTCCGCGAATACAAACTCTACCAGGCGGTGTTCTTCCCACTGTCGACCCGGCCTTTGCGTTTGCCTGCCGTTACGCTTCAGTTAACCCGTTCGCGGCCCCTGATTGGCCCGCCAGCACCCACGCCCGAAACTGTTTCGTTTACCAGCCGCCCCCTTAACGTAGCTGTTCGGGCGTTGCCGGCTCACCCCTTGCGGGGCCGCGTACCGGTCGGCGTGTTTCGGCTCGAAGAATCGCTTGACCGACGCCGAATCGTGGTTAGCCGTAGTGTTCGGTACGCGTTTTCGGTGGTTGGCGAGGGTAACATCGCTGCGCTGCCCGCCCCGGCCATGCTGAACCCAAATCCTGATGTAGACGTATTCCCGCCCGAAGAACGACTAACGCTTAGCCGTACAGTGGCCGGTGTAACGGGCAGCAAAACATTTACCTATTTCTTAGTGCCTCATCAGCAGTCGCCTATACCATTGGCTGGCCGATTTCAGTGGATTTATTTTAATCCGCAACTGGCTCGGTACGATACGCTTCGCCCGGCATTGGTACTACAGGTTGGCACAACAAACGGGAATACCAGCCCCGCTAAAATGGGCAACTCGCCGGAAACAGGCCGCGATACAGTTTCGGCACCGGCGGGTAGTATGTCAATTTATGACGGTATCGAAACGCTCGACAGCAGCCGACAGCCAATCAGTATTTCAGTACTTGTTCGGGCCGCAGCCAACGTATTTATTGTATTGATGCTGCTGGGGATGATATTTGTGTTTTTTAAGCGATAATTTCTGCACCGCGCTTTCAGGTTTGGCAGACAATACATCATGAGCAGTACATACGGAACGCTATTTAAGATTTCTACTTTTGGTGAATCGCACGGCCCGGCTATCGGCGTTGTCATTGACGGTTGCCCGGCGGGGTTAACGTTCGACACCGAATTTATTCAACACGAACTCGACCGGCGCAAACCCGGACAGTCGCGCATTACGACCCAACGACGCGAGGCCGATGAATTTGACGTACTATCAGGGGTGTTTGATGGGCAGACGCAGGGAACGCCTATTGCCCTAATCATTCGCAACACCGACCAGCGTAGTAAAGATTACGGCCACATCGCTCAGCAATTCCGGCCTTCTCACGCCGACTATACGTATCAGGCCAAATACGGCTCCCGCGATTACCGGGGCGGGGGCCGGTCGTCGGCCCGCGAAACGGCGGCACGAGTGGCGGCTGGTGCTGTTGCAAAACTGTTGCTGGCCCAGCACGGTGTGCAGATTCGGGCGTATGTCTCGCAGGTGGGCGCACTGAAACTCGATAAGCCATACACGGAGCTGAATCTGAACCTAACCGAAGAAAATCCCGTGCGTTGCCCTGACTCCGACATGGCCGGGCAGATGTTCCAGTACATCGACGAAACCCGCAAACGGGGCGATTCTATCGGTGGCGTAATCGATTGTGTGATTACGGGCGTCCCGGCGGGCTGGGGCGAACCCGTTTTCGACAAACTCCACGCCGAACTGGGTAAGGCCATGCTGAGTATCAATGCCGTGAAAGGGTTTGAATATGGCAGCGGTTTCGCCGGAGTCGAGCTATACGGTTCGCAGCATAACGACGAGTTTTATACTGACGAAACCGGCAAAGTTCGTACCCGCACCAATCATTCGGGTGGTATTCAGGGCGGCATCAGCAACGGCGAGGCTATCTATTTCCGAACAGCCTTCAAGCCGGTAGCGACCATTATGCAGGATCAGGATAGCGTAGACGTTGACGGACAGCCGGTTACGGTATCGGGTAAGGGTCGGCATGACCCCTGCGTGGTGCCGCGTGCCGTGCCAATCGTAGAAGCAATGGCCGCGTTGGTGCTGGTTGATATGATGCTGCGCAACGAAGCCGCACAGGTTGGCCGCACGACGAAGCAGGCCGAGTTTTTGTAGAATTGATAGCTGCCGTTGCTTGCGCAAACCGGACGGCTATGCCTATTTCTTCTTGCTAAAAACAGCCTGCATCAGCACAAAACCCAGAAGCCCAAAGCCTATCGCCTGAGCCAGAATGCCAATCGTTAGTAACGTTCCTGCCGAATCCCACTGATTACTTCGGCCAGCCGCGCCAATTAACACGAATATCAGACCCAGAAGCCAGAATCCAGCGGCAGCAAGCAGGTATTTGTTTCGTATCGTAATCATAAATGTGACTGGTTTGATGACGCCAGCCTGTTAACAAGTCGCCAACGGTATTTTGTTCGCCAATCTACTTCGTTTTCTGCTCATACTGATGGCCGGAGCCGTTGTGGCCCAGCCGACTCCGCAGCATCGCTATCAGTTTCGGCGTGGGCTGATGGGTACGCAGTTTGTGCTTACGCTGTACGCACCCGACAGTGCAACGGCCCAACGTGCCAACAACGCTGTGAACGCCCGCATGGATTCGCTCAACCAGATTATGAGCGATTACCTCGATGGGTCGGAGATCAACCGGCTGTCGGCCACGGCGGGTTCGGGGCAGTGGGTACGGGTTTCGCCCGAACTGTTCGAGGTTTTACAAAAGTCCCAAACAATTGCCCGGCTCTCGAATGGCCGGTTCGACCCAACTATTGGGCCGTTGTCGCAGCTTTGGCGGAGGGCCGTTCGGCGGGGCGAGTTTCCCGACCGACAGCAGCGACTTCGGGCGCGCCGGGCTGTCGGTCATCGGCTGATGCAATTGGATTATGCCACACAATCTGTCAGGCTTCGGCGACGTGAGATGCGATTAGACGTGGGCGGCATTGGGCAGGGTTTTGCCATCGACCAGGCCGGTAAACTACTACGCGGGCTGGGAATCAACACTTTTTTGCTTGATCTGGGGGGCGACGTGCTGGCTGGAGATACGAGCTATTCCGTTGCGCTCGACTCAACTGTACTTTCACTTAAAAATGCGGCCATTACCACGTCTGGCGATATGTACCGACATTTAGATTACCGGGGGCGTCGGTATTCGCACGTCATGAATCCGCGTTCGGGCTTGGGACTGCGGCATTTTGTACGCGCCACTGTGCTGGCTCCCGACGGCTGGCGGGCCGACGCGCTCACGAAGGTATTCAGCGTGGCAGGCTGGCGAAAAAGCCGTCGACTGCTGCGCCGGTTCCCGGAGGTTGAACTGTTGATTTTAGAAAATAAAACCGGTCGATTGCGCCGTTGGCAATCGACCGGTTTTGAGACGTATATCCGCTGATAATTCTACGAAAAGGCGGTCTTATACCGTTGCTCCCTCTTTCAGCCGTTCGGCGTTTTCAGCAATGCGGAGTTGTTCGATGAATTCGCCAATGTCGCCGTCCATCACAGCCGGGAGATTATAGACCGTCAGGCCAATACGGTGGTCGGTCACGCGGCTCTGCGGATAGTTATAGGTGCGAATTTTGTCGGAGCGGTCGCCACTGCCTACCATCGTTTTGCGTTGCGAGGCAATAGCGTCGTTATGCTTCTGCAACTCAATTTCGAACAGCCGCGACCGAAGTACCGTCAGAGCTTTGTCGAAGTTTTTCAACTGCGACCGTTCGTCCTGACACTGCACAACGAGTCCTGTTGGAATGTGCGTAAGCCGCACCGCCGAATAAGTGGTGTTTACTGACTGCCCACCCGCGCCCGACGAACAGAATGTATCTTTGCGGATGTCGTTCATATTCAGGTCAATATCTACCTCTTCGGCTTCGGGCAACACGGCTACACTGGCGGCAGAAGTGTGAATGCGCCCCTGCGTTTCGGTGGCCGGTACGCGCTGCACCCGGTGAACCCCCGACTCGAACTTAAGTTTGCCGTACACGTCTTCGCCCTCGATCTCGGTAATAATTTCTTTGTAGCCGCCCGATGAGCCTTCCGTAAAATCGACGAGTGTCATTCGCCAGCCCATTTTTTCACAGAACCGCTGGTACATGCGAAAAATATCGCCCGCGAAAATGGCCGCTTCGTCGCCCCCGGTGCCGCCCCGAACTTCGAGAATTACGTTTTTACTGTCGTTAGGGTCTTTCGGAATCAGCATTTCTTTCAATGCTTCTTCCAGCGGCTCCCGGCGCGGCAGCAGTTCATCTAATTCGGCTTTGGCTAATTCCCGAAAATCTTCGTCTTTTTCGGTTGCGATAATCTGTTTGGCGTTCTCGATTTCTTCGAGCAGTTGGGTGTAGGCCCGGTACTGCGTCACAATTTTTTCGAGGTCTTTATATTCTTTGCTCAGCTTCATGAAGCGTTTCTGATCGGAAACAACCTCAGGCTGCACAATTTGCTGGGCTACTTCATCGAAGCGTTCGCGGATGGCTTCTAACTGGTCAAGCATGTTGATTCTGGAAATACACCCAAACGGTTTGGGCCTGCAAAATTACGATTTTATTACGGCTTATCATGCGTTTTACCCAAGACCTGAGTCGGTTAAAACCCGTATCTTTACCCATATTTGAGCATCAACATGCACACTTTCGCTTTATGGCTCCAATGGCACACTTTCGCGCTTTTGTTCTTTCAACGGCTGTTACGGCACTTTTCATCACTGCCTGCACGCCCGACCGCATCAAGCAAACCGATGCGCTAAAGCAACAAATGGCCGACATGAAACCTAAACGTATCACAAACGCCGATATGGTTGAAACGGTTAATGTTCTCGGAGAACGAATCAGTAAGGCGGTCCAAAGTGATTTACTTGACGATTTACAGAAAGCGAACGGGCCAGCCGAACGAGCGCGGCTCTGTCAACTGCAAAAACTCCCCCGACTAACGGCAATCGAGGAAAAATACGGCGTTGATATTCAGTTGGTTAGTGGTAAGGACGTACAAAATCAGTCGCTAAGTACAAAAGAACGCGAAGTGCTTGATGCGTATTTGTATAATGCCGAGCAAAAACTGCCTCAAATCTCAAACATTCAGAAAATCAACGATACGCTCTTCGTTTACAATGCCGCCGTGCCAACCGACAACATCATTTGCCAAACCTGCTTTGGCGATCAGAAGACACCGTTGGCCGTATGGCGCATACTATTTCCGAAACGCGAAGTTGTTCGCCGAGTGGCGATAAAGAAAAAATAGCCCAGTTTATTGGCTATGATTCGCCCAACAGACGAGGTGCCGGGCCGTTTCGGCTGGATTGTCTTCCTGCACAGAAAACGTATGAACCTGTTTGCCCTGCCGCTGCGATAAACCATGCATATAGGCTTTGTCGTAGTAAACCAGCGTCAGGTCGGCTACGGTTGCGTAATCGTGTTTACTGAGGGCGTTCAGGGCGTCTTTAGTTGCCTGCCCGCCCAGCCGTTTATGGATGCGCCCGGTGGCTTCAACCAATAAGCCGTGATCGATACTCGCATACTCCGTAACCAACCGCTCAATACGAATTGGTTTGGGAATGTCGACAGCGGCAACGACTGCCGCACTCATCTGTTGCCAAAAGGCCATCGGCACAAAGCAGGTGCCGATGTTGCGGCTTTCATCCTCGATCCAGATTCGCTTCGTAACGTCTAACCGGCGCAGGTCTGTAAAGAGCTTGTTTTCAAAGTGTTCGGACGATGGCTGCGGGAGTTGCCCGATGGCTCCGTAGGTCGATCCTTTGTGATGCGCCAGCCCTTCGAGGTCAATTACCTGTTCGCCCAGTCGGGCCAGTTCTTTCAATATGTCGGTTTTGCCGGAGCCGGTCTTCCCGCCGAGTACAATCAGTTTATACGGCTCAGTAAACGCAGTCAGAACAGTGTTTCGGTACGCTTTGTAGCCACCTTCGAGCGTCGTAGCCGTGAGTCCGGCGGTGTTGAGCAGCCACGCAAACGAGCCAGAGCGCATACCGCCCCGCCAGCAATGCACCAGTACCTGCCCTGCACTATGATGCGTTAACCGGCGCGATTGTCGCACAAAATCGGCCAGCTTCGGCCCCACCAGGTCAAGCCCGAGCAGCACAGCGGCATCGCGACCCGCCTGCTTGTATTTGGTGCCGACCTGCGCCCGCTCGTCGTTATCGAACAGCGGGATATTTACTGCCCCCGGTATGTGGGCGTGGGCATACTCGCCCGGCGACCGCACGTCAATGACGGGAAGGGTTTGCGCCAGATCAAGAAAAGCTTCTGAACCAAGATTAGCCATGATTTGCAAGATTACTACAAGATTTTACGCTTCGCTTATCCAATTTTATAAACAAGCGAAGCGTCGAATCCTGTTTAATCTTGATAATCTCGGCTAATCCTGGTTCAGACATCTTCGATACATCTGTATGGTATTTTCTAAACCAAAATACAGCGCGTCGCAGATGAGCGCGTGACCGATGGAAACTTCGAGCAGGCCCGGAATGTACTGGGCAAAATACTGGAGATTATCTAAACTGAGATCGTGACCCGCGTTCAGGCCAAGACCGAGTTCCTGTGCTTTCTGGGCAGCCCGCACAAACGGCGCAATGGCCGCTTCGCGATTCTCGAAATAATGAGCCGCGTATGGTTCGGTGTACAACTCAATTCGGTCGGTCCCAACGGCTTTGGCACCCTCGACCATGCGCTCATCGGCATCTACAAAAATCGACACGCGAATGCCATCTTGTTTGAATGTTTCGACTAACTGCCGCAGGTGGTCGGCGTGGCGTATCGTATCCCAGCCCGCGTTGGACGTGATGGCGTCAGGCGCATCGGGAACGAGTGTCACCTGCGCGGGCCGAACCTGCCGGACCAGTTCGATAAACCGCTCGTTGGGGTTGCCTTCGATGTTGAACTCGGTTGTTACAACGCCAGTCAGATCAAGCACGTCCTGATAGCGAATATGCCGCTCGTCGGGGCGGGGGTGAACCGTAATACCCTGCGCTCCGAAGCGTTCGCAGTCGAGAGCCACGTTCACAAGGTTTGGATTATTGCCGCCCCGCGCATTACGAATGGTAGCTATTTTGTTGATGTTGACAGATAGACGGGTCATTCTAAAAAGTTAAAGAGCGAAAGAGTGAAAAAGCGAAAGAGCGGTTTCGCCACTATGCTTTGTAACTTTGCCAGATTAATGAAGGTTCGACTTCTGTAAAGATTTCCAGAAAGATGGGGTCGCCCTTTCACTCTTTCATTCTTTCGCTCCTAAAATTATGTCACTGAAAACACAAATAAACGACGATATTAAGCAGGCTATGCTGGCAAAGGATCAGGACCGGCTGCGGGCTTTACGGGCTTTGAAATCGATGATTCTGCTCGAAGAAACCAAAGAAGGTGGCACGGGCGAACTGAAGCCCGACGACGAGATCAAGATTCTGACCAAAGCCGTAAAACAGCGCAAAGACTCTGCTGATATTTACCGGCAGCAAAACCGCCCCGACCTGCTGGCAACCGAAGAAGCCGAAATCGCCGTAATCGAGCAGTATCTGCCCAAACAACTGACAGAAGACGAACTGAAAGAAAAGCTACAGGCCATTATGACCCGCGTTGGTGCTTCGGCCCCTTCAGACATGGGCAAAGTGATGGGTGCAGCCACCAAAGAACTGGCCGGACAAGCCGACGGGAAAGCCATTTCGGCAATGGTGAAAACACTTTTACAGTGAACTCCCTCGACCTTTTTATGCTGATTCCTCTGGCATGGGGCGCGTTTAATGGCTATCGCAAAGGTCTTTTGGTTGAGATTGTGGCGATTATTGCGTTTGTGGTGGCGATGATTGTGGGGTTCAAGTTTCTGGCGTTTGGGATTGATCTGCTCAGTCCTTACATCAGCCGCGAACTGGCCCGGAAAATTCTGCCCTGGCTGGGGTTTTCAATCATCTTTTTTCCCACGGTACTCATGATTAATCGGATGGGCTTTGCGCTTCGGCGGTCGCTCAAATACACGCTGCTCGGCACGTTCGACAGTGTGGCCGGAGCAACCGTCGGGCTTTTTACGTGGGTCTTTGGAATTAGTGTGATACTCTGGTTGTTCAGTTATATGGGCGTGCAAATGCCTCCCCGCCAAACAGAAGGCGCATTTTTATACCCATACATTCGGCCCGTTGCGCCAAAAGTGATGGATAAAGCCGCCGTTTGGGTGCCGAAGGGATTAGAAACATTAAAGAGTGAAAGAGCGAAAGAGTGAAAGAGTGGGTAACTCTATTCGCTTTTACACTCTTTCGCTCTTTCACTCTTTATTTAATGAAACAGGATATTCGCAAAACCAGCCCCGCGCAGTTGAAAGAGTGGCTTACCCAAAACGGTGAGCAGGGGTTTCGGGCGAAACAAATACACGAGTGGCTCTGGAAAAAGTCGGCGCAGTCGTTCGAGCAGATGACCAATCTCTCGAAGCCAACGCGCGATCTGCTACATACGCATTTCGAGATTCGCCCGTTGAGTGTGGCCCAGCAGCAACGCAGCAGCGACGGAACCATAAAATCATCGTTCCGGCTCTTCGATGGTAATTTAGTGGAAGGCGTACTGATTCCGGCCCTGCGCCACGACGATGTTGACCGCATGACGGCCTGTGTATCCTCGCAGGTGGGCTGCTCGCTGACGTGCAAGTTCTGCGCTACAGGCTATATGGACCGCAAGCGCAATCTCGATGCTGCCGAAATATACGATCAGGTCGTGGCGATTGACCGGCAGGCTAAAGAAAATTACGACGCCCCCCTGTCGAACATCGTTTACATGGGTATGGGCGAACCGCTCCTGAATTACAAAAACGTGCTGGAATCGGTCGACCGAATTACTTCGCCAGATGGATTGGGTATGTCGCCGAAGCGGATTACGGTATCAACGGCGGGTATTGCCAAAATGATCCGGCAGTTGGGCGATGATGCGGTGAAGTTCAACCTCGCGCTCTCGCTGCACGCAGCTAACGACGTCAAGCGCGATACAATTATGCCCATCAATGAAAGCAATACGCTACAGGCATTGGGCGATGCGCTGAGCTATTTTTATCGGAAGACCGGTACGCGCATTACGTTTGAATATATCCTGTTTTATAATTTCAACGATAGTTTGCAGGACGCGCAGGAGCTTTGGAAATTCACGAAGCGCGTACCGGCCAAAGTCAATATTATCGAGTATAACCCCATTGCCGAAGCTACTTTCAAAAACACCGATCCGCAAACGCTCGACAAGTTTGCCGGATTTTTAGACAGTAAGGGCGTAATTGTCAATGTGCGCCGGAGCCGGGGTAAAGACATCGACGCGGCCTGTGGGCAGTTGGCAGGTAAAACGCCTTAACAATTTCGTAATACGGCTCTGTCTGGTTTGACGTACTTTTGTGGCGATTTATAGCGAATGGCCTGACTGTTTGCGTTACCACCGAAGACTCACCACTCCATGTTTGGTTTAGAAACGGATGTTTTTATTCTGCTGTTTATCAGCTTGTTTGCTGCCTGTGCTTTTGAATTTGTCAATGGTTTTCACGATACGGCCAATGCTGTAGCTACCGTTATCTACACCAACTCGCTGAAGCCGACCGTGGCCGTTGTGTGGTCGGGCATCTGCAACTTTGCGGGCGTACTGCTGGGTGGTATCGGTGTAGCAATGGGTATTGTCAACCTGCTGCCCGTTGAACTGCTCGTCGATCAGAATGTGTACCATAGCATTGCGATGGTAATGGCTCTGCTGCTCAGTGCTATCATCTGGAACGTGGGCACCTGGTACTTTGGCCTGCCAAGTTCGAGTTCGCACACGCTGATTGGCTCCATTCTGGGCGTTGGTCTGGCCTTCTCTACCCTGCCCGACAATACCGAAGGCGCAGCCGTGAACTGGGAGAAAGCCATCGAAACCGGACAGGCTCTGCTGCTATCGCCCCTGTTGGGTTTCAGCTTAGTAATCGTCATTATGTTTCTGATTCGGCGGCTGGTGCCCGAAGAAACCAAAGATCAGCTTTTTAAGGAACCCAAAAAAAATGCACCGCCACCGTCGTGGATTCGCGGCATTCTGATTGCTACCTGCTCAATGGTGAGCTTCTTCCACGGCAGCAACGACGGGCAAAAGGGCGTGGGATTGGTTATGCTGATTCTGATTGGTATCGTGCCGTTTCAGTTCGCCGTCAAGTCTGACATCGACCCCCGTTTGATGAACGCCAACGTTGCTGCGGTTGAGCAAACGCTGGGCCGGGTCAATGCCGCTACGCTCTCCACGGCCAATCAGGACCGCTTACTTAAAACACGAGCCGAACTGAATGACCTGAAACAACTACTGGCACAGCCGCTTGTTGACGGAAAAATTCCGCAGGAAAAACGTTTAGACGTCCGGCGCGACCTGTTGCTCATCAACAGCAACGCCAGAAAGATTGCCGAGGATGAAGGCGCAAACCTCAGTGCGGCTGACCTGAAAACGCTGGAAGCCAACTTAGATGAAAAAGGTGGCCTACGCCGATATACCGACTATGCGCCGACCTGGGTAATTCTGATGATTGCCCTATCGCTGGGTTTGGGCACCATGATTGGCTGGCGTCGGATTGTAGTAACGGTGGGAGAAAAAATTGGTAAGCAGCACCTCACCTACGCGCAGGGTGCCTCTGCCGAACTAACAGCCGCTATAATGATTGCTGTTTCGTCGTGGAAGCACCTGCCCGTTAGCACCACCCACATTCTGTCGTCGGGTATTGCGGGTAGTATGGTGGCAAACAAAGGCATTAAAAACTTGCAGGCGGGCACTGTGCGCAATATTGCTCTTGCCTGGGTGCTAACGCTGCCAGTTTCTATTTTGCTGTCGTTTACCCTCTATATCCTCTTCCGCTGGCTGATTTGACAGTGAGCAGTTATCAACCAACAGCCAACAGTGTTTGTGTCAGTATTGTTGGCTGATAACTGTTCACTGCTATTTTACCCATTCCGGCGCGTCCTGCTCGATGGCGTGCCGAACGCGGGCTACAATGTCGTCAACGGTATCGTCAGGTCCGTAGGCCATCGGCTCTTTAAACTTCACGGTTAACAGTGTATTGCGCTTTTTGAAGCGTAATCCTTTTTTATCGAACGCCCGACGAAAGCCGTTGATAACCACCGGGATAACGATTGGCTGGTTGTTCAGTACGAGGTGTCCCGTGCCTTTCCGAACGGGCGCGTAGGGGCTGGTAGTACCTTGCGGGAAACTCACTACCCACCCGTGTTCGAGTGCTTTGGCGATTTTATCATTGGCCGATGTATCGACCGACCGCTGCACTTCGCGCCCTTCGGCCCGCCACGACCGCTCGATGGTGAGCGCACCGCCCATGGCAAAAATCTGTGGAATAATGCCCTTCTTCATTGTCTCTGAAGCCGCTACGTAATACTGCCGGGCGCGGGGGCCAAACAGGTACATCGGTGGCAACAGCGTATTCTGAAAGCCCCACTTTACCGCGCAGAAGATGTGAAAAAAGGCAATCACGTCGGCGAAGTAGGTTTGGTGGTTCGACAAAAACAGGACGTTGTTGATGGGCAGATTCTCCAGATTTTCGGTGCCTTCAATCTCGATGCGATTCACGACCGTATATCGGGCATAGGTAAACCAGCCAACAATGCCAATCATCATTCGTCTGACCAACAGCGAGTTGCCAAAAGGATCACGCTCAAAAATTCCCAGCACGTCGAGCGGCATTAGAAATTTTGGCAGATAGCTGAATGTAGTTGGTTTTATGTGTTTCATCGCAGATTGGGGTCGCCGATAGCTGGTAAAGATAAACGACGACAGAAAATAATTTCTATCCTCTATTAATCTTTTAAACAGCTCCCACATCCAACCAACGACTTGTTTGTTTCTTACCTATATTTTTCCGTTTACAACCATGAAACGAATTGTGCTTGCCAGCGTGGCCGCATTAGGTTTTTTCTTCGCTCATACAACCGCTACGGCTCAGGTACAGGTAGGTGTTCGGGGCGGTGCCAACTGGGCGTTTGCATCAAAACCCGAATTTCTGGGCAGTCTAACGCCCACCTTCCATCCTTCGCCCGGCCCCACTGGCGCACTCTTTCTGGAAATACCCGTCAGCGACCGCGTTTCATTCCGACCCGAAATTGCCTACGTGCAAAAAGGCTTTTTAGTTAAAGAAGGCATCGACCTGAATCTGGGCGGTTTCACACTGCCGCTCGGTGCCCGCATTGCGTATCAGGCACAAACTCTTGAATTGCCCCTATTAGCGAAAATAAATCTGACCGACGGCCCCGTGCAACCTTACTTTATTGCTGGCCCGTCGGTGAGCTATACCCTTGACGGACGCGTGCGTACCCGTGCCACCGCCCTGATCTCAACCCGCCCTATTGATGTAGATGTTGATTACGGCGCGGCAATGAACCGCTGGGATTTCAGTGCTGTGGGGGGGCTGGGCCTTGCGATGGATGCCGGACCGGGTAAGCTTTTCGTAGAAGGCCGTTACACACATGGTTTTACGCGGCAGGTGCAGGTACCGGTTGTGAACGTGAACGTCCGAAATCGGGGCATAGCTGTATCGCTGGGGTATTCGTTCCCAATTGGTTATTAAACAAGAAGTAAAAGTTGAATCAACCTGGATAAGTAAAGGCGTGGCTTGTTTAGCTACGCCTTTCTTTTTTGATTAGCTTTACAATTCGTTCTTTATCGCACTTGTTCAGGCGACATCAATATGGCAACATTGACTGATTTTGTTCGTTCAACGGCTCCTGAGCCGCACCGTACCCGTACTCGGCAAATTCTGAAAGCGCATCCCGAAATTAAGAAATTGATCGGTCAGAAAAATCCCACCACGTTCTGGATAATTCTGGCCTGTGTAACCGTAATGATGGGCTTGGCCTGGCTCGTTCGCGATCAGTCGTGGTGGGTAGTAGTAGCGGCTGCGTGGTTTATTGGCGCGTTTCCGGCGCATACGCTGTTTGTCTGCATTCACGAAGCCGCCCATAACCTGATTTTTAGAAAACCTGCCGCCAATGCATGGGCCGCGATTCTGGCTAATTTACCTACGGTATTTCCCACGGCCTTGTCGTTCAAAAACTTCCATATCAAACATCACGCTTTTCAGGGCGTTCACGAGTTAGATGCCGATTTGCCCGACTGGTACGAAGCCCGGCTGATTAAAAACTACGCTATCGGCAAAGCAATATGGCTGCTGCTGTTCCCTATTTTTCAGGGTATCCGCACACTCCGCATGACCGAACTGGCCGTGATCGACCGGTGGGTGGCGGCTAATATTGTTATTCAATTGGCTTTTAACACGCTCGTTGTGGTGCTGTTTGGCTGGAAAGCCCTGGCCTTCCTGACGCTCTGCCTGTTTTTCTCGGTAGGCTTTCACCCGCTGGGGGCACGCTGGATTCAGGAACACTACCTTACGCTCGACCCTGAGCAGGAAACGTACAGCTACTACGGCAAACTGAACGTGCTGAACCTGAACGTTGGCTTTCATAACGAACACCACGATTTCCCGTCGATTCCGTGGAACCGCCTGCCTCATATCAAGAAAACGGCCCCCGAATTTTACGATACGCTAAAGTATCACACGTCATTTGTGCGGCTGTTTTTCCGGTTTCTGTTCGATCAGGAGATTTCGCTGTTTTCGCGCATCGTTCGCCACGAGCGCGGGCGCGTGTCGCTCACCGACCAGTCGAAACCCGATCTGGACATGGTTCAGGCGCAGGATATTCCAGCTAAAGTGGCAACTGTCTGACCAGTTTTTCTATTAAAACTTTGCCTTGCCTGCATCTAAAAAGGCAACGAAATTGGCTATATCGCGGTCGTAGTTTTTAGGGGCAACAAGCAACTTCCCGTCGTCATCGACTAAGCAATAATGTGGCTGGGCGTTGTTGTTATATTGTACGATCTGCAAATCGGCGTTCTGCGCACCGATTGTCTTTTTCACTTTCTGATCGTAAGCCGAGGTGTACCAGTCTGCTTCGGGCAGTTCAGTTTTATCGTCTACATATAGCGCAACGAGCACGAAGTCGTTTTGCAGCCGCGACAACACCGCCGGGTCCGACCACACGTTTTGTTCCATCTCGCGGCAATTCACGCAGCCGTGTCCGGTGAAGTCAATGAACACGGGTTTATTGACTTGCTTGCTATAGGCCAACGCTTCTTTGTAATCGAAAAAACCCTGTAAGCCATGCGGCAGTTTGAACAGGTTGCCATACCGAACGTTCCGTTCAACCAGCGGCTGACCGCCAACGGCTGACTGCCGACTCAGATAAAAATCCTGCGTGGCCAAAGGTGGCAGATAACCCGACAGAGCTTTCAGGGGAGCACCCCACAGGCCCGGAACCATGTACGTAACGAACGCAAACGTGCCGATTGCCAGCAACAGACGCGGAACGCTGACGGTCTTGGTTTCGCTGTCGTGCGGCAGGCGAATTTTGCCGAGAAAATAAAAACCCATCAGGGCGAAAATCACGATCCAGAACGACAGAAATACCTCTCGGTCGAGCAGACCCCAGTGGTATACCTGATCGGCAATGCTCAGGAACTTGAGAGCCAGAGCCAGTTCGAGAAAGCCCAGCACGACCTTGACCGAGTTGAGCCAGCCGCCCGATTTTGGCAGACTTTTGAGCCACTGCGGAAAAGCGGCAAACAAGGTAAACGGTATGGCAAACGCCGACGAAAAGGCTGTCATGCCAATAATGGGCTTGATTACTTCGCCCCCCGCCGAGGCTACCAGCAAGCTACCAACAATAGGCCCGGTACACGAAAACGAGACCAGCACGAGCGTGAAGGCCATAAAAAATACGCCCCCCAACCCGCCTTTCTCGGCCCGCGCATCGGCACTATTGACCAGCGACGAGGGCAGCACAATCTCGAACAAGCCCAGAAACGACAGCCCGAATACAAAGAAAACGGCGAAAAACAGTACGTTCGGAAACCAGTGCGTACTAACGAAATTGGCAAACGCCGGACCGTTAATCCGTGAGACAACCGTACCGACAAGTACGTAAATTCCGATAATCGACGCGCCAAACAGCAGTGCTTTCCACCGACCGCCAGCCTGATTCGTAAAAAAACTGACCGTCATCGGAATAATCGGAAATACGCAGGGCGTCAGCAGTGCCACTAAGCCCGATAAGAAGGCAGCTACAATGAAGCCAAGCAGCGATTCGTCGGCGGGTTGTTCGGGTGGGTTTGTAGTGGTCAGGCTGGCTGGCGGTGCCGTTTGCGCGGTTGTCGACGCTGCCGCCGAAGCCGTTGCTGCCGACGGCTTGACAGTCTGTGCTGTTTGCACAGTTGGGGCCGTGGCAGTCGTAGCCTTTACCGACGTTGTTGGCGTGGCAGCAACCGTAAGACTGCTGGTGGCAGTGACAGCAGTTGCCTTGAGCGTGGTCGAAAATTCGACTTCGGTGGGTGGCAGACACACGCCATCTTTCGAGGAGCAAACCTGATATTCTGCTGTTCCGGTAATCAACGCAGCGGGTTTGAGCAGTTTCACTTTCTGCACGAACACGGCTGATTTGTCGAACTGCCGCACCTTGGCTCCCCAAGCTTCTTCAAACACTTCCTGAACGCCTATGGGCGTAGCCACCCCGACGAGTGCGTACTCGTCGGAGGGCGTAAATTTCAGTGTAGTGGGTATTGGCCCGATGTTCGGATCGAGGTCGTTAGAATACAGATGCCACCCGTCGGCAATGCGAACGTTGATGCGAATACTGACTACATCGCCAACGACACCCGGTTGTTTCGGCACACTAACCGACCAGTTGGTGGGGTCTTTACGAATCTGCGCGAAGGCACTAACCGACAGTAACAAAAATGCCCATAGGGCAACGATATTCTTCATGGAAGTAATGAGCAGGTATTAGCCTGTTCACAGTAGCTAACACATCCGGTGCAAAAATACTTCCAAAACGACCGTTAATAACTAAATAGTACGGGGTTTAGCTCGTCCTGTGGTTTTTGGCCCACAGGTACGCTGTTCAGCCACGTAGCATGATCGGCTATCTGATAGCTGTTGCGCGGCTGCATAATGGTTTGATCTTTATCCATATAGATCATGGTCATTACCTTACGCGGCTTGCCCGATACGTTCGGCCCGGCGCGGTGGAACGTCCAGCCAGCGTGGTAGCTTACTTCGCCGAGGTCGAAGGGCGTGTCGTTGAGCGGGAAGTTCTGGCGTTGCAGGGCCTGAGCCAGAATCGCTTCACTTTCATCGCTGATTTCAATATCGCGGCCAATTTCAACGTGTTGCGACCCTTCGGCGAAGGCGAGTGGCCCCATCTCCATTGGCGTTTCCTGCAACGGAATCCAGACCGTTACGGTGTTAGGTGACGCCAGCGGCCAGTAAAACTGATCGGCGTGCCAGGGTGTGATGCCGCCCGACGGCTCTTTATACAACGCCTGATCGTGATAGAGCCGTACCCCTTCGACGCCCATCAGATCGGTAGCTATTTTAGCGAGCCGTTTCGAGAAAACAAACTCTTTCGCTTGTTCATCTTCGCGCCAGAGGTTCATAATTTGCAGGAAAGCCCGCTCGTAGGTCGTGCGTTCCTCCATCGGCTTAATCAGTGTATTGAGCCTGAAAACCAGCTCGGTAATAATATCACCATAGTAAGCCAGTACGTCTTCGCTCAGTACGTGTTTAAGTTTAACGTAGCCGTTTTTTTGGTAAAAAGCGATGGCGTTGCCGGGCAGTTCGTAGGGGGTGTTCAGTTCGTTGAGCAGCCATTGCTTATTGACAAGAGTTTCCATGCGCGTTCGGATATTGCGGGTTTAGATGGTAATAACAAATTTACCCGACTTTTAAAGGGCGTAGTTTAATTTATTTTGCCTGTTTATACTCTATATTGATAGTTTTTGAATAATTTGCAGGCTCACCTGTTAAAAAAGGTCAGTCAGTGAAAGCGTTGTTTGAAAAAGTTACGCTCCGCGAACAAACGTCGCTGTTAGTACGTCGGTTCAAATTTCCATATTTCGACGCCCCCTGGCACTATCACCCTGAATATGAACTTACGTTCGTAGTAAAAGGCCACGGTCGGCGGTTTGTGGGCGATCATGTAGAGCCGTTTTCCGATGGCGACCTGATTCTGATTGGCCCCGATATGCCCCACTTCTGGCGTAGCGACGACGATTTCTACCAAAACGACCCCGATGTACAGTCGGAGTGGGTTGTTTTGCAGTTTCCGGCAGCCTTCAGCCAGAACGTACTCACTAATCTGCCCGAAGCCAGCGCCGTACTCAATCTGTTGAATCGTGCGCGCTATGGTCTGCGGTTCAGCCCCGAAGCGAGTGCAGCCGTAGCGCACCAAATCGAAGGATTTACCAACCTGTCGGGTCTGACACAGGTGCTGAGCGTATTGCAGGTGCTCGACCAGTTGGCCGCCGACCGCGACGCTCACCTGCTGGCAAGCGAAGGCTATCAACTGGCCCCCGGCGTGGCCGAAACCGAGCGTATGAAACGGGTGCTGGAGTTCATGCTGGCACATTTCCGCGAAGAAATTCGGGTCGAGCAGATTGCTTCGGTAGCGGGTATGGCTCCGGCTGCCTTTTGCCGCTATTTTAAAAAACGCACCAAAAAACCATTTGTCGAATATCTGAACGAACTGCGTATCAGCCACGCCCGAAAAATGCTTGCCAACGCCGATGTAAGCGTAGGGCAGGTAGGGCTCGACTGTGGTTTCAACAACGTTTCGCACTTTCACCGGCAGTTCAAGCTGCATACCGGCATGACACCCCTTCGCTATCAGACCGTTTCGCGCGGTAAATAACAGGCTCATGTTCGGCGAAAATCTTCCCAAACCAAGTGTTTTCGCCGTACCTTTGTTCTCTGAAAAAAGCTATTTTCACGCATGACAACCGCGACTACCACCGCCCGCGATACGCAGGTGTTCGACCTGATTGCCAAAGAACAGCACCGGCAAGAGTCGGGCATTGAACTGATCGCTTCCGAAAACTTCGTATCGCCCGCCGTGATGGAAGCTGCCGGTAGCGTACTGACCAATAAATATGCCGAGGGCCTGCCCGGCAAACGGTATTATGGTGGCTGCGAGGTAGTTGACCAAATCGAACAAATTGCTATCGACCGGGCTAAAGAACTCTTTGGCGCAACGTGGGCTAATGTGCAGCCGCATTCGGGAGCCAACGCCAACATGGCTGTGTTTCTGGCCTGCCTCCAACCCGGCGATACCATTCTCGGATTCGACCTCAGCCACGGTGGTCACCTCACACACGGTTCGCCCGTAAATATTTCGGGTAAATATTTCAGACCTACGTTCTACGGTGTGGAACGTGAAACGGGCGTTATCAACTACGACGTGGTTGAAGAAACAGCCCGGCGCGAACGGCCCAAACTGATGATCTGCGGAGCGTCGGCCTATAGTCGCGACTGGGATTACGCCCGGCTCCGCGCCATCGCCGACGAAGTGGGCGCGTTGCTGCTGGCCGACGTATCGCACCCGGCGGGCCTGATTGCTAAGGGATTGCTGAACGACCCACTGGATCACGCGCACATCGTGACAACGACTACGCACAAAACCCTGCGCGGTACACGCGGTGGCCTGATTCTGATGCGCAACGATTTCGAGAACCCGTTCGGCATTAAAACGCCCAAAGGTGAAACCCGCCTGATGTCGTCGTTATTGGATTCGGGCGTTTTTCCCGGCACGCAGGGTGGCCCGCTCGAACATATTATTGCGGCCAAAGCCGTGGCGTTCGGCGAAGCATTGACTGAAGATTTTTATGAATACGTGTTGCAGGTGCGCGAAAATGCACAGGCTATGGCAAAGGCATTTTTGAGCCGAGGCTACGAAATCATCTCAGGCGGCACCGACAACCACCTGATGCTGATTGATTTACGAAGCAAAGGTCTGACCGGAAAACTGGCCGAAAACACGCTCATCAAAGCCGACATCACCATTAACAAAAACATGGTTCCGTTCGATGACAAGTCGCCGATGGTGACGTCGGGGATGCGCGTTGGTACAGCGGCTATGACCACGCGCGGCCTGAAAGAATCGGACATGGAGCAGATTGTCGTATATATCGACCGCGTACTGATGCACCACGATGATGCGGCCACTATCGCAACCGTTAAAGAAGAAATCAACGAGTGGATGAAAGCATTTCCGCTCTTTAAAAGTTAATTATTGACTGATTGAGTGGTTGAATGATCGAATGAAAATTTAGAAGACGTTTTATTCGATTATTCAACCATTCTGTCATTCAATCATTCAATAATTGTTATGCCACTCGATCAACTGACTGACGAAGAAATCGAATCCGAAGGTAAAGAGATGTCCTTCCTGGAACATCTGGAAGAACTGCGCTGGCACATTATCCGCGCTGTAGGGTCGATTTTTGTCTTTGCCATTATTGCTTTCGTTTTCATTGAAGATATTTTCCGGGAAGTGATAATGGGACCGAAAAGCCCTAACTTCTGGACGTATCGGATGATGTGTAAGCTGTCGGAGATGTCGGGCTATAAAGACCTTTGTGTCAAGAAGTTGAATTTTGAGTTGCAGGCTCTCGGCGTATCCGACCAATTTACAATGGCCCTTACGTCGTCGCTGATTATTGGGTTGTGTTTCGCCTTTCCATACGCATTCTGGGAGTTGTGGCGGTTTATCAAGCCGGGCCTTCGCCCCGTTGAGCGGCAGGCTGCACGAGGAGCCGTATTCTACGTGTCGATGCTGTTTTTGATGGGTTTGTTGTTTGGCTATTACATTGTTTCTCCCCTTGCCATCAACTTCTTAGCCAATTATCAGATTACACCCGACATTAAAAACCAGTTCGATATCACGTCATACATTGGTATTCTGGTTACACTCTCGCTGGGTTGTGCTCTGATGTTCCAAATGCCGATTGCTGCGTTTGTACTCTCGAAGGTGGGTGTGCTGACTCCGGCGTTTATGAAAGAATACCGCAAACATGCCTGGATCGTGATCTTAGTGCTGGCAGGTATCATTACCCCATCGCCCGACATTTATAGTCAGGTGCTGGTGGCCTTGCCGCTGGCGGGTTTATATGAAGTCAGTATTCTGGTGTCGCGCCGTGTGCAGCGGCTGCGCGAAAAAGAAAGCCGCGAACTGATGCAGTCGTAATAAGTAAGCCTATGTTGTTACCTCCTGCTGATTTGCATCCAGAAGCGCAGAAGGTGGTTGACCTGTACAATGAAATTCGCTGGCCGGATTCTAAACCGCTTGCTTATTACCGGGACCTGCCTACCTCGAACCGGCTTTGTTATGAAACGCTTTCCTGGTCAAACTACCGCATACTGTTAAACTTATTTGAACAGGATACCAGTCAGTATGTGATGCCGTCTCTAAAGCGGCCTGACGAGTTGGACATTTATGTGGCCTACCAATTATCTACAGGAAGGTATGGTGCAAAACGTGGCTCAATCGATTGGTTGCTACGACTCCATGATGGCACCTACGTTGGCGTGTTACATCTTTATGAAATTAGTCTTGAAATTTGGGATGGTAAACGGATGCCGTGTATGGTAGGTTACGCAATCGCCGAACCGTTTCGTCGGCAAGGCTATGCTGAAGAAGCTCTTAAGCATCTGCTTGGTCAATTACCTGTCCAGTTTCTTTTATATGAAGCGCGGGCTGAGCCTTTGCAAACGAATGCAGCGTCGTGTTCGTTGCTAAAGAAGACAGGATTTAGCTTTCTAAGAAATTTTAAAAATTATTGGGGTCAGGCGGCATTATATCATATTCAGGTAACGTCCGTGCTGCCCGACGTATCGTTTGAAGAATTAGACAACTTAATCGAATGATACAATACGATTTTCGCAAATACCATTATCGCTCCATCAACGCGGCCAACGATGCCGAACGGGCTACCATCAATCAGGAATTAAAAGACCTTTACGCATCACTACCCGATGCGGAAAAGGAAGAATTTAATCGGCAGTTGCAGACGTTCCTGACGAAGGAAATGGACCGGTTGAAATCTGATTACGAATCAGTGAAAGGGAGCCAAACCTGAATTAAATCAGCCCACGGGCTTTCAGCTCCAGGTATTTGTTTACCGTATTGGCAGTCAGATTTTGTGGGGCGGTCAGAATGGTTTGAATACCGTATTGGGCTAACTCCTTCACAATCTGCTTTTTCTCGTAAGCGAATTTCTCGCCGATGGTTTTCAGATAAATAGTTTCCGTGTCGCGGGCGGGCTGATCGAGCAGGGCGCGGAGTTCAGTGTTCTCAAAGAAAATCACGAGCAGCAGATGATCTTTTGCTAATCGGCGCAGATAAGGCAGTTGCCGCTGCATACCGCTCACGGTCTCGAAGTTGGTGAAAAGCAGTAGTAAACTTCGCTGCCTGATGTGCGTCCGAACGTTTGCGTACAGGCTCTCATAATCGGTCTCTAAAAAGCGCGTTTTCTGCCGATACAGCACATTCATAATTTTGAGCATCTGTCCCGAACGGCGGTCGGCGGGCAGCAATTGACCAACATGGTCGGAAAAGGTCAGAATACCGGCGCGGTCTTGTTTCAGGAGGGCAATGTTGCTCAATACCAAACTCGCGTTGATGGCGTAATCGAGCAGCGTAAGCCCCTCAAACGGCGACCGCATCACCCGCCCTTTGTCGATAAGGCAATAAACCGGCTGCGAACGTTCGTCCTGATAGGCGTTGATTTGCAGCGACGTACCACGCGGGTCGCTGCGCCGGGCGGTGGCTTTCCAGTTTATGGTCCGCACGTCGTCGCCGGTGGTATAAGGCCGTACCTGCTCGAACTCCATACTGTGGCCCAGCCGTCGGATTCGTTTTACACCCACTTCATTGAGCCGGTTGGTAGCCGCCAGCAGTTCATACTGACGCATCTGCAAAAACGACGGATAGACAGCTACTATCTTGCCCTGCCCGAACTGAAATCGTCGTTTCAATAGCCCTAATGGCGTCAGTACAAACACGTTTACGGCTCCGAAACTATATTCACCCCGGCGCGTGGGGCGCAGTTCGTACCGAATGGTCTGGGTTTCGCGGGTATTCAATCGAGCGCGGAAGAGCAGGTCGCGCCGTTGAAATTGAAACGGAATTTCGTCAACTACCTCAACGTCGACCTGAAAATTATATCGGTTTTCGAGATAGATCGTCAGTGGGTTGTTGTCGCCGTTGCTAAGCCGGTCGGGTACGTCGCGCCGGGCGAAGAAGGGCAGTTTATCGCGCACGTTGCCGGGCCGAAACAGCAGCCATGCGTCGATGACGATAGCAGATAAAAAAACGAAAAAGGCCAATTTTGCCAGCGGAAACAGCAACGGCAGCGCGTAAGCAGCCACAAACAGCAGCACAAAGCCAACCAGCATCAGCCACAGCCGCAACGATACAAAAAGGGCGCGATAGAGATTCACGATAGTCAGTTGCGGTTAGTGGCTGGCAGCGCGTCGATGGCAGCGTCGATGTCGGGTTCGAACAACGGATTATTGTCGTCTTCCTGTGGGTAGGAGCCTCGCTGAGCACGGTTTTGTTTGTAAAAAAATGAAGCATCCTGCAAGGCCGTGCGGGCTTCGGCGGTGCGACCCAACTGCCGCAGGGCCACCCCACGCTGATACTGCACCAACGGCGATTTGGGATAATTGTGCGCGGCTTTGTCTAAGTCAAGTAATGCTTTGCCAGGCTGTTGCGTGGCTAAATAACTTACGGCCCGGCTTACGTAATGTCGGTAGTTGACCCACTCGGCTCCGTGCTTTTTTTCGAGCGAGTCGATAGCAATGCAAAACTGCTCAATGGCTTTTGGGTGGTTGCCCCTATCCCGATATACCAACCCACGCAGGTAGCTGACAGGATTGTGGTTTATGTGGTCATCGAAATTAACGGTCAGCGCGTCGAAGGCGTTGAGATGACGCAGGGCGCGGTCCGTATCGCGCAAAAACGTAAAATAAAACTCACCTGCTGCTCCGTGTTCTTTCGGGAAGTGTTCGGCAGCTTTCTCGAACCACTGCGCGGCCTGCTCATAGTGGCGCAGCCAAACATAATTCAACGCCCGCAATCGGTAGTTAGGGCCGGTAGCGGTCGCCGTATCGAGCCGGTTTTGTTCGCGTTTAGTGCTGAAAAAAAACTGCGTTGGCGCGGCCCGGTTCGCGGCCAGCATCGACGCGCACGATTGCAGAAAATGGCTATCGTCAGTTTGCGCCGAAGCCAGCAGGGGAAAGAACGACAGAGAAAGCGCGAGTCGGATCATGGCAACACATCAGTTATGCAACCGTCTTTAAGCCGGAATGTCAGCGAAACGCCTTTATCTTCGGGGCGTCGTTCTGTTTGACCGCTGACATAATACGATAAGCCTTCAAAATCAACGTGTCGGCGGCAAATGTCCTGAACTTGCTCCGTAATGCACTTGTCGAAAACAAAGGGGCAGTAATCGGTATCAAATCCGGCGATGTCGAACAGGCCGCGTTCGCCCTGACAGTTTACCACAAACCGCGCCCGAAGCAGCCCCGACTGCCCCGGCAAATCAATCGGATGATAGTGTTTCTGCATAACCTCTTTCACGTATTGCTGCCGTTCAGCGTTGAGTTGCGTATAATACCATTGCCACGAAAAGCAGTTGTCGCAGGGCTGAAACCCGCTTGACCGGCAACTGTCTGCCGATGTAAGCGAACGCCCTAAGCGAAATGTTTCGGTGCTAACGTTGCGCCCATTCCAGCCGATGGCCTGAATGGCTGTAGGCGATACGCTTGTCAGTTGCCAAAGCGGTTTGTAGTTGCCATCGCGTTCGTGTGGGCTGCCGCGTATCACCAGAAACAGCGACGCATCGAGCCGGGCCACTCGCCAGAAATGTACCGTGCGGTTTTTCGCCGTGCGGTTTTCCAGACTAACCCGTCCGTCGGCAAACAATGCTATCGTCAGGCTGTCTGATTGCCATACACGGCCACTAAGTTGTTGATAGACAGCAATTGAGTCGAGTGGAATAGTCTGAAACCGCCGGAACACCATCGGGTAAAACGTGCCAATGCGGAGCAAGTTGCCTTCTACCTGCACCAATCCTGGCGCATAATGAATGGTATCGAGCCGAACGCGGTTGCCCTGAACGGCCCAGGTCGAGCGAATGGGTGGGGTAGTTCCTTCAACCAGACCGAGTTGGTAAGTGCTGTCGGCGTTTAGACGCAGGTAGGCTGGCAGCGGGCAAACGAAATCGCTGTCCCATTCCGAATGCACACCAATCCAGGTGCCGGTAAGTTGGGCTTTTGTGTAGTGAAAAGTTAATAATGAAAAGAGAAAAATGAGTACGCTAACCCACCAGCCTGAGGGTCGCTTACCAACGGTCCAACTCAACTTTTCACTATTCATTTTTCACTTCTTAACGTGGCACCTCTACCCTCTGTACCAACTGACCAATGACCTCATCGGCGGTGCCACCCTCCATTTCGCGTTCGGGTGTGAGCAAAACGCGGTGCCTCAACACGGGTGCGGCTAATTCCTGCACGTCTTCGGGCGTGATAAAATCGCGGCCTCGCAGCGTGGCAAGGGCTTTGGCACCGTTCAGCAAAGCTACCGATGCGCGGGGCGATGCGCCTAAGTATAGCGATTTGTTGGCGCGGGTAGCTTGCACAAGCTGGGCAATGTAGCTAAACAAATGGTCTTCGACATGCACGTGCTGTACCTGCGTTCGCAGGCTGATGAGTTGGTCGGCGGTCAGCACGGCGGTTATGGCGTCGAGCGCGTCGGTCAGATTTCGCCGTTTATGATGACCGCGCAGAATGTCAATCTCGGCGGCTTCGGTAGGATAGTCAACTACAATTTTGAATAGGAAACGGTCGAGTTGCGCTTCGGGCAGGCGATACGTACCCTCCTGTTCGATAGGGTTTTGGGTTGCCAGCACCATAAACGGCTCATCAAGCGGGTAAGTAGTGCCATCGTTCGTGATTTGCCGTTCTTCCATAACCTCAAACAGCGCGGCCTGTGTTTTGGCTGGCGCGCGGTTGATTTCGTCAATCAGCACCAGATTCGAGAAAATCGGCCCCTGCCGAAACGAAAAATCGCCGGTTTTAGGTTGAAACACCGATGTGCCCAATACATCCGACGGCATCAAATCGGGCGTAAACTGAATCCGGCTGAAACCCACCGAGAGCGTTTTTGCCAGCAACTTGGCTGTAAGCGTTTTTGCCACGCCTGGAACGCCCTCGATCAGCACGTGTCCGTCGGCGAGCAGGGCCGTCAGCAGCAAATCAATGGTTTGTTGCTGACCAACGATAACTTTACCGACTTCGGCTCGGATAGCACCGATGGCTTCAGTGAGCGGGGCAAGATCGATGCGGGAGGAGAATGGTTCCATAACAGATTGGTCGGTGTGAATTAGTCGAGCACTTTCGGCACTTCAAAGAAAACGCCATTTTGCCGGGGAGCGTTTTGGAGTGCCTGTTCGCGGGGCAGGTGAGTACCTGTCACATCATCGCGCAGCACGTTGATTTCAGCAGAAATGTGCGTCAATGGCTCCACGCCCGTGGTGTCTACCTCATTGAGTTGCTCCATCCAGGTCAGTACACCGTTCAGACTTTGCAGCAGGTCGGTTTCTTCGTCGGGATGTACCTCCAGCCGGGCCAGATGAGCAATTTTTTGCAGCATTTCGGGGGTCACTTGCATAAGAAAAGATTCGTTTAAACCTGCACGGCTGATGCCTTTGTCAACTCGGCATCAATAATACGATACGTTTCCTGTTTTAGCCATGTTGCGTCGTTTTGCGTCAGGTTTTTTGTATCGATAGGCGGGTGAACAATAGCCCGCAGCGGTTGCCAGTGCATTCTGACTTTCTTTTTATCGGGCAAAATCTGGTGGTTATTTAGTAATGTTACCGGCACAATAGGCACCTGTTGCTGAATCGCCATTACAAATGCGCCATCCTTAAACGGCACCATCTGGGGCGGATGCGGAGCGCGAATGCCGCCTTCCGGGAAAATCACGATGCTCCGGCCCGACGCCAGCGTTCGGATCGACTTTGCCAGCGAATAGGCGCGGCTGTTGGGCCGGTCACGGTCGACCTGAAGGTGCAGTTTGGCAAACATATAGCCCAGCAATGGAATATGTTTCACGTCACTTTTCCCAACAAAAGCGTAGTAGTTTTTAATGACAACGCCCATTGCAGGAATGTCTAAGTAGGAAAAGTGATTGGCACAAAATACATACACCTGTTTGGGGTCGGGCCGAAACCGATGCTCGATACGCACCGGAATCCCCGCGCCGATAAAAAACAGGCTTCCCCAGAGATAGTTGATTTTATGCGCAATCGGCTTCCATGCTTCGCGTTGCAAAAACACGAACTGAATCGGAAACAGCACGATATACAGCGCAACAAAATAAACGCCACAATAAAGGGTGTAGAGCAGGCGCATAAATAGACTTCTGAACTGTGATTCATCGGATTATGCTGACTGACTATGATTATTTCGCCTTCGGCAGTGAATCAATAAAATCATAGTCAGTCAGTATAATCCGACGAATCACAGTTAATGTTTAAAATGTCGCACGCCCGTAGTCACCATTGCCAGGCCGTGCTGATTACAGTAGTCGATAGAATCCTGGTCGCGGATAGAACCGCCGGGCTGCACCACCGCCGTAATGCCCGCCTGATGCGCTATTTCAACGCAGTCGGGAAAGGGGAAAAACGCATCCGACGCCATTACGGCTCCGGTCAGATCGAAGCCAAATGCACGTGCTTTCTCGATGGCTTGCCGCAACGCATCGACGCGTGAGGTTTGCCCCACGCCACTCGCCAGCAACTGATTTTCCTTTGCCAGCACAATGGTGTTCGACTTGGTGTGTTTGCAGACTTTGAGCGCAAACTCCAGCGCACGTAACTCGCTGTCGGTGGGGCTTTTGAGCGTAACGGTCTTAAACTGGTCGGCGGTTTCGGTCTGGTTGTCTTTGTCTTGTTCGAGCAGGCCGTTCAAAATGGTTTTGACTAACTTCGATGGCAGTTCAGCGGGCTTGCGTTTTAGCAGAATCCGGTTCTTCTTCGAGCGTAACAGATCGAGGGCTTCGGGCGCGAAGTCGGGTGCAATCAGGATTTCCATGAACAGTTTGTTCAACTCTTCAGCAGTTTCCAGATCAACCGGCGCGTTGGTAATCACGACACCTCCGAAAGCCGAAACCGGGTCGCAGGCCAGCGCGTTCAGATAAGCTTCTTTCGGGGTCGATGCCGAAGCAATGCCACAGGCATTGGTGTGCTTGATAATGGCAAACGTTGTTTCGCTGAACTCATCAATCAGCCCGACGCAGGCATCAACGTCGACTAAGTTATTGAACGACAATTCTTTACCGTGTAGTTTGTCGAACATAGCATCCAAATCGCCGTAGAATGTAGCCTGCTGGTGCGGGTTTTCGCCGTAGCGCAACCCCACCCCCGTCCCCTCCCCGTTAGGGAGGGGGGCTGTTCTTGGATGGTCTTCACCCCTCCCTAATGGGGAGGGGACGGGGGCGGGGTTGAAATAGGTCTGAATAGCCGTGTCGTACTGCGACGTGACCCGAAAGGCCGCGCCCGCATACTGCCGACGGTCGGCGAGGTCGGTGCTGCCATCTTTTTCGGTCAGCAGTTTCACAACATCGGCGTATTGGTCGCGTGAGGATACGATAAGTACATCGTTGTGATTTTTGGCAGCCGCCCGAATCAGCGAAATTCCGCCGATGTCAATCTTTTCAATGATGTCTTCGTCCGATGCGCCTGACGCTACCGTTTCCTCAAATGGATACAGATCGACCACGACCATATCGATGGGCGGAATCTCGTGCTTTTGAGCCTGTTCGAGATCACTGTCTACATCACGCCGGTACAGAATGCCGCCCATCACCGCCGGGTGCAGCGTTTTTACCCGTCCGCCAAAAATCGATGGGTAGCCCGTAATAGCCTCAACAGCCACTACCGGAATGCCCAGTTGTTCGATGAACGACTGGGTGCCTCCTGTTGAATAAAGTTTAACGCCCTGTTGGTGAAGCAATTGAACCAGCGGCTCAAGGCCGTCTTTGTAGTAGACGGAAATTAATGCGGAAGATATTTTGGAAGACATGCGTTTGGCCGAAACAGGCTCCGACTGCTTCAGAAGAAGTTAAGCACACGACACGAAACAGCCGGAGCCTGTTTCGGCCTACCATGCAAAGATAACCAAACGCCGTAACTTTGTTGGCCCGATTACGTAAGCGGGCAACTCCCCGTGCTGAATGAGTGCCTTTAAAAAACTGGCGGGCGATACGGCTCTGTATGGCCTGAGTACCATTGTACCGCGCATGATAAACTTCGCGCTGGTGCCGCTGCAAACGGCAGTATTTACCAAACCGGGCGAATTGTCGTCGAACGTGGTGTTGTATTCTTACGTGGCCCTGATGCTGGCGATTTATACGTTTGGCCTCGAAACGGCCTTTTTCCGAACGTCTGCCCGCGCTAAAGGAACTGAAAATGCCGAACAGCGCGACGCGGCTTTCAACAATACGTTGAGCCTTGTAATGGTTATTACGCTGGTTTTCACCACGGTCATTTTTATTCTGACGCCCCAAATCGCAGAGTGGCTCGACTATCGGGGGCAGGAACCATTTATTCGCTGGGTAGCTCTGCTGGTAGCCATCGATGCCTTTATGGCAATTCCGTTTGCCCGGCTGCGTGCCGAAAACCGTGCCCGGCAGTTCGTGCTGGCGAAGATCACGAATGTAATCGTAATGGTAGGGTTGAACTTTTTCTTCCTGCTGTTTTGCCGCGACGTTTACGCCGGTAAATACCTTCCGATTCTTCAGCCGTTCGTGCGCTTGTTCTACGACCCCGCTGTTGGGCCGGGCTATATCTTCTTAGCTAACCTGATAGCCAACGCATTGTATTTCTGGCTGTTGCGCGACGTGCTGAGCCAATTCCGGTTTCAACTCCGGCGCAACGACGTGCGGTCGTTGGTCGTTTATTCGTTCCCGCTTATGCTGACCACGCTGGCCGGTTTGCTTAACACGCTCACTGACCGAATAGTGCTGATGCACTGGCTTCCAGAGGGGTTTTATCCTGGTCTGAGCACCGAAGATGCCGTAGGTATTTACGGCAATTGTTATAAACTGTCGGTGTTTATGAGTTTAGCCATTCAGTCGTTCAAATTCGCGGCTGATCCGTTCTTTTTCTCTCAGGCAGAAGACAAAAATGCACCCGGCTTGCTGGCCCGTGTTACCAAATGGTTTGTAATCGTATGCGTACTGCTGTGGGTGGGTGTTAGTCTGAACCTCGACGCGGTGGGGTTGCTGATGCTGCGGTCGCCCATGTATCGGGTGGGGTTGGATATTGTACCGATTTTGCTGTTGGCAAACCTGTTTTTGGGCGTCTACTACAACATCTCATTCTGGTTCAAACTCAGCGACAAAACCCGGTTTGGCACGCTGATAACCGTGGTCGGGCTGGCCGTTACGGTGTTGGGCAACGTTGTGCTGATTCCGAGAATTGGCTATTTGGGCTGTGCTTGGGCGTTTCTCGCGTCTACATTTGTGATGATGGCTCTGTGTTATGTGCTGGGCGAACGGCATTACCCCGTGCCGTATGACCTACGTTCGGCAGCGGGCTATGTGCTGGGGGCGGGGGCATTGATCTGGCTCTCGCAGCAATTTCCAATAGCGAATTTGTGGATAGCCGTGCCGGTCCATCTGGCCCTGTTTGGGCTGTTTTTGCTGGTTATTCTTCGGGTTGAGCGCGATACGATTCAGCCGGTGCTGGCGCGGTTGCGGGGGCAACGGCCACCTTTGGATTCCGAAACCCGCGCCACGCCAAAAACGCGCTAATAACGGTCAGAATAGCACTCAGCACGTAAGGTGCACCGGGAAAATAAACCGGGGCGTTATTGCTGGTGAAATACGAGAACAAATTGGTCATAATCAGCGGGCCGAAGATCGACGTAGTGCTGGCTAAACTGGTGAGTGCGCCCTGCACTTCGCCCTGCTCGTTGGCTGGCACCTGCGTTGAAATAATGCCCTGAATCGATGGCCCCGCAATGCCGCCGAGCGCATAAACGCCCATAAAGGCAAACATCATCCAGCTTTGTGTGGCCGCAGCAAAGAGCGCGAACCCAATGGCCGAGAACATCAACCCCACATATACCGACCGCTGCTGACCAAGTTTCGGGATAATAATCCGGGTAAGGCCACCCTGCACGATAGCGAAGCACAGGCCAATCATTGCCAGTGACCAGCCTACGGTTTGTTCGTTCCACTTAAATTTCTCCATCGTATAGAACGTCCACGTGCCCTGCACCGAGAACCCGGCAATATAAATCAGTACCAGCGACGCGACCAACCCCAGAATAACCGGGTAATGCCCCAGCCGTGCCAGCGTACCAATCGGGTTGGCCCGTTTCCAGTCGAACGCCCGGCGATTTTCGGGCGCGAGCGATTCGGGCAGCACAAACAGACCGTACAGGAAGTTGACAAACGATAACCCTGCCGCCACGAAAAACGGTGTTCGGGGGCCGAACTGTGCCAGCATACCACCCAGGGCAGGGCCGAGAATAAAACCGACCCCAAAAGCTGCACCAACCAGCCCAAAATTCTGAGCGCGTTTTTCGGGTGGGCTAACGTCGGCAATATACGCGCTGGCGGTGGTGAAACTGGCACCGGTGATGCCCGCAAAGATGCGTCCCAGAAACAGCCAGCCAATACTCGGCGCAAAACCCGTCAGCACATAATCAAGCCCAAACCCGAACAGTGAAAACAGCAGCACGGGCCGGCGTCCATACCGGTCGCTTAAGCCGCCCAGCACGGGCGCGAAAATAAACTGCATGGCTGCGTAAGCAAACGTCAACCAGCCGCCGTAGCTGGCGGCCTGGCTCAGATTACCATCAATAAGTTGTTCGAGGAGTTTCGGAACAACGGGAATAATGATTCCCAGTCCCGTTACATCGATGAGCAGCGTAATAAAAATAAAAACGAGAGCCGGAGCAGAACGCTTTGCCATGAGAAATTAGTGATGAGTGATGAACGATGAGTGATGAGTTTGCTGACGCAAGAGGAAATACACCGGCGTCAGCAAACTCATCACTCATCGTTCATCACTCATCACTCTTTTACGCGTATGTATTCAACATTACTGGCATTACCAGCATCAGAATATCTTCATTTTCTTCTTTGTCGGCGGGGATAAGCAGACCGGCGCGGTTCGGGGCCGATAGTTCGAGCGTGACCATTTTCGCGCTCAGGTTGCTGAGCATTTCGGCCATTAGCTTGGCGTTGAAACCAATTTCCATCGCATCGCCATCGTAGTCGCAGAGCAGCTTCTCGTTGGCCTCGTTCGAGTAGTCGAGGTCTTCGGCAGAAATGGTCAACGCATTGGTTTTGAGCGAAAGCCGAATCTGGTGCGTGGTGCGGTTGGCGTAGATCATAATCCGCTTCAGCGAGTTGAGCAGATCGGTTCGGCCAATGGTCATTATATTGGGGTTGTTGGTCGGGATTGCGTTTTCGTAGTCGGGAAAACGCTCATCGATTAACCGGCAAATCAGTTGTGTCGGGCCAAACGTAAACGACGCGTTCGACTGGCTGAACTCTGCCGCAACGGGTACGCCTTCGGGCAGCGACGCTTTCAGCAGTTGCAACGCCTTGCGCGGCACAATCAGCGACGTACTGGCCGATGCGCTCAGGTCGGTACGGCGGTAGCGGATGAGCCGATGCCCGTCGGTGGCTACGAAAGTTGCGTTGTCGGTGCTTAGTTGCAGGTAAACGCCCGTCATTGCCGGACGCAGGTCGTCGGTGCTGGTAGCGAAAACGGTATTATTGATGGCACTTAGCAACACATCCGACGGTACGTCGAGCGACATCGTTTTCGTAACCGTAGGTAGTTTCGGGAAGTCAATCGGGTTTTCGCCGGAGAGTTTGTAGCGGCCATTATCGGTCAGAATTTCGGTGCCGAAGGTATCGGTATCGATATTGATCGTAACGGGTTGTTCGGGCAGGCTCCGCAGCGTGTCGAGCAATAATTTGGCCGGAATGGCAATGGCTCCGCTTTCGCTGGCTTCAACCGGAATCTGCGTAGTCATGGTCGTTTGCAGGTCCGACGCCGTTACGGTCAGGGTTCCTTCATCTATTTTAAAGAGAAAATTCTCAAGAATCGGTACGATGGGATTGGTAGCCACCACGCCGTTGATGTGTTGCAGATTTTTCAGAAGGACGGACGAGGAAACGATAAATTTCATGGGCCTGTTGTCTAAGTAGATTCGCAAAAAAATATAGGAACAAAAGTAACAAAAAATACTGAGACGGATGGAAACGGAGATTATAAACCGGGTAGCCAACAGCGGCTTAGTGACGCTTGATCTGGAAGAATATTATCATCCGGGCGAACGGGTGGTTTACGACCTGAAAGACAACCTGTTCATGGGCCTGATTCTGAAGGAGAAAGACTTCCGGGCATTTCTGAAAGAACACGACTGGAGCCAATACGCCGGAAAAAACGTAGCCCTGACCTGCTCCGAAGATGCCATCGTTCCGACCTGGGCGTATATGCTGCTGACATTGCACCTGCAACCCTACGCCAACACAGTTGTATTCGGGTCATTGACCGACCTGGAAGAAAAACTCTACTTCGACGCCATTGCCCGGATCAATCCTGCCGATTATACCAATGCCCGCATAGTGGTAAAAGGGTGTTCAAAAGTTCCCGTACCTACGGCGGCCTACGTCGAACTAACGCGGGTGCTACGCCCAGTGGTGCAGACGCTCATGTTCGGCGAACCATGCAGCACGGTGCCGTTGTACAAGAAGTTGAAGGAGAAACAGGTCTAATTCCGGCAAAAGCATCGTTTAGAAGATGCGCCCAACTCTTTGTAGTTTAGCGACTCATTGTTTGCGAAACGTATGCTACGATCACTCGAAATCCGCAATTACCGCAACCTCCGCCACCTCACTATCGAGAAGTTAGGCCGGGTTAATTTGCTGGTAGGTAAGAACAATACGGGAAAAACGTCGGTGCTGGAAGCGGTGGCAATTTTTGCATCTGATCGTGACGAAATGACAACAATTAAATCGTTGTTGCAACGTCGAGGAGAATATCAATCAATCAATTTGTCAAGAAGTTCGTCTGTTCTTGAAAGTAATCTTTTGTCAATAAGCAGCTTGTATACAGATTACCTGCCAACGTTTTTTTCCCCACAATCCAAAGGGATTTATTCTGGTATTTACATAGGCGAAATTGCTCAAGAAGAAAATTACCAGCAACGAAACTTGCAAATTGATTTTAATAAGGCTTATAAAACGTTGAATTCTGACTCTACGGGTAGAGAAATTATTGAGTATATCAAAGCTGAAAGCGAAGAGGATCTTGAAAAACGTGAATTCAGGTTTGAGGTCCGGTTGTTTAGGAATAATTTCCGCCAAGCAATATATGCCTTGAATAGTCAGATTTTCTTTGAGGGCTTAATGCCAGAAAGAATAAATGAACCACTTCAATTTCAGTATGTTGACGCCAAAAACCAAACACAACAGTCTATAGAATCTTTATATAGTAGAATTGCTCTTACAAAAGAGGACGAAGTGCTAAATGCTTTAAAAATAATCGAACCCCGAATCGAAGACTTCAGAGTCGTTGAGGATGGTAAACCGATAGTTAGGTTAAACTTAGGACAAAAGCGAAGCCTGTCAAGCATGGGTGATGGTGTTGGCCGAGTTTTTTCTGTAGTTCTTTCTATGGTTACATGTGACGGCACCTATCTCCTTATTGACGAATTTGAAAACGGTCTGCACTACTCCGTTCAGGAAAAACTGTGGGAAATTATTTTTGACCTTGCCGAACGGCTAAATATTCAGGTCTTTGCCACAACGCATAGCAGTGATACCATTCGCTCATTTACGGCGATGTTGGCAAAGCAGAAAAACCCCAATGAAGCTGGAAAAGCAATTCGTCTGCAACTGCATAATGATATGATTCGGGCTGTGGATTATTCGCCCGAAGAATTAGAAACCGCCGTAGAATACAATATCGAAGTGCGCTAAGATGCAGATACAGGAGAAGTTCAATGCCAAATTGCTGGTAGAAGGCAATGATGATCAACATGTTATCTGGGCCATCTGCGAAAAATACAAGGTTGCCGAAACGTTCGATGTGATTGACAACCAGAGCGACAGCCGCGTCCTCAAACGTTTACCGCTTGATATTAGGCAGGAAGCAATCAAAACGGTTGGTGTCGTTCTGGATGCCGATCAGAATTTGCAGGAACGATGGCAAAGTTTAAAAACGATATTGGGTAAGTCCGGCTACAGCCTACCCGAAATGCCAGACCCTGAAGGTTTTATTCATCACGCACACGACATCTATCCTAAAATCGGTATCTGGCTTATGCCCGACAATTTGAAATCGGGCATGCTGGAAGATTTTGCCCGGCATCTGATACCACCGGACGATAGGCTTGAGCCAATCGTGATAGAAATACTCAATCAAGTCGAAAAAGAAGGTATTGAGCGTTGTTATAACCCCGAACTTCACCGCGCAAAGGCCCATATTCATACATGGCTTGCCTGGCAGGTAGACCCCGGTACACCGATGGGAATGGCCCTGACCAAAACCTATCTCGACCACAACGCCCACCTCTGCCAGCGGTTTGTTGGCTGGCTGAATCGGCTTTTTAACGAATAGCCAACTCTACAAAACCCGGTACAGCCAAACTTTCCAATAACTTTCCGAATCGTTGAAAATGCTTTCGAGCCGGAGCTGGTTTTGAGATGCATTCCGAATCGGTACGGCGGAAATGACATACTGCCCGCCCATTTCTTTTAGGGCGTTTGCGTTGATTTTTAGATTGTTAACAGCCGCGTTGCTGGTTTTGCCAAACAGGTAATTCATGCCCAGTTCGGCTGTGTACAAATATACCCGGCACCCGTAAGCGTCGTAGTACGTTCGCATTTTTTTCGATCCCTTCGCCAGTTCGGGAGCGATGATTCGGCGAAAGGCGTGTTTGTAGGGCAGGGGATAATTATTTTGGTAGCTGTCGAGCGTATAAAAACCGTTGTATTGCGCTACGGAGGGGTGCATACCCAGACAGATAACCCGGTAACTTTCGGGTGGACGACCAATGAAAGTACGAATTTTCGTGAATTGCTTCTCGGCGAAAAAGGCCCGGTAGGAGGGCTGCTCCGCTTCCGTAACCGCGCCGAACAGTTTACCGACGTTGATGCGCCATTCCTTGTTGGCATAAACCATTACTACGAACTGCCCGGCCAACAGCAGCGAAACCAGCCGAATATTATTACTCGAAGTAATGGCACGCGGCTTGTTTCGCTGCTGTCCCGATAGTGCCCGCAACGCCATCGCGAAGAGAATAAACCAGAGTGTGGGAAGCAGAAAATAAAAGCGGTCGAACTGGAAAACGCGGAAGTTCATCCCCAGCGAACCGTTGCCAAGCCACACGACGAGGTAGTGATAGAAACCGTGAAGCAGGCAGATAAGCCCGGCCAGCACGGGCAAGCCCAGCAACCACCCAACCGCCCGCCGGTCGCCACGGCGATAGGCCAGCCAGGCACCCAGCCCGGCGGTGCCCAGAATGCCGAGCGTCAGAAACGCGCCGGTATTGAACATCGGCCAGACAAATAAATCGGCTGACCGGCGCAAACTGTCGCCCACGTGCATTGGTCGTAAGCGGCTGTAATCGAATTCGGTGCGTTGTGAAATGTACGTCTGGTTGATAAAGCCGTAAATCAGTTGCCATTCGCTGGCTACGTATAAAACGGCCAGCAACGCCAGCCCACCCACATAATGCCAGTTAATGAATCGTTGACGGAGCATCGCTACGGCTCCAATCAGGCCCAGTGCTACGCAGATAAACAGCCCTGCCCAAACGAAAAATGAGTAGAACGGAAACAGTACAATAATAAGCCAGTTGGTTGGGCGGGCGCGGTGGTTGAGCAGGTTCAGAAAGGCGAACAGCAGCAGCGGTTGCCCCGTTACCGATGCGCCATGCACTATGTAGCACGGCACCAGCGCGAATAGCAGAGCCACCGCCACCCGCACGAAGGCCCAACCCGGCTCCGGCAGTACGTACCGACGCAGCAGCGCATACATGCCCACGAAACCAATGCCGTGCACAGCCGCGAAATTCAGCACCTGCGCCAGATAGGGCGGGAGCAGATAAAACGACAATACCTCGAAATTCAGCCCCGTTCGGAAGGCCGAGCGCGGAATGCCGTTCGATGGCCCCCCACTCATCATATTCGGGATAATGGTATCGAGCCGAAAATCGAAGGCCGTATTGTTGATTTTCAGCAGGTAGAGGTACAGAAAATCGCTGTCTAAGTTATCGTGAATGGTCAGGTGTGCGCCTTCGCCGAGCCATGCATACGGCAAAACGTACAGCAACAAAAGCCCGGCGGCACCAATCAGGTAGTATTTTTCGGACGAGGAGAAGCGGGATAAACGCAGCGGCATACCAGTAAAAAGCAAAACGAAAGTACGGCTTTTCTGTATTTTTACGGAATAAACCCAATCATCATGCAAACAAAAACATCCCTGTTTTTGCTAACTGGCCTTTCGCTGACCATGCTCACCCACGCGCAAAACAGAGCCACCAAAGCACCTCCGCGCCCCAACGCCAGCCAGCCAGCAGTGGTAGCAAAACTGCCCGAATTTTCGCTAACCCGCACTGAAATTGAAGTCCATACCCGTTTTCTGGCTTCCGACGAGTTGCAGGGCCGGCGAACCGGCGACCCCGGCAATCTGGCAGCCGCCCGCTATATTGCCGAGCAGTTTCGGCTACTGGGCCTGAAACCCGCTGGCGATAACGGCGATTATTTACAGCGCATTCCGTTCGAGCGAGTGGTGGCGGCTACATCGGCCAGTATGATTATTGGCGGTGATAAGGTCGAATTGGGCAAAGATTTGGCAGTGATGGCCGGTGGCCCCGCCGACGTATCGGGCGATGTAGTGTACGTAGGCTACGGCCTGACCGATGGCGAAGATGGTTACAAAGGCCGCGACGTGAAAGGCCGGATTTTGATAGCGCAGGGCGGTTCGCCTGAAGCCAAAGGACCGGGCGAAATTTTCCGGGCTTCGCGTCAGAAACGAAAATTAGCTACTGAAAAGGGCGCGGCTGCCCTCATTGAACTTTACTCCGAGTCGATTCCGTGGGGCTTTGTCAATCAATATTTTAGTCGTGAACAGATTACGCTGCCTTCGGGTGGTTCATCGGCAATGGCGCATTTGTGGCTTAACAATGCCAACAATCAGTTTAAGCACCTGAAAGAGCCTGGCATGTCGCTGATGCTCCAAACGTCGGGGCGGCCCCGCATTCCTGCGCCTTCGGCCAATGTTGCGGGCATCATTGAAGGCACCGACGCTAAACTGAAAGACGAGTACGTGGTATTGTCGGCCCACTTCGACCACGTTGGCGTAGGCAAACAGGGCGGTAACGCTTACCCGCCATCCGATAGTATTTTTAACGGCGCACGCGACAATGCCTTCGGCACGGTGGCAATTCTGGCTGCGTCCAAAGCGTTGTCGCAACAGCGTCCCAAACGCTCTGTGCTGGTGCTGGCCCTGACCGGCGAAGAAGTGGGTTTACTCGGCAGCAGCTACTATGCCGAACATCCGTTGGTGCCGTTGAAACAAACAATTTTCGACCTTAATACCGACGGTGCCGGGTATAACGACACCACCGTCGTTTCGGTAATCGGTCTCGAACGCACGGGTGCGCGAGCCGAAATCGAAGCCGGGGCCAAAGCGGCTGGGCTGGGCGTATTTGCCGAACCCGCCCCCGAACAGGGGCTGTTCGACCGCTCCGACAATGTGAGTTTCGCGGCTAAGGGCATTCCAGCCCCAACATTTTCAGCCGGCTTTAAAGCTTTTAACGAGGAAATTGGTAAGTACTACCATCAGGCTATCGACAACCCGGAGTCGCTGGATTTTAATTATGTACAGAAATTCTGTCAGGCATATGCTCATGCGGCCCGCCTGATTGCCAACCGCACCACGCGCCCGCAATGGTCGGCAGGCGATAAGTATGAAGCCGCCGGAAAAGCCTTGTATGGGCGATAGCCGCTCTTCTGTAAGGGACCGAATTAATTCGATCCCTTACAGAAGAGGTAATAAAACTAAACCCGATTCCGCTACGTTTATTGGTTATTAACGACACCCAGCTATGTTGCTCAAATATCTGTTCATTCTGACGCTTATTATCTTGTTCGTACCGCCTGTGCGTCGGTTTGTTTTCTATTTGCTCGTAGGGCGGCAATTGGTGAAACAGCAAAAACAACCGGGCCGGGGTTCGCACCGCGAAGGCAACATTCGTGTCGACAATCGCCCCCCGCAAACGGATACGCGTTTTAAAGGAGGTGAATACGTTGATTATGAGGAAGTAAAGTGATAGTGCTATAAACAGTAAAACCGGGTCAGCAGCCCGGTTTTTGCTATTCTAACTCATTGACTAACAATTTCTTCTTTTCGGTAGCGCACGGCTAAACCCGTTAGCAGAAAACCATTATGGGTTTGAGTGGTGTAGTATTTGTACCGAACCCCAACGAGCGCATCGGCACCGAGTTTTTTGGCTTCTATCGTCAGCCGGGCCAATAAAAGTTCTTTCTGCTGCATATCATTGCCCCGGCTCAACATTCGCCTGTTGGCCGTTTGCCGACTTTCCAGCGGCACTTCTTCAGTCGATTCTAACTCTTTAATGGGTTCAAACGGACGGTCGGGGCGTTGGTTGTCGTAGAATATTGCAACGGGGTAGTTGGGGCTGTTTTGCAGATACACGATAGGCCGGAAGCAGCCGATAAAAATGAAAAGTGAAAAATGAACAATGAAAAGCGCAATGATTGTGGACTTTCGGTTTGTTTTCATGATAGTTCGCGGAGAATGGTTTCCACAATCTTCGGGTAATGTTCGTGTTCGAGTGCCTGCACCTTACGGGCAACGTCGTCGGGCGTGTCGGTGGCCGATACAGGGCAGCGGGCCTGAAAAATAACCTGCCCTTCGTCGTAGTGTTCGTTCACGTAATGAATGGTAATGCCCGATTCAGTTTCGCCAGCCGCTACTACGGCCTCATGGACGTGATGACCATACATGCCTTTTCCGCCAAATCTGGGCAGCAGAGCCGGATGGATATTCACCATCTGATTCGGAAACGCCCGAACTAAACCGGCTGGTATGAGCCACATAAAACCAGCCAGCACAATCAGGTCAATCTGCTGATTTTTAAGAATTTTTATAATTCGGTCGCTCTCATGAAACGCGGCTCGGTCGAATGTCAGCACGGGTACGTGCAGCCCGCAGCCAAATCCCCGCCTACTGCGCTCGATAACGCCCGCTTTCGGATTATTGGTCAGAACAAGCGTAATCTCAACGTCGGTGCCGTTGGCAAAATACTGGGCTATTTTTTCGGCATTCGAGCCTGAACCCGAAGCAAACAAGGCGATGCGTTTCACGGTGGAAAGTGTTTACCGCAAACTTACGTCTTTTGCCTATTTTTGTGGACAATCGTTCTGAACCGATGCTTGCTACGCGCCAACTTACGTTTGCCTACGACCCCGCCAAACCGTTTTCGTTTCCCGACATTCAGTGTGCCGACCGCGAAGCTTTGCTGATTCTGGGCCGGTCGGGAACGGGAAAAACCACGTTGCTGCACCTGCTGGCGTTGCTATTGCAGCCCCAAAGCGGCTCGGTTATCATCAATCAAACCGACCTGACCCAGCTCAGCGTGGCCGAAACGGCAGCATTTCGGGCGCAACACGTTGGCATCGTATACCAGAAACCGCACTTCGTCAGTTCGCTATCTGTGATCGATAACCTGCTAATGGCGAATTATTTAGCCAATAAGCCGCAGAACAAAGCCCGCGCCCGCGAACTGGCTGGACAGTTGGGTTTTGCAGACTATCTTGGTAAGAAAACGAATCAGATGAGTCAGGGCGAACAACAGCGCGTGAGCATTGCCCGCGCGGTGATGAATCAGCCCGACGTGATTCTGGCCGATGAGCCAACGTCGAGTCTCGATGATGAGAATACAGCTCGTGTGGTATCGCTGCTGCGTCAGCAATCGGAGCAGATCGGAGCCAGTCTGATTGTGGTGACACACGATCAGCGGCTGAAAGACGTATTTCAAAATCAGGTTTTGCTTCCGTAGGCAGGTGAATTAATTCACCTGCTTACGGAAGATGATATCCGGCTTTATGAAAAAAACAGTCCTGCTTCTTTTCTTTCTTCTCCCGTTCCTCGTTTCGGCTCAAAATCGCAAAAAGAAAGATTTTTTGGTAACGCTCACAACAAAATATGGCCCCATGCGACTGGTGTTATACGATCAGACGCCGAAACACAAGGAAAACTTCATTAGACTGACTAATGAGCGGTTCTACGATAGTTTGCTGTTTCACCGGGTTATTCAGGGATTTATGATTCAGGGGGGCGACCCTGGTTCGCGTATGGCTCAGCCCGGTCAATTGCTCGGAGACGGCGAGAATGGCTATAAAGTACCCGCCGAGATAGTGCCCGAACTGTTTCATAAAAAAGGTACGCTGGCCGCTGCCCGCGACAATAATCCTGAAAAAGCGTCGAGTGGTTGCCAGTTCTACATCGTGCAGGGCCGCACTTGGACTGATGATGAGTTGCAGCAGCAAATTGAGCGCGGACGCACCCGCTCGGTCAGCCGCGTGTTTACCGACGCGCAAAAGCAGACATACAAAACCCTCGGTGGAACTCCGCATTTAGACGGGACATACACCGTTTTTGGCGAAGTTGTTGATGGCCTGGCCGTTGTTGACAGCATTGCGAAACAACCGGGCAATTCAGTGAACCGTCCCTTACAGGACATACGCATGGGCGTTTCGGGTAAGTGGGTGAAGAAAAAGAAGATTACGAAACGCTACGGCTATAAATTTTAGGTGCAGGCAGGCTTCGGCTGTTTGCGCCTTCGCTACGATATGACAAAAATTCTGATTACTGGTGCCAATGGGCTACTGGGCCAAAAATTGGTCGACCTGCTTGCGAAACAAGCTGATGTTGAGTTGATAGCTACTGCTCGCGGGCAAAATCGGTTACCTTTTTCCGACGGGTATACGTATCGGTCGATGGATATTACCGACCGGCAGCAGGTGCTCGATACGCTGGCCGAGGTGCGGCCCGATGCGGTTATCCACGGCGCAGCCATGACCGATGTGGATAAGTGCGAATTGGACAAAGATGCCTGCTGGGCACAGAATGTATCGGCTACCGAATACATCGTGGAAGCCTGTCAGCAAACCAACGCGTTTCTTTGCCACGTTTCGACCGATTTTATTTTCGACGGTGCCGCCGGTCCTTACGACGAAACCGCCGAACCGAATCCCATCAGCTTCTACGGCTGGAGCAAGTATGCCGCCGAGAAAGTAGTACGGCACAGCGGTATCCGGTGGGGCATTGCCCGCACGGTGCTGGTATATGGTATTGCCCATGACATGAGCCGCAGCAACATCATTTTGTGGGTCAAGAAATCGCTCGAAGATGGCAAAAAAATCAAGGTCGTGACCGATCAGTTTCGCAGCCCAACGCTGGCCGAAGATTTAGCACAAGGATGTGCGTTGATTGCTACCCAACAGGCCGAAGGTATCTTCAACATTTCGGGCAAAGAGGTGCTGACACCCTACGAAATGGCAATTCAAACCGCCGATTACTTCGGTCTCGACAAGTCGCTGATTACGATGGCCGATGCTTCTACGTTCAAACAAACCGCCCGTCGCCCTCCGCGTACAGGGTTTATCATCGACAAAGCCCGCACGGTGCTCGGCTATGACCCCCACAGCTTTGATGAGGGCATTGCCACGCTGGCAAGTCAGTTGGCAAAATGACCATCAGCCTGAAAGTAAAACCTGGCAGCAAAGTAGATATGTTGTTCTACGATGCTGCCGGGTCAGGCCGCGAAAAGCTGCTCACTGCGAAGATTAAAGCCCCGGCGCAGGATGGTAAGGCCAACGCCTATTTGGTTGAGTTTCTGGCGAAGCAATTAGGCGTTGCCAAGTCGGGAGTAGCGATTGTTTCGGGCCACACGAGTCAGCACAAACGAGTGGCGATTGATGTGAGTGAAGAACACTTTTCGCGCTTTCAGGAAAGTTTGGGGATTTAGTCCTTAAGCGTAGTAAGAGCCTGGCCGGGCAAGGGGAAGATTTATTGGGCTACCGACGCTACGCTGTCAAGCCCTTGTAAAGTGACTGTTGGCAACTCAAATAACTTCTAAGTGATCTTAGGACAAGCTGTGAATGTCAATCTTAACCCGGCCTTGGATTACATCCTTAAAAAACTTTTTCAGTTGAATCCACATTTTATTCATTGGCTTGAAAAATTCTGTTTGTTTCATGGTTTATCGCTGTTTTAAGAGAGAATCTGTGTTAGATGATGCTTTACCATACAATACTAACCAAACTAATGCCTAAAATCGTAAAAGCTTGTAAATGAAGATTTCGTAATGCCAACAGGGGCAGACTTAAGCAGCTAACCGATAGTATAAATCGACCGTCCTGATTCAGATAAGGAGCAATATGTTCCGCCGTCAAATACTGTAAGGCTACACCTACAGCCGCCGTAACCCAAAATATAATCCAGAATTTAGGCTCGTACTGCGTCAGGGCGTCTTCGGTATGTTTCTGATACCATGCCCTACGTTTAAGGGTGGTTTCGCTATGTTTTTCCATAAGGAATGGATTGAATTGGTTTGCCCGGAAATGGGTGGGACTGGCTTATCACAAAAGCAGTATTAGTGTTACTTACTCATTGTATTCATTTGAGCGTCTTTTAGAACCAACTCTATACTTGAGACTACCAAGCCTGGGTCATCTCGGTGAACAAAGTGTCCAGCGTTTGCACTGTAAAAGAAACGTCCTTTGGGTACCGTGTCAACGAACTTTATCCAACGCCCTATGCGAAACTTCGTCTTCGAATGGAATAATGCTTCATCAATCGGTTTGGCATTGGGAAAGGGTTCAAAACGTCCACTGGTTATAAATGAGATAGGTATGTTAGGTAGTGGTTTGCCATTGAACTCAGAAAATTCAGACCGTCTAAGATTAAACAGAATTTGTAATTCTTCCTGAAGCGAAGTCGGCATTTTAGGATTGGGTTTGAAAGTCTCAACTCGGCGCTGAGCCATTACGCTGTCTACGTGTGCTTTACTCAAACCAACGTCTAACATATACTGACCAAAGTGGTCATAAGTCTCTGTGAAATCTGCCGGGTCAATAATTACTAACCCGGCTAGTTCTTGGGGATAATAAACGGCAAATCCTCGCACGTAAACTCCGCCTAAGGAATGCCCTACCAGCACATAAGGTGGTTTAACATGTAAAGCCTGTAATACTTTTCTGAGTTTATCGGCTACGTTTTTGACGGTAGGCATTTGCTGGTCAGGTTGAGAATCGCCTATTCCCGGTCGATCATAAGCTACTACAGGGGCTATCTTGCTCACCTGATTAAAGATTGGATTCCAGTGCTGCATCGGCGTCCCAAAGCCACTTTCAAACACAATGACAGGTTCATTTTGTTTTCTTGTTTCTAACCCGGAGACTTGTACAGCGATTTGGGTACCGTCGATGGTAATCTTTTGGGATTGTGCATATGCTTTACCGAAAGAGATAGAGAAAATTAGCAGAAGTAAGAGGTTATTCATAGAATATAGAAATGATAAATACTCGTGATAGACAGAAGATGCAAAATCTTCTCAAATCCATATCAAGCTGCTCTGTTTCTTTTGTTGAATAAGCAATATGATAGACGTTGAAATCAGCTACACCGCATCGACCGGCTCTTCTGCTTTGACTGCTTCTTCCCGGCGGGGGATGTAATGGCGGAAAAAGCTGCTGATTTTCATTTGCAATACGCCAAACACCGCTTCCTTGAAAATCTTGGACGACATTTTCGAGACGCCCTTCGTTCGGTCGGTGAAGATGATGGGTACTTCGGTAATGCGGAAGCCGTATTTCCAGCATGTAAACTTCATCTCGATCTGGAATGCATAGCCCACGAACTTAATCGGGTTGTGCAGGATAACTTCCAGTACATCAGCCCGGTAGCAAACAAAACCCGCCGTGGGGTCCATGATGTTCATACCCGTGACAAAGCGCACATAAACGCCCGCAAAGTATGACATCAGTACCCGGCCCATAGGCCAGTTGACCACGTTTACGCCCTTGATATACCGCGACCCAACGGCCACGTCGGCGCGGGGTGCACCAGCCCGGTTCGATTCGTCGTCGGCGCAGGCGTGATAGAGCCGAATCAGGTCGTCGGGGTTGTGCGAGAAGTCGGCGTCCATCTCGAAGAGGTACTGATAACCGCGTGAGAGAGCCCATTTAAACCCGTCGATATAAGCCGTGCCTAAGCCCAGCTTACCGCGCCGTTCGAGCAGGTTCAGCCGGCGCGACGGGCCGTTGGCCGGAAACTCGTCCTGCAAATCGCGAACGCGCCGTGCCGTGCCATCGGGCGAACCATCATCCACAATCAGAATGTCGAACGGTTCGGGCAAACTGAACACCTTACGAATGATGGCTTCGATGTTTTCGATTTCGTTGTAGGTGGGTATGACAACAAGGCGTTCTTTCACGGGCAATTGAGCGGGTTGCTATTCGGTTTTGACCTCCTCCTACAAGAACAGCAAAAAACCTGTTTTTTGTGCAGGAAAATCATTAAAAATTCTTAATCAATTGGTTGCGACAACGCTTCGGCCAGCCGCCTGCCCTTACCAATGCAATCGGCCAACGAGACGCCCCCGTACCAGTTGGCGCAAACGAACAGGTTCTGCCCGGCCAGGGCGTCGACCTGATGCTTCACCGCTACGATAGCTTCATCGTATTGTGGAATAGCCCGTTCCCAGCGATAAACTGCCCGGAACGTTGGCGCATTGGCCCGAATACCGAAACTTTCGGCCAGTTCGCGATGAACGTTAGCCAGCAGTATCTCATCGGGCTGCTGGGCGTTGCGGGCTGATTGGGTTCCGCCCACAAAAGTCGTGAACAGCACTTCATCGGCGGGGCAGCGGCCCGAAAAAATCGAACTGCTCCAGATGTGTCCGGCGCAGAAACGACCTTCAACGTGCGGATTCAATCCACCAAAGCCGTTGAGCGGGTGCTGCACGTCGGCGCGTTTGTAGGCCGAATGCACGGCTGTCATAGGCGGATACGAAACGCCGTGCAGCGCATCGGTCAGGCCGGGTGTGTGCGGGGCCACAAGCCGGGCGGCTGCGTCGGTGCCAACGGCCAGCACAAGCCGGTCAACGGTTTCAATTCCCTGTACGCTCTGAACCCGCCAACCGTTGCCAACGCGCTCAATTTCGGTAATGGGTGTCTTGAGCGATAAATTTTCGAGCCTGGCAGTCAGTGCGTTGGGTAGCGTTTGCATGCCTTCCCGGAAACTGAACGACTGCCGCCGACCGGTTGCCGACTGGTTCTTTATCAGTCCGCGCAGCACCGAGCCATACTCGCGTTCGTATGCTAACAGAAGCGGGAACGTTTCCGAAACCAGCAGATGCTCGGGGTCGCCTGCGTAGATGCCTGCCACAAACGGGCCGAGTGCGTAGTCAACGATTTCGTCAGTAAACCGGCGTCGGAAAAAAGCGGCCAGGGTTTCGCCGGGGGGCGACGTGGTGCGGTTAGCAGGCTCACGAAACATGGCCCATTTGGTTTTCCAGCTAAAAAAATTGCCGAACAGCAGCGACGGCGGACCGGAGGGCAGGGCGCGATACTGCCCATTTCGGAAAATAAACCGCGCCTTGCTGACCGGATTGGCAAACACCAGTTCGGGCGTCAGGCTCAGACCGTCGAGCCAGGCCAGTAAATCGGCGTCGCCCAGCAGCGAGTTGGGGCCGAGTTCGCGCAGGTACGGCCCGTCGCGCCGGGAGCGAATGTAGCCGCCGGCTTGGTCAGATGCTTCCCAAATCTGGTAAGGAATGCCGCGTTGCTGAAGCTCAAATGCTAAAGTCAGGCCCGAAATGCCTGCACCAATAATGCCGATTCTCATGAACGAGCGGGCTTTTTGGTATCTATTTTCTTTTTCAGATTGTCTGTCACTCGCTTGTAAATGGCTTCCATCTCGCGCGGGTGCGACGAGTAATAAACATAGCTGTTGGTATAGGCTGCCGTGTCGACCTTGAACTTGGTAAATATCTTCTTTTCCAGGTGCTTATACGCCATATTGGCCGAATCGGTCGATGCCAGGCTCAGTCGGCTAATACGGCTTTCGGCCATATGTATTTCGGTCAGAATCCGGGCCATCTGGTCGGCGGGTATAAGATTATCGGGCCGATCATCGTTGGGGGGCGAGCAGGCCATCGTAACCCATACCAGAAAGAGTGTCAGTATTCGTTGCATAGGGTAGTAAAGCTGGTTCGACGTGTCGAACTTGTTACCTTTGTAAGGCTGCGAAAGTCCGCAAAGTTCGGGCATCTTCGTTAAAATAACCTAACGCTCGTTCGGTATGAATGAATTCATAGCCCGGCTCCGAAACTTTGATATTCGCATCCGAAAGGCTGTTAACTCGCAGATACGTGGCTCGTTTCGTTCGGTGTTCAAAGGGTCCGGTCTGGAATTTGCCGACCTGCGCACGTATCAGTATGGCGACGACATTCGGGCTATCGACTGGAACGTATCGTCGAAGGGACATGGTACGTTCGTGAAGGTTTTTCGCGAAGAAAAAGACCAGACCGTATTCTTTTTGGTCGACGTGAGTGCGTCGCAGCAGGTAGGTCCGCGCCACCGGCACAAACTGGATGCGACCAAAGAAATCTGCGGTACATTGGCCCTGTCGGCCATTCGCGAGGCCAGCCACGTTGGGCTGTATTGTTTTTCGGACCAGAAAGAGCGGTACATCAAACCGGCTAATGGCATGAAAACAGGGTATCAACTGATTATGAGCCTGTATCGACTACAACCGGAGTCGATCCGAACCAATCTGTCGGAAGCTATTCTGTTTACCCTCAACGCCCTCAAACGCCGGAGTGTCGTAATTTTGCTGTCTGATTTCATCGATCAGCATTACGAGCACAACCTGAAAGCGTTGGCAAAAAAACACGATCTGGTGGTGTTGCATCTCTACGATCAGCGCGAAGTGAGCCTGCCACGGCTGGGCATTATTCCGGTTCATGACACCGAAATGAATCGTACCGTCTGGGTCAATACCTCGTCGCCTGCGTTCAGAACCCGCCTGCACGACACCTTCCGGCAGAATCAAACCCGACTCGAACGCCTATGCCGCCAATACAACGCCAATTACCTCGCCCTCGATGCACAGGAAGATTTTGTCCCAAAACTCGTAGAATTATTCCGGGTGAGAAAATAAGTGAAAAATGAAAAGTGAAAAATGGCTTCATAGTGTTACCGATACGTTAGTAGGGCAGCGTATCGTTGCACTGCTTTCATTTTTCATTTTTCATTTTTCATTTTTCACTACCCACGCGCAGCCCGTTGGCAAGTTTCTGACCGACAGCATCGAGATCGGAAGGCCGTTCAGGTATTCGCTGACGTATCGTCACGCGCCTAATGTCGATGTGCTGTTTCCCGACACGGCCCGGCAGTTTGCGCCCTATCTGGTAAGAGCCGTTGACGTATATGCCACGCAAACTACTGGCAGCGGCCCAACGGCAATCAGCCGGGATAGTGCTGTGTATACGCTGTTGTCGTTTGAAACCGATTCGCTGCAAACGTTGCAGGTCCCAATACGGCTCATTGGCTCGACGGATTGCACAGACGTGTACGCGCCTGTCGACACGGTTTTCCTGCATTCAAAATTAACAACCGGGCCGGTAGCGCAAACGCTGGCGGCTAATACAACGCTGGTTCCGCTTCGTCAACAGTTCAATTACCCCGTTCTGGTATTTGTCATAGCCGGGCTGAGCGCATTGGCTCTGCTGGCCTATGGATTGCTGGGGCGCATTGTTGCCCGACAGTGGCGACTCTACCGGCTTAATCGGCGGCATATCCGATTTATAAAAACCTATAATCGACTTAGCCGAAACCTTACCGCAGATACCGCATCAGACATTGCCAACGACGCCATCGTTCTTTGGAAAAAATACCTTGAGCGGCTTGATAAACAGCCTTATATGTCGCTAACCACTCCCGAAATAGCCGAGCGTATCAATGATGAACGCGTTACGAACGCGCTGCGCGAGGCCGACCGTATGATTTACGGCGGAGTGTTTACGGAACACTCGCAGTCGGCTCTGCGCGTTTTGAGCGATATTGCCACCGTGGCCTACCGCCGTCGTCGGGCTGTTTTGCAACATCGGCGAACGCAACCTCAAACTGAACCGGCCTGAAACCAATTTTTAGCAATTATGCAGCCCTGGTATTCGCTTCACTGGTTTAGCCCACCGCAATGGCACGCCTTTCGGTTTGCCAACCCAAGTGTGTTGTGGTTTATTCCGGCGGTGCTGTTGTTGTTTGTGTTACGCCACTACATAGGTCGCAAAAACCAGCAACGGCTAAATGTGTCGCTGGGGCCACTCGCTGCGGCATCGGGCCGGGCCGACTGGCTTCAGACGGCTTTTTCGCTTGTAAGTAAACTTCGGTATTTGCTTCCGGTGGCTGTTTTTACCGGCGTAAGCCTGTTGCTGGTGTCACTGGCCCGCCCGCAACTTGTGCGTGAACGACGCGATGAACAATCGGAAGGCATCGATATTATGCTGGCAATAGACGTATCGGCGTCGATGACCGAAACCGATTTGCCACCTACCCGGCTGGCTGTGGCCCGGCGTGTGGCACAGTCGTTCGTAAATGGTCGTAAAGATGATCGGATTGGGTTAGTCATTTTTGCTGGTGAGGCTTTCTCACTCTGCCCGCTCACCACCGATTATGACTTGGTGAAGCAATATCTGGGCGATTTGAACGATCAGATGATTCGCACGTCGGGAACAGCTATTGGCGATGCGCTCGCCCGTTGTATTAACCGAATGCGAAACCAGTCTGAATCGTCTGAAGATACTGCCACGCAACAGGTTGATTATCAGTTTGCTGAAACCCGGAGTAAAGTAATTATTCTCCTTAGCGATGGCGATAACACTGCCGGAAACCTCGACCCCGTTACAGCCGCCCGGCTGGCAAAGGCATTTGGTATCCGGCTATATACCATTGCCGTTGGTCGGCCCGTTCGTTCTGATTCGACAGCTACCACAGTCGATGAAGGCGTTTTGAAAACAATTGCCGGTATCGGTAACGGCAGTTTTTTTCGCGCTACCGATGCCCGGCGGCTTCGGGCTGTGTTTGCGCAGATCAATCGGCTCGAAAAAGCCCCGGTACGGGTGCAGGTTTATGAAGACGTACAGGATTATTACCGGGTGTATATGTACTGGGGAATCGCCTTTCTGCTCTTTGCGCTGTTCCTTAAAATTACCATCTTCGGCAATGTGCTGGAAGATTGATGATGGAACACGGATTGAACGGATGTTACGGATTCACACGGATTTTAGCTGTAATCTATCCGTGTGAATCCGTATCATCCGTTCAATCTGTGTTCCTCTTTAACACGTATGCTGAAATCGTTTTATAATGCCGATGTCCTCGAAGCGGGACTTGACGAGGTAGGGCGGGGTTGTCTGGCCGGGCCGGTAGTAGCGGCTGCGGTGATTTTGCCACGCAATTACCGCCACCCCGTCCTAAACGACTCCAAACAGTTAACCCGCGCTCAACGCGAAACGCTCCGCATCGACATTGAACGCGACGCGCTGGCCTGGGCCGTGGCCGAAGTTTCGCACGAAGACATCGATAAAATCAACATTCTGAAAGCCAGCTTTCTGGCAATGCACCGCGCCGTCGACGCGCTCACCACCCGGCCCGAACACCTGCTGGTCGATGGCAATCGGTTTGTACCGTACCCGATGATTTCGCATACCTGCATCGTGAAAGGCGACGCCCACTACCTCTCGATTGCAGCGGCTTCTGTTCTTGCCAAAACCTACCGCGACGACCTGATGGAACGGCTGGGTGCTGAGTTTCCGGCCTACGGCTGGGCGCAGAATGTGGGCTATCCAACGCCCGCCCATCGCAACGCCATTCGGCAGTTCGGCCCGACCAAGTATCACCGCATGAGTTTTCGGCTGATGTGATTAACGCCATGAATAATTTAACAGGATAGTTTAAATTTGGCAAATTAATAAAAATAATATATGTATAAATTCTATATAAGTACAATAGTATTTCTGTTCTGTGCTATTCCGGTACTTGCTCAGAATACAACCGGAAATCGGCTGCGCCAACAGCTTGATGCGGCACGGTCTGCCAACAGCCCGCAGACAATCGACCTGTTTAGCGTGTCGAATGCAGTTAACTACAGTGCGGCTCAATTTAAAGCGGGTCAGCCGCCCGTATCGCTTCGTATCGACAGCCGCGCACTGTCTCAAATTGTCAGCGAACGCCCCGCCCTGCTTGCGCTATCGATTCCGGCAATAAATGGCCCTATCGATCTTGAATTAGTACCCGTAAACCTGTTTGCCCCCGATTTCGCACTGTTGATTGGCACAGATGCCGGTACGCAGCAGGCTCCTATGAATCGGGGCGTATTCTATCAGGGGTTTATCAAAAATAAGGCCAACTCGCTGGCCTCGGTCAGTATCGTTGATGGCGTACTGAGCGGCTTCGTGGCCGACGAAACGGGCAACCGGGTACTTAGCCAATTGCCGAAATCCCCAGATAACTACCTGTTTTTCTACGACAATACGCTTGCCAGCCAACGTCCGTTCATCTGCCAGACGGAAGACTCCAAAACGCCTGTTGAGTTGCAGAATTCGGTAGCACCCCAGGCTATTGATTGTAAGGTAGTTGCCATTTATCTGGAGGCCGATTATCAGATGTACATCGCGAACGGATCGAGCGTTGTTGCCACAACCAATTACATCACCAGCCTTTTCAATCAGGTGGCTACTATCTACAACCGCGAAAATATTGCCATTAGCTTAGCCGGTATCAAGGTCTGGACAACCACCGACCCGTATGCAAGTCGGATCAATACGAACGATTTGCTCATTACGTTTACTAACTACCAGAATACGAATCCACCGCCGGGCATCAGTAGCCAGCTTTCACAGTTGCTATCGACGCGTCAGTTAGATGGCGGGCGGGCGTATATCGATGTGTTATGCGTGCCTTCGCTCAAATACGGCGTCAACGCAAACATGCAGGTGCAGTATGTCGATCTGGTTAACTACTCGTGGGAGGTTAACGTACTGGCCCACGAATTAGGCCATAATTTCGGTTCGCCCCACACGCATAGTTGCCTATGGCCGGGTGGCCCTATCGACAACTGCGCCCAGCCCGAAGGCAATTGCCAGCCCGGACCGTCGCCAACCAACGGGGGGACTATGATGAGTTATTGCCACACGACATTCGTCGGCATCAATTTCGCTAACGCATTTGGCCCGCTTCCCGGCAATCTGCTCCGCAACCGAGTGTCGGCCAGCACCTGTGTTAGTACGGCTACTGGTCTGCCAACGAATCTGGCTTTCCGAAACGTTCAGCCCACAACGGCGAAGGTGTACTGGCAATCGAATGCCGGCAGTACTACTTTCACGCTGCAATACCGGCCTGTGGCTACCGCTACCTGGACAACCGTTGGGCCGGTAGTTGGGCAGGAGTATTCGTTTACCGGGTTGCAGCCCAGCACTGCGTATGCCTGGCGTGTAACGGGTGAGTGTTCCAGCGGTTATTCGGCAGAAGCTACGTTTACGACCGGGCAACCTGTTTACTGCACGCCAACATACAGCAATAACGGATGTTCGTTTGGTATTGGCATCAATCGGGTTGTGTTGAGCGGGACGGCGTTGAGCAATAATACTGGCTGTTCGCCCATTTATTTCACCTATTTCTCATCGCCGGTAGGCAGCGTCTCGCGTACATCGAGCAACACGCTCGCTATTGACTTTCTGGGCTATTTCAACGGGCAACAGGTTTCGGTCTGGATCGATCTGAATCAGGATTATATTTTTGACCTGAGCGAGCGGGTATATGCCACTACGCAGCAGTTTACAACGCCCATTGTGGCTACGTTCTCGCTGCCTGCTGGCGCACCCGCCGGGGTAACGCGCCGAATGCGGATTCGGAATCAATTCTGGTTGCCCGTTACCGACCCATGCGGTACGCTTGATTATGGCGAAACGGAAGATTATCAGGTTTTTATCGATGGTGGTTGCCCGCCAACGCCCACAATTATTGCATCATCAACGGCAATAAGCTGTCAGCAAAGTACATCACTGACTGTCACAAACTGCCCCGGTACAGTGGCCTGGTCGTCGGGCAGTAGCGGCAGTTCGATTGTGGTAGCCCCTACCCAAACAACAACCTATACGGCGACCTGCACACAAAATGGCTGCTCATCCAGCCAAACGAGCGTAATAGTCGTATCGCCCAACACTGTATCGCGGCAATCGGGTAGCTGGACAAACCCCGCCATCTGGTCGTGTAATCGGGTTCCTGATGTGCTGTCACCCGTAACAATCCAGGCCGGCCATATCGTTACCATACCTGCTAACATTACGGCAGAAGCTCAATCGTTACGCCTATTAGGGAGCGTAAACTACCTCTTCAACGCCCGGCTCCGATTTGGCAGCACGGTTGGAAGTCTACTTATACCACCTCGATAAGTCAATAAACGAGCTACATCTCAACAACAACAATGCCGGACATGTCAATAATGAATGTCCGGCATTGTCACAAAAAAATCACTGATTACACGACTTCCTGCATGCCTGCTCGTTCGCGCAACTTCTCGGTAGGCCGGAAACGCTCGCCGTAGGTGTCGGCCAGCCGGTCGAGGGTTTGTACGAAGGTTTCGACGCCGACGAAATCAACGAACGACAGTGCCCCGCCGGTGTAGGCCGGGAAACCCCACGCCAGAATCGAACCGAGGTCGCCATCTAACTTCGTGCGAACGACGCCCTCTTCAAAACAGCGCACGGCTTCAATGGCCTGCCGATACAGCAACCGCGTTTTTACTTCCTCCAAACCCGGCTGCTCGTCGGCAACCGGGTAAAGTTCGGCGAGACCGGGCCAGATAACCTTCTGTCCGCCATCGGGATACTCGTAAAAACCGGCTTTCGCTTTTTTGCCAACACGACCTAACTCATTCATCTTCTGTACCATTCGATACGTCGGTTCATCGGCAGAGAGCGCACCGGCTTTGATGGATTCGGTCATCACTTTCAGGCTTAAATCAAGGGCCACCTCGTCGTGTACGGCCAGCGGGCCAACGGGCATACCGGCAGCTTTTCCCGCATTCTCAATCAGCACCGGCGATACGCCATCGTTCAGCAGTTCCATGCCCTCGGCAGTGTAGGTGCCAAAGCAGCGCGACGTGTAAAAGCCCCGGCTGTCGTTAACCACAATGGGCGTTTTCCTGATTTTGCGGGTATAGTCGATGGCAACCGCCAGGGCGTAATCGCTCGTTTGCTGACCCATGATGATTTCGACCAGCATCATCTTATCGACGGGTGAGAAGAAGTGGATGCCGATAAAGTTTTGCGGATTGGCCGACGCCTGCGCCAGTCCCGAAATAGGCAGCGTAGACGTGTTGGAGCCAAATACGCCCCCGGCTGGATTGCCCCCGGTTGCCAACATCGGTTCGGCTTCTTTCGTGACTTGCGCTTTCAGTTCCTGCTTCTCGAAAACGGCTTCGATAATCAGGTCGCAGCCCTGCATGTCGGCGTACTTGTCGGTGGCTTTGATCAGATTCAGTACGCCGTCTACTTTCAGCGGGTCGACTTTGCCGCGTTCGACACCTTTTTTCAGGAGGTTGCGCGAGTAGTCTTTACCGCGTTCAGCCGCTTCGACCGACACGTCTTTCAGCACAACTTCGATGCCCGCCTGCGCCGATACGTAGGCAATGCCCGCGCCCATCATGCCCGCGCCCAGAATCCCGACCTTCTTTACATCGGTTTTCGGCACGTCTTTCGGGCGGCTTGCTCCTTTGTTGGCTTCGTTCATGCCCAAAAACATGGTGCCAATCAGGGCTTTCGCTACTTTTGAGGTAGCCACTTTCACGAAATGCCGTGCTTCGATCACCAACGCCCGGTCGATATTCACCTGCAAGCCTTCATAGACGCAGGCCATGATTTCGAGCGGGGCGGGGTAGTTGCCTTTGGTTTTGTCCATCAGCATGGCCGTGCCAGCCGCGAAGGTTTGTGCGCCAACCGGACTTTGAATGTTCCCGCCCGGCACCTTGAAATTGTCTTTGCCAACAATTTTACCCGTCTTGCGGTCAATTTCGTCCCACGGTTTTACGGGCTTCGGGTTGGCCGCAATCCAGGCGCGGGCCTTTTCCAGTAGCTGTTCGGGTGTGTCGGCGATGTCGTCGATCATGCCGAGATTTTTGGCTTCCTGAACGCCCACTTTTTTGCCTTCCACAATGAGCGGCAGCGCGGCCTGAATGCCAATCATACGCGGCAGTCGCTGCGTACCGCCCGCGCCGGGCAACAGACCGATGGTTACTTCGACCAGCCCGATTTGGGTCTTCGGATTATTTAAAGCAATGCGGTGATGGCAGGCCAGACAGATTTCGTAGCCACCGCCGAGGGCCGTGCCGTTGATGGCGGCCACGGCAGGTTTGCCGCTCGTTTCGATGCTCCGAAACACCCGGTTCAACTCCGACGACACCGTCAGCATTTCGGTGGGGTCTTTATCGTTGTTGCGCAGAATCATTTTCAAGTCGGCTCCGGCCACGAACTCCGGTTTGGCCGAGGTAACGATAATGCCTTTCACCGACTCGTCGGCATAAGCTTTCTGAAGAGCTTCTTCAAACTGCGGGATCGATTCGTCGTTCAGCACGTTCATCGGCGACGACGTCATTTCCCACGTAATAACAGCGACGGAATCGCTGACAGCATAGTGAATTGCCATGATAGAAAATTCTTTTGTTGATTTGGTCAGTCGGGTATTTTGGTCAGTGGTTCCACAAACTCGTGCCGACTATTTGCTCTGCCTTTCATAGAATGCCACTGCCCGTTTTCTTCGTAAGGTTTAATTATGTCCCAAAGGCCGGTTTGAGGGTCATAGGGGCCGATGCCTGTGTACAGAAACGGGAAAACCACCCGCCCGGTGCTGTCGATCAACCCCCGAAACATAAGGTGCCGTTCGGGGTCGAGCTTGCCCACTACCGCGTAGCCATCCCGAAACGGCGAGGCTTCATCGAACTGTAGCGGAATAACTTCGCGGCCTTTTGTATCGACGTAGCCCCACTTTTCCTGGTTTATGGGGCCACGACCTACGGCGTAATAGTGTCCGCCTAAATCGCCAAATTTCGTGTACGTGAATGGCCCCGCTTCGCGCCCCTGTCGGTCAATGAAACCAACAGCGAACACACCTTTCTGACCCTTTTGTACCAAACACAGCCCGTCGATAAAAGCCGCAGCGTTGGCGTAAATAAGCGGAATTATTTCACGCCCGGTGGTGTCGATGAATCCGCAAAGCCCGTTTGTGCCACGCACGAAGGCCAGTCCACCCTCATCAAAGTTGCGCACGGATTGGTACTTGACAAAGGTGATTCGGTTGCAACGGGCGTCGACAAAGCCGTAGCGATTTTGTCCGTTTCCCCAGAGGTCGTTCGGGTGGCGTTTGGTCAGGATGGCAAAGCCGTTGACCACCAGCCCCGTTTCGTCGTAATTGGTTTCTTCGGCATTTTCCGGCACAACGCTTTTCTGTGTTATGTACATCAGATAGCCAACGCCTATCACGAACACAACACCCGCAGCACCAATCAGATACAGGATGATTCGACCCATCTTGTTTTACGATTTATGGTCAAGCCGATGTTTTCCAATCGTCGCTGTGCGTCGGCCAGCATCGTGTATCAGTTCACGCGCTCAAAAATCGTGGCAATGCCCATACCTCCCCCAATGCATAGGGTCGATAAACCAAACTGTTTGCCGCTACGTTCGAGTTCGTCAATCAGGGTTGCCGAGATAATGGCTCCGGTAGCACCCAGCGGGTGGCCCAGCGCAATAGACCCGCCATTGACGTTCAGTTGACCGTGGTCAACGCCAAACTCATCCATGAACAGCATCGGCACGGCAGCAAAGGCTTCGTTCACCTCAAATAAATCGATGTCTTTAACGCTCATACCCGCCCGTTTCAGCACTTTGTGCGTGGCCGGAATGGGGCCGGTGAGCATAATGGTTGGCTCAGAGCCGACAATGGCAAAGGCTTTGATGCGGGCACGGGGCTTCAATCCGGTTTTCTCGCCAAATTCCTTCGAGCCAATCAATACACCAGCCGCACCGTCAACAATCTGCGATGAGTTGCCTGCGTGGTGAACGTGATTGATTTTATCGAAACTGGCATATTTCAGCAACGCCAGCGCATCGAGACCCATCTGCCCCATCATCTCAAAAGCGGGTTTCAACTTCCCTAAACTCTCGGCGGTGGTGCCGGGCCGAACGCCCTCGTCGCGGTCGAGTACGGTAATGCCGATGTCGTCTTTCATCGGCACTAAGGTTTTATGAAACCGGTTGTCGGCCTGTGCGGCTTCGGCCCGGCGGTACGACTCAGCCGCAAACGCGTCGACGTCGTTGCGCGAGTAGCCGTATTTGGTGGCAATCAGGTCGGCAGAAATGCCCTGCGGAACAATGTTATGGCGGGCCACAATCTGCGGATTCATGAAAATAGCCCCGCCATCGCTGCCCATCGGCACCCGCGACATGCTTTCGACACCCCCCGCCACAATGGCATCGACCTGCCCCGACATCACGTAGGCCCCGGCCATGTTGATGGCTTCCAGCCCCGACGAGCAGAAGCGGTTCAACTGAACGCCTGCTACGGTTTCGGCGTAACCGGCTTCGAGAGCGGCAGTGCGGGCAATGTCGGCACCCTGTTCACCGATGGGCGTCACGCAGCCCATAATCACGTCATCGACCAGCGACGTGTCGAGTTGGTTGCGGTCGCGGAGTTTGCTTAATACGCTGGTTAGCAGCGTAATCGGCTGAATATCGTGGAGCGATCCGTCGCTCTTGCCCCGCCCGCGTGGTGTACGAACGGCGTCATAAATGAAGGCTTCTGCCATAGCTTCTCTCTGAAAAAGTAGTATGCGTGCATACTGTTTTTAGTCGAACAAAAGTACGGGATTGCTTTAGATTGGGCAATCGATTTGGGTTAATTCTACAAAAAGTTTAGCATAAACCAGAACGCCCCGGTCAGTTGACCGGGGCGTTCTGGCGCGAGGACTTCATCGTGCCGGTGAAAAATGCCTGCGTTTACTTGTCTAATACAACCGCGCCATGCACGACATACGCGCCCGATTCTGTTGCCAGATTATAAACCGTTTCTACACAGCGTGTTACTTTGTCGACGCCAGCAACGCGATACGCCATGGACTGCCCGTTTTCGATCTGGTAAAGCAACTCGCCTGCTTTTACCTCGCCGAGTGGTTTGCGGCCCGTGTTGGTCAGCACCGGGTGGTTGGGCGTAGCCTCAAATAGCGTTGGCCGGGTTTGAATCTGGCGTATGTCGGCGGTGAGCGCGTTGGCTGGAACAAGCCACACGCCCGTTAGCGCAAATTGGCCCGTGTGCGTATCGATGCGGGTAACGCGGGTAGGCGTAACGGTTTTTGTTTGTGGATTGTAGCCCAGCACAACGTCGCCCGTTTTTACATTGGCAATAGCTTTGGCGGTGCCGTCGGCCATTGTAATGGGCGCGTCGGACGCGAAACAGAAGTTATATTCTTCTTTTTTCTTTGCACCGCCCTCGTCAGTTTTGCCCGTGCCGCCCGCCAGCAGGTTCGCCATCTCGCGCGACAGTACGAACGTCAGGGCCGACATCAGACCGGGTTCTTTTTCACCCACATATTTTAAATCATCGATGTAGGCGTCCCAGGCTTTGCGGTCTGCCGAGGCTCCCGGCACCACGAACGGCTTTACTTCGCCCGATTTTTCGTTTTTGTAGATTGCCAGCAGGCCGAGGTCTTTGGTATCGTCGGCGGCATACACTTTGTAGAGGTAAATCTTGCGTGTAATGCCGTCGCTGTAGGCAAATACGTAGGCGGGGCGTTCTTCGTAACGGTCCAAAATAAACCCGCCCGATTTCAGATAGGTGTCTTTGTCGAGGTTGGCAATTTTAATGGCTTTCACCGCTTTAAGCTGATCGAGGGTCATGCTACCCGGCGACGACTGCGCCCAAACGCGCTGGCTGATGGTTTGCGTTGCTATGGCGCAGGCAATGAAGAACAGAAAGGAGAGTACGTTGTTTTTCATGGTTGTATGTTTATTGATTAGCCCACCCGCGCCGTTATGGCCTCAACAGCCCGCCGGGCCGACGTGAACGCCCCAGCCATCCAGGCGGTGAGGTAAGTAGTATGCTCGCCTGCCAAATAGATGTTCCCATCGGGTTCCAGCAGAGCAGGGTAGTGTTTTTTGCGTATCGCGTCGTCATAGGTAGCCCAGCCGCCCCCGCTGTAGGGAATCCGGTGCCAGGCCAGCGAAAACGAGTTCTCAAACTCGGTGGCATACTGCGGGTGAATTTTACGGCCCTGCTCCAGAGCCAGTTTCTCCCGCTCGGCCACGGGTAAGGCACCCACAGCTTCGGCCCGGCCATAAAAATTGTAATAGCCAATCAGTACGCCCTTGCTACCCTGAAATCCGAACGACGGATACCAAATCTGGTTGATGTCCATGTTGGTACGCGAAATGCCGCCATAAATCCAGTCGTCTTCTTCCCAGAACCGCCGTTTAAATTGCAGCCCGATTTTGCCGGTTTTGATGTACGGTACAAAGTCAGCCGCCCGCTTCACCGCCCCCGACAGGTCGGAGTCGAGGTTTTTGAGCATGGGCAGCGGCAGTGTGCAAACGCAGAAATCGGCACTCAATTCGGTTGGTTTGCCGTTTTTCTGATACACCACCCGAACGCCATTTTCGGTCTTCCGCAACTCGGTAACGGGCGCATTGAACTGAATTTTACCGGCTAATTTCTTCTCGAATGCCTTCGGAATAGCGTCCATACCGCCCACGGGTTGTAGCAGCGTGGTTTGTTGTTCGTAGATGTAATCACCAACGTTATAGAACACGGGCTGCGAAAAGCCTGATCGCAGCAGGTCGGTCAGGCCGAAGGGGTCGGTCAGTTCGCCGGGCGATTGCCCCGCGCCGGGTTCGCGATTGGATTTATAGCCGCGCCGGTTGGTGCCTTTATACAGACGGGCCGTGTTCAGATCGCCCTCATTCTTCAGAAAATCAATTAGTTTCTCGATGTCTTCTTTCGTGAGCTGCTGATCTAACGCGCTCTGATCAAGCGATTTGGTGAGCAGTTCGGCGGTGTAGCCGCGCATGTCGTTGTGGTATTCCTTGATGCGTAGCCGCCGGTTCGCCAGCGGTCCCGTGCTATCGGGCTGATCGTTGTACAGAAACCCGGCTTCGTTGTTGCCGTTGAAAATCTGGAGCGGTAGGCCCAACTCGCGGCAGTAGTGCAGCGTAAGCTGGTGGTGGTGCGGAATCCGGGCCGCTCCGCCGTTGAAATAATGGCCCTCCTCGAAGCGGCACGTTTGCGGGGTGCCGCCGAGTTCGGTTTCAGAGGTGCCGCCCCGAACGGTCCAGACGCGCCCGCCGGTTCGGTTGCGGGCCTCCAGCACCGTACAATCGTAGCCGAGTTTGCCCAGTTCGTAGGCGGCTGTCAGCCCGGCCAGACCCGCGCCCAACACCACCACCGTGCGCGGTTTACCATTTTCCCGCCTACCGTTGGCGGCTGCTTTCAGGGCCGAAGCCGGGGCGGGCTGGAGCAATCCCCACGCCAGCAGGCCCGCATAACTGGCTGATGTTTGGTTTATAAAATCACGACGGGTCATCCAACAACTTTCTTGAACGTATCCATAAACATCGCCATCTCGTCCATCGTGCCAACGCTGACGCGGCAATAAGGTTGCCCATTGAACTCGCGGGTCTGAATGCCGATACCATTGGCAAACATCTGATTGCTAAACGATTTGGCTTTCATCCGAATCGGGAACAGGATAAAATTTGCCGACGACGGTATGACCTCGTACCCCATATCGGCCAGTGCTTTTGTGGTGTAGGTGCGGGCTTTGGCGTTTTCGGCGCGGCAGTGGTTTTGCCAGTCTTTGTCTTTGTAGCTGGCAATGCCGGCCATGATGGTCGTAACGCCTACTGCAAATTCGCCGTTGGTATACTGGCGGAGCGACTTGAGTGTGTCGGGTTGGGCAACGGCGTAGCCTAAGCGCAACCCCGCAAATCCGTGAATTTTCGAGAACGTGCGGGCCAGAATCACGTTTAGTCCCTCAGATACGAGCTTACCCAGCCGGGGCCGCTCGGCAGGTTCGTAGAAGTCGATATAGGCTTCGTCGATAAAGACCGGCACTTTTGGCGCAACGGCCCGGCAAAACGCTTCCAGATCAGCCGCCGGAACCACCGTGCCGGTCGGGTTATTAGGGTTCACGATGTAAACGAGCTTAACATCGGGCGTGAGTTTCGCCTGGATGGCGTTCAGATCGTATTTATAGTCTTTGGTCATTGGCACGGCCTCGATTTTCGCGCCAAAATCCGACGCCCGTTCCAGGAGGTCGTCGTAGGTCATGGCACTGGTCAGAATGATGCCGGGTCCCGTTCGGTCGGGCCGCGTTTGGTCGCTGTTTTTGGCGTAGTGAGCCGCAGCCGCCATCAGCACGTCCGACGAGCCGGGCGTGACCATAATATTTTCGGGCTTCACGCCTTCATCGGTGGCGATGAGTTGCTTGAGTTGGGCAAACTCCATCCAGCAGTAGCGATTGCCGATTTCGGCGGCTTTCACTAAGGCTTCTTTGGCACTGGGCGCAATACCGAGCGGGTTTTCGTTTGCCAGTAGCCGCGCCCGCAGCTTGGGCAGATCGGGCGGGGTAGCCAGGGTAGCAAATTCATTGACGAATACGGATTGCCCCGGGCTGGATTGCCCCAGGCTGGATTGCCCCAGGCTGGATTGCCCCAGGCTGGATTGCCCCCGCCCGACCGAAGGGGCTGCTTTGGCAAAACGCAACCCCGAACCAAGCCCGGCTGTGAGCAAACCGCTAACGCGCAACCAGTCGCGACGGGAGAATTGAGAAGACATATCTGTAGTGTTTTGGTGTTTTCTTAGATAAAATTAAACGTTTCAATTACAGGTTGTTGCGATTAATTCGTATTCGGCTGATTCTCGAAAAATAGGAAATAAATAGCGGAAAAGCAGATTGAGATAAGAATAATATTTTGAAAATAGTGCTTTATGTAAAATACACTGTAAATGAAAATACCCTGACTCCATACAAAATGAGCAAGTCAGGGTATTTAGCGGAACATTAATTGTTACTGCTTCGAATACACAAATTGGTATTTGAAAGGTACAGCCTGTACAACATTCGTTTGCGGATTACGAAGGGTGTCAACGGCTGAAATAGCGGTTGATATTAACTTCGCTGGTTCGCGCGATGTATCTAATTCATACGTTTCATCATCGCCTGTATCGTATTTCAGTTGCAACTGGTTATTGCTCAGTTCCCATGAACCTTTTAAATCAACAATTCGGCCATTTGCACCAAATGTTTCATCAAAGTTTTTATCGGCTTTTATCGAAAATGATCCTGACAGGCCATATTGGCTTGGAGTCTCGTCAGCATTTAGTGACGTAAATGGGGCGGGATAACCAGAGAATCGAACACGTTCCAACGTCCACCTTCCTACTACGGGTGGAGTAGGTTCGGGATCATCTTTTTGACAAGCCTGCATCGCTGTGAGGGCCACAAGCAGGCTAAATAGGTATACTAAACGCTTCATACAAGAAAGACTTTAAGAGTAAATCAGATTGTTAACAAACTAAGCGTTGGTAAGTTAGCAAAAAACGTTCGATCTCGTTACGCCCGTATGACTGTTTGCCAAATTAATTTTGGTCAATTCACTTCCAGTTCATCTTTGGCAGGCAGTTTCGGAAAGGGCGCGTGCGGCTCGGCCTGATACCAGAATACGGTACTCGCTACGTCGGAGAGTTGGGGCAGATACCGCCCGCCACTGCGCCAGCCCAAATCCTGAATGGTTACGCGCAGGTCTTTCTCAAACCGAACCGGGTCCATGATGTGCCAGCGGTACATGCCAAACCGCTGCTGCGATTTGTAGGTGCCATCGGGCCGAATCACCTGATGCAGCCCCACATACGGCGTTGAAAATGGCACATACTGCCCACCCCGGTCGAAGTTGTACGACCCGCAGAAATAGTCTTCGGTGCCGGTGCCGTTGATGGTTGGGAAGTCGGTATCGCCATCCATGAAAAACTTGATTTCACCTTCGCCCCACCAGCCGTTGTTGTTTACGCCCCAGGCTAAGTAAGCCCCCACGTAATGCCCTTTGCCCCGAATGCCGTCGATGAGCGTAATGTCTTTTTTGTACGTATTTGGGTTGGTGCGCCGAAACTGCGCGTGCAGATAAGCCGCGTCGTCGGGTACGTCGGTGAGCGTGTAATTAATCTGGTAATACAACCGCATTTCATCTTTCTCGGCAATGTTTTGCAGCGTGATCCGGCAGCGTTTCCGAAACGGCATGGTCCAGTAGCAGTTGAACGCGCTACCCGGATTAACGCTCACGGCCAGCGAGTTAAGATGCGCATATTCGCCCCAGCCCATCCCGAAAAAGTCGCCGACGGGCACTTCGATAGATGGCTCTTTTTCGTCGTCCCAGTAAACCCTTAAGATCGAGTACCGCCAGTTGCCGGTGGGCGTCATCCAGATTTGTTGAATGGCTCCCGGCCCGCTGATGTCGGCCAGCGTAAAGGTTTCGCCAGCGGCCACTTTTATAAATGGGTTCAGTTTCCAGCCCCGGCCCAGGTCGCGGGCTTCGTTTTTGGCGTTAGCGTGGTTGGGGCGGGTGTCGGTGGGTTCGTCCATACCACCTTTGCCTTTTTCGCCCGTAAAATTTTCGGGACTAATCGACCGGGTTTTAGCATTCGACAACCGCGACAGGTTGCCGAGGTTCATTTCCAGCCCGTTGAAGGGCACGTTGGTGCGCTGGGCCATTGCCCAACCGCTACTGAAAAGCAGCCAGACGAGTAAACCGAGACGTTGCATAGCGGAGAAGGGTTTTGTTTTTCCGCTAAAAGGAGTTGTTCCTGGCAGATTACCCCTTTGCTGGGCGGGTGTCGCACTATCCTAATAAAGCCTAAGTCAGGAGATTGCAATTTGTTGGGTAACAAACGCCACTACATCTGCAAGAGATACGTTAGCGAATGGTTCTGCCGTCTCGTCAATGCCCACATGACGGTGAAACGGATAAGTATTGAACTGAGGAAAATGGGGCGTGTTATCCCAGCGACACAAGGTCTGATTGTCGCTGTTCATCCATTGGTAAGTATATTTAAATTTAGCACCCATTCGCGATTCATAGCCAACCAGCCTTGTATCGTCGATAAACACAAGTTCACAACGCTCGATACGTTTAGGACCAGCCTGCTCAATAGCAAACCTACTCAGCCGAATAAATGAGCTAAATGGCTCTACAGCCTCATTCATGGTCTGATTCGGAGCAGGTCGGCGGTGTAAATTCTTATAAAATCAAGCGCGTCGTCCCAGTCGTTATCATCGTCCTCTTTTTCAATAACGCTGAACGGTGCCAGCGTTTCATCGGCAGCGTTCTGTATCCGTTGCCGAAACTCCGTGAATGACATACCATACTTCCGTTCGTAGAAATCGACCCGGCTTTGATAGTAACTTATTTTCTGCTCAAGCGCACGACGAGCCTGTATGCGTAAAAAATCGTCGATAGTCTGGTAGCCGAGGTCTCGGATAATGTCTTCGGAAACCGATAAATTGGCGTAGGCAGTCATAGCGTACTACTGTTTAGAGACAAAGATAACACGACTACCGCAGATTTGGCGCGGGCAGCACGGGCAGGCTTTCGTTGCCGTCGTCGCTGACGGACTGCACGGCGAAGTAATAATTGTCTTTTGAGTAGGGGAGGGTCATGCCGAGTTTGGTGGTGAAGAATTTTTTCTGCCAGAACGGCCAGTGCGTTTCACGCATCAGCACGTAATACCCCTTCACGTTGCGGGAGGCCGCTCCGCTTGTCTTCGGAGCCTGCCAGTAGAGTGCAGTGCTGTTGGTCAGGTTACGCACGTCGATGCGCACGTCGTGCGGTACGGCGGGGGCTTTGGCGAGGTTTGCCAGCGTGGCGAGGTTGACTGCCGTATTTTTACGCAGATACTCGAAATCCATGTGTTTGGCATAGTCGCCGTACTCTACATTGTTTTCGGTACGCAGGTCCTGGTGCTGATGGTTGTAATTTTCGTTCATCTCGGTCAGGCGCACGGCGGCAAATCCGCGTTGCACAAACGGCGTATGATCGCCCCCACGCAGGTAGCGGTCGTTGCGATAAATCAGCACCACCTCCAGGTTTTCGACGTAGCGTTCGCCGAGTTCTTTCACATAGCGGGCCAGGGTGCGTGCTTTCCCGTCGTTTTCGTTGCCGAAGTTTCTGATCTGGGCAATGCGACCCGTTGTGTCTTTGAGCATATTGGCGGGTAGACCCTCGCTGAACACGCGCAGGCGGGTATTGTCGATAATATTCGTTTCGTTGCTGTGGTTGCTGCCCATGATGTCGTTGTTCAGCACGGCTTCGAGGTTCCACTTTTCTCTCACGGCCCGTTCGCTGAGGTGTTCTGCCCCCAGCAGACCCTGCTCTTCACCCGTCAGCGTAGCAAAAATAATCGTAGCCGGAAACTGCGCCCGGCTCAATACCCGGCAGAGTTCAATCACAGCCGCCGTGCCAGAGCCATCGTCGTTGGCACCGGGCGCGTCGGCCTCGCGGTTCATCACGTTCGAGACGCGGCTGTCCATGTGGCCCTGCACAATGAACACACGCGTATCGGTGGGGTCAGTACCTTTCAACACGGCCATCACATTGCCCATGTCGGCGGGTTTATCGATGCGCCGACCGTCGGGTTGGAGCGTCCAGGTGTCGAGCGAGGCCGTCATGCGCCCGCCCGATTGCCTGGCGTACTGCTGGAATTTACCCAGAATCCACTGCCGGGCCGCGCCAATACCTTTTTTAGGGGCAGTAGTGGTGCCCGGCGTGGATGCGCCCGGCGTGGATACGCTGAGCGTGTGCCGCGTTCCGAAGCTGACCAAACCGTTGATGTGCGCCCGCAAACTATCGGCAGAAATTTGCGTCACCAATTCCGCAATTTGTGGGTCGCGGTTCAGAATGGTCTGGGCTTCTGCAAGGGAAGAAAGGAAGAGGAAAGACGTGACGAGTAGTTGCTTTTTCATAGTTTTAAAATCACTTTGCCATTGCCCGTTTCAGCACACTGCCGATGAAACTGCCTATGAAGGTTAAAATCATGGACCCGTACAGACAGAACGCTTCCAGTTCGCGCTCGCCCCCATTGTCGGGCGCGTCGGTAAACTGGTAGCCAATCCAGAGGGCAGCGGCCTGTAAAATTGCCAGCGACCAGCCTTTGCGCGGTTCGGCGAAACCAATGGCAGCCGCCGAAACAGCCGCCATCAGATACGGCCAGTGAATGACGGGCGATTGCTTCACGACGTATAAAAGTACTACGCTGTGAAGCAAGACAAAAGCGGCATTGGTGAGCAGCCGTTTATCGAAAAACGACGTAGGCTGGTTGTCTGTTTTGCCGGAAGTCGTGCGGCTTTGTTCTTCGAGAGCCGTAGCCTGTTCCAGATCCTGCTCGGCCTCCTGACTTTGTCCCAGTTTCTGCCGTGTGCGGCCCCGCCAGTAATACGGCATGGCGTCGCGGCCCTGTGCGTGGAAGATAGCCTTGTCGAACTCCGTAAAAGCTGCATCATAGTCGTGCCGGTCATACAGAATTCGGCCAGTTTCGGTGTGAATGTCTGCTACCGTATTATCGTAACTCCCGGCGGTTCGAAGGTCGGCGAGGGCGGCATCGGTATCGCCGAGTTTGAGGTGGCAACGCGCCCGATACAAATACGCCATGCTCCACTGCGGATGCTGGCGAATAACCTGATCGAAATACGCAAACGCCGACTCGATTTGGTTGCTGTTATAAAGTTTCACGCCAACCTGAAGCCGGTCAAGTTCTTTGTCGGAAGGGGTACGGAGATCGGCGTAATAGCGCAGATAAATGATGTAGCTGATGACGGCTACCGTTATCAGAATTTCCATGCCGCAAAGTACGATACGCGGTCCAAATCTGCACAGAAACCCACGAATACTTCATCAAAACCCCCACGACACGCCCGGCCCAACGGCCATTTGCCCCGTTGCCGACACGGGCACCGCCGAGAACCCGACGCGCGGTTGCCGAAGCAATTGATTGTACCGAGTAACGCCTTTGTTGACATGGCTGTTACCGATAATCGTGAACGTGAGCGTGGCCGCCACCGAGCCGCCGAATACGGTCCAGTAGGTGCCGTTGCTCCGGTTGCGCTGGAAGATTACGTAAGCTAATTGCACTAAGCCCGTCAACCGGCCCAGGGTAGTCAGCGTGCGGAACGTTTTGAAATGATGATTGATCGTTGGGTCGTTGAGTTCATAAAACGGCACTTCGAGCGAATAGGGCGACGATAGTTTTTTGCCACCGTAAAAATACACGCTGCCGAGGGCCGACGAACCAGCCGCCCGCTCGATTGGCTGCAAATGCGCCGGAATCGGTTCGCTGCGGTAATACGCCGAATCGTCGGCGCGCCTGCGCTGCTGGGCGTGAGTGGTTGTCAGGGTAAGCAAAACGATGAGTAGCGTCATAACGGCGGTCAGTTGCTCAGTGGCCGTCAATACGCGAAAAGTTCCTGTAATTTTTGACATACTTCTTTAGCAGTGGCGACATCAAGTTCGCCTATTCGGTTGAGTAGCCGCCGTTTATCTACCGACCGGATCTGGTCTAATGCCACTTGCCCTTCGCGGGCATTGAACAGGCAATTGACCCTTGTTGGAAAACGTTTTCGGGTGCTGGTCAGTGCGGCAATAGTCACTGTATTTAGAAATTGATTCGTAGTGTCGGGGGAAATAATCAGACAGGGCCGGATTTTGTTGATTTCACTGCCAACGGTTGGTTCGAGGTTCACGTGCCAGACCTCAAAGCGTTTCACTACCATGTCCAGTCGTCAGTGTCGAAGTCGTTCGGAAATGGTTCAAGCAATTCTTCGTCGGGCAAATCACCGGCAGTAATAGCCTGCCTAAACTGCTCTTCCCAGCCTTCGCGGGGGGTGCGAACGGGTTTGAGCACTAAGGCATCGTCACGCATCTCAACCTCCACCGAATCTTTAATCCGGTATTTGTCGAGCACTGCCTTCGGAATCCGAATGCCTTTGGAATTACCGATTGACACGACAGATAAGCGCATAAAAAAAGTAGCTACTTTGTAATTACAAAGGTAACTAAGATACGTATCATTTCAAAACGCCCCGTTGCCTGCACGATACGTTAGAAAATTGGCTATTTTTCACCAATGTTTCTATCCGTCATATGGACCCATTGACTATCGGGCTTGTTACCCAATGTTTAACCACTACCAAAATCGCAGAGTGCCTGATCGGTAACTGGTTAGGCAAAGGTAGCGACCAGCTACTGAGCAAAGCGGGCAAAGTCATCTACGAGCGGCTCCGCACCCAGACCCAGCCGGTCAATCACGATATTCACCGGGCGGTTCGGGAAGCGCACCTGAACGCTACGTTGGTTATCTGCGAGCATCTGCTCCGTAATAAGTACAACGTAGCCGACCGTTTGTTCCATTTCCCGGCCTGGGATTTAAAAGAGGTAATCAGCTACCTGAAGAAGCAGCGCAAACAACTGTCAGATGTCAAATTCGCGCTGCCCGACAACCCCGCCGTGACCGAATACGAACTGCTGTTGCAACCCAAAGGCGTACCGGCCAGCGAACGATTGGCAGAACTACAGCTACAGGTCCGGAAGGGTATGTTGCAGGAACTGGAACAGGCTAATCTGGGCATTGAAGACGACCTACGCACCGCCATCCTGACGGGCTGGACGGACAAAGGCCAGTCGATGGACTGGTTTGAGTTGCTGTGTGCATTTTTTGCGGAAAGCCTCAAAACCAACACCCGCCTGCAAAGCGTCGTCCAGACCAATCTGCTTCAGGACGTAAAGGAGTTGTTGCTGACCGTTAAGGCCAACGTGCCGCAAATCAGTATTTCGCCGGAGCAGTTGACCGATTTGGCCGCCCAACTCGGTAAGGCCATGCAGCCCATCGTGGACCGTTTCGATGAAGTAATGAGCCGGTTGGATGACATGTTGATTACGCTGGAACGTATCGAAAACAAAGTTGATACGGTACAGATTGGCGTTGGGCAGGCAAACGAAAGCCTGACTGATATCCGTGAGAAGGTTGATAAACTCCTGCCAACGTCGCCCGCCCGCCAGAAATACCTCAACACCTTTGCCCACTACGATCTGACGAATCTGGTGGGCCGCACCGACGAACTCAGTCAGATTGACGCGCATTTTGCCCGGCACGACATGTTGCTGCTGCGGGGCATGGGCGGCATTGGCAAAACTACCCTCGCCAAAGCGTATATGGCCCGGTCGCGTGATGGATATGACCACCTCGCCTACGTAGAAATTGTAGGAACCATTGCCGACAGTATCCTGATTCAGTTGGGTAACTCGCCCGACGTAGCGTTTACGCCCAATCTGGCAGACAGCACCGACGATAAATTCAAGGCACTTATCGACACGCTGGGCCGGATTCCGAACCTGTTGCTCGTACTCGACAACGCCAACGATGCCGATGATCTGAGGCTCCGGCAACGGGCATTGGAGAGTTTAGCCGGGAGAGTGCTGATTACGGGCCGCGCGCGCCCGCAAACGTTTGTGCAGGAACGTAAGGTGCAGGAAATAAAGAAATTGACCCCTGCCGACGCCCTGCAATTATTTAAAAACCTGTATCCAATCCCCCTGACCGATGCCGAAGACGAATTGGTCAAAACCATACTGGAGAAGGCATTCTACCATCCCAAACTAATTGAGGTACTGGCGAAGGCGGCTTACGCCAATTCGTGGCTCCAACTGACCGACCTGCGGGCAATTGTTGAGCAGAAAGAGTACCGGCACGAAGCCATCAACTATCCCGTAGAGGTAGACGACCAGACGAAAGCCATCTACCGCATCCTGCTCGATTTGTTCGACACCGACCGCCTAAGCGACGACGCCCAACAACTGCTCCGCTACTTCGCCGTGCTGCCCACGATTGACGTACCCATAACGCACTTAGCGACAATATTACGAGCCAACACCCCCGCCGAACAGCAGCAATTACAGACCTCCTTGCAGGAACTGACCCGTCTGGGTTGGTTAGACGACACCAACAACCGCTATTTTGCCATGCACGGCTTAGTGCAATGGACAATGCGCGAACGATTACAGCCCACAGCCACCAACTGCGAACGGTTACTGGATGGCATGGCAGACGCGCTATACACGGAGCCAACTGAGAATCCGCTCGATAAGCAGGTATATCTACCCTACACGGCTGAATGGCTGACTCTTTTTGCGAATGAAAAAAACGAAATCTTGGCCCGTTTCTTCAACAACTTGGCCCGTTTCTTCAACAACATTGCTGCTACATATCGTGCGTTGGGCCAGCACGATGAACGCCTGGCCTACAACCAGAACGCCTTGGCTATTTTTGAAGCGGTACTTCCCACCAATCACCCTGATCTGGCCCAATCCATCAATAATATTGCCGAAGCGTATGGTGCGTTGGGCCAGCAGGATAAACGCTTAGAGTACAATCTGAAAGCGTTGGCTATCCGGGAAGCAGTGCTACCGGCCAATCACCCTGATCTGGCTCAATCCTTCAACAACATTGCTGCTACCTATTATTACACTGGAGATTTAGGCAAGGCACTTGACTATATGCAGAAGGCACTGACAATATGGGAACGGGTACTTCCGGCAGAGCATCCTGACTTGCTTAGTTCGCGGAAAAGTCTGGCTGTTATTGAGCAGGCTATCGAGGAGCGGAATAAAAATGCTGGTTGAGTGATAGACCCACCCCAACCCCTCCCCTAAAAAAAGGGGAGGGGCTTTAGAAAGGTGACCTACTTTCCCACTCCAATACCTCAGAAAGAGAAAGTAGTCTCGCTATTGGCCCCTCCCTAATGGGGAGGGGTTGGGGTGGGGTGTCCTTACTTCACCACTTTCAGCGTGCCCTGCATCAGCGAGGAGTGGCCGGGGAAGGTGCAGACGAACTGGTAGTCGCCGGGTTCGGTGGGGGCTACGAAGTAGATGCTTTCGGCGGTTTCGGGTTGCAGGATGTTGGTGTGATGCAGCACGTCGGGCGAGTTGGGTACGTACTGCATTTTGGGGCCGTTGAGGTTCAGGCGCAGGGCTGCGTTACCTACGGCGTTGGCCGCGCCGGGCTTCACAATCACGCAGTTATGCAGCATGTCGTCGTTATTGTTGAAGACGAGCTTTACGCGGCTTCCGGCCTTTACCTCAAATTTTTCGGTGTCGAATTTCAGGCCCGGTTTGGTGCCGATGGTCAGCGTTTGGTCGGGGCCGTTGGTCCAGTCGGCGGGTTGGTCGGTGACGCGCTTTGCGGTGGCTTTGGCGGCTGGACTGCCTTTCGTCGCAGTCGTTTTGCCTTTACCGGTTGTAGGGGCGGGTTTTGTTGAAGCACTCGCCAATTCAGGCCGAGCCACCATATCAGCGTGGTTGTGCGCAGGTGCCGCCGAAGCTACGACGCGGGCGGGTACGTTGGCTTTTTCACCCGGTGCAATAGCGTTGAGCGTGTAATAGCCGGTGTTGTGCAGCAACGACAGCCCCGATGCCGACCGGATACCTTCGGCTTTCAGTTCGTGGATGTATCCTTCGCGCAGGGTGGTATCGGCCACGATGCGGGCACTCAGGCCGTCGGCGGCCACGATTACGCCCCGAATCGGCACCGGGCGGGCGTCTTCGATGGGGCTGCCGTAGGTTTTGTGATACTTGTAGGTAAAGCTGTTCAGGCCGTAGCTGTCGGGGTTTTCGGCGGTTTTCCGATCAACGGGCAGCGTGAACGTGACCTCGAAACCATCGGGTTTCGAGCGGATGGTTTTCATCTCGAAAGGCGTTTTGCCGGTCCAGACGAGCCGCTGAATGCCGTAGGGGTCTTTGCCCGTGCTGGCCCAGCCCCGGTTGGTCATGCCCACAAACAGCGAACCGTCCTGCCCCCAAACCGTCCGCAGAATGCCCGACTGAAATCCTTCGCGGAAGGGGAAACACGCGCCCTGCCATTCGCCGTTGACTTTCTCCAACGCCACCCGCATGAGTTTGCTGTGGCCCTGATCGCCTACGAACAGTTGACCAGAAAACGGCCCGAACGCGCCGTTGGTGGTATCTTCTTTAATGTCTGAAGTTGAAATGCCCATCAGCGTATGCGGAAACCACACGGCGGGCACCTTCAGGTTTTTCACCGTTTTTGCCACTTCATGCATGGGCTTCCCCGTACTCGGAACGTCTTCGGGTTTGAGCGTCAGGGGCGAACCGGCTTCGCTTGTCCAGCGAAGCCCGGCGGGGTTGCCCGCAAAGTCGCCTTGTTCAAGATGCGTCATCCGGCCCGAACCAACCCAGTCGCCCTGATTTTCGGTATAGAAAATACTGCCATCGCGCAGTACGCCGAAGCCTGCCGGTGAGCGCAGGCCCGTAGCCCAGGGCGTCATTTCGCCGTTGTCGTTCAACTTCAGCATCCAGCCGCGCCATTTAGCTAAACTGGCCCCGAAGCCAATCCAGTCGAGGTTGAGCGTAATAACCATGTTGCCATCGGGCAGCATCACGGGGCCGTAGCTATACTCGTGGTAGTTGCCCGACAGCGGCCATTTGTAAAACGAGCGGTACTCGTCGGCCACGTCGTCGCCGTCGTTGTCGATGAGTTTGGTCACTTCGCCCCGTTGGGTGCAGAGCAGGTAGCCTTTGGGGTGCCACATCAGCCCCAGCGGCTCGTGCAGGCCGCTGGCAAAGCGTGTGAACGTTGGCACCCGGCTTCCCTGCATGTAGGGGTTGCCCACAATCCAGACTTCGCCCCGGCGCGTACAGGCCGCCAGCCGACCATCGGGCATCGGAGCCAGCCCGCCCACTTCCAGTTTAACGTCTTCGGGAATGGGCAGCGTAACGATGCGGTAATAATCGCCTTCCGTTGCCGGACGCGATTGGGCAATTGTGAATGATTGAATGAGCGAATGAGTGAGTATCAGTGCTCCAAGAGTTAGTATTTTTTTCATGACAAGTCCGTCATTTTTCATTTTTCATTCTGCATTTTTCATTCAACCAATTCGTAATCCGTTTTCGGTGGGGCGTTCGGTTTGGAGAAGCGTTACGGTGCCGTCGTCCTGTACGGCTCCCAGCACTAAGCACTCGCTCATGAACGTAGCGATTTGTTTGGGCGGAAAGTTTACTACCGCAACCACCTGCTTGCCAACCAACTCGTTTAGCTGATACAATTTCGTCAATTGTGCCGACGTGCGTTTCAGGCCAAGCGGCCCAAAGTCGATGGTCAGTTTATACGCTGGTTTACGGGCTTGCGGAAATGCTTCAGCGGCCACGACCGTGCCTGTGCGAATGTCTACTTGCTCAAAGTCGGGCCAGGTAATAGAAGCCATAATCACAGTGTTAAAATACCACCTCATACCGCACCACGCCTGAAACCGGCAGCAGCAACTCCTGTTTGCCATTGCTCTGGCGGAGTTTGGCTTTTGCTTTCGGGTCGATGCGAACGTAGTAACTGCGGTCGTTTACGGCGTACAGACCTTTGCTAATTTCCTCAATCGATGAGCCAGCCGCCACCCGACAGTAGACCGTACCACCGGGCGAACCACTAACCGTCAGCGTTCGGCTGATGCCATCCGAACCGGGGCGCACGGCATCGGTTATGGTGGCTCCGGCCAGTGCATAGTCGATGGTTGGATAACCGGCCTTGTCGACTGCCAGGCCTTTGTATTGCAACATAGTATCGGCCAAACTATCGGGCCAAACGGCTGCGTCGGTGGCGAGTATGGCTAAAGCGGGCTGGGCCGGTGGGCGCACTACGGTTCCCATCGGGCGCAGTAGCTGCGGTTCGCCACGTTCGTACCACATTTCGGTTACGTCGGCAAAATCCCCTTTCCAGGCTTGCAGCAGCGTCATCTGGTTCAGGTCGAGCGTGAAATGATAGCTATCGGGTGTGCCAACCGACAGACTATGGGTACGCTTGGTTTTTTCGCCGGGCATTTGCACAAACGACCGTACCAGTTCGGGCCGGGCGTTGGCTTTCACGCTGATAACGCCCACCGGATCGGGTTCGGGCAATGACGATAGCGTATGCAACGCCTGTGGACGAACGCCATCCTGCGACACAAACAGGCCCAGGCCGGGCCGCGCCCACGAACGCGTAAACATTACCTGTACGTCGTGCAGACCGGCAGTCAGGTTGGTTCTGACCGACGTCGGCTGGCCCAGATCGTGATAATCGACCGGAACAACGGGTTTGCCATCAATCCACAGCCCGGCAATACCGCCCTGGTGCAGATCGAACTGGTAATCACCACCTTGCAGGGCATTCAATTTGCCATCGAACAGAATGGTGTAATGACGCGGCCCGCCATAAGCCACTTCATACGTAAGCTGCGACGTTGTATCCTGCTTCAGGATTTTTTGTTGCTGGGCTTCGTCGCGGCTGCGGTTTTCTTTTTCGTAGATCACGTACCGAATCGGCCCGCTCCAGCGCACTACCTCGCGGGCGGCAAAAGGTTTGTAGACCACATTACGCACCGCCACCGAGCCGTTGAGCGCGTTCAAACTGACCACGCCATTACGCTGCGCCGACAGTGTCTGTCCCTCGCTGATGGTTACGCCGTTGAGTGCCAGTTTTTCGAGCATCGGCGGGCGGTTGCCCGTTGCCCGGTAACGCACCTCAACCGATTGCCATAAGCCGGGTGCTTTGCTAAGCCTGACATTGCCGAGATGGATGGGCTGACCGCTCGGTAGCGTAATCTGCACATCGGCACCGGGCGTAGTCAGCAGGTCCATTGTCAGGGCAAAATCGTTGGTGGTCGTTGCCAGCACGTAGGGTTGCCCTGTTGTGCCAATCAGCAGCGCATCGCCCGGTTTGGTTTTCAGCGCAGCCTGATCGGGTGCAGCCCATACCGAACCGGCCCGCTGCCAGTTGGCAGGCAGGGGTGCCGCACGCTGCGCCAGTGATGATGTACCAGACGTGGTCAGAACCAATCCGCTGCCTATGGCAACTGCCGTGGATCGGGAAATTGTACGGAAGAACGCGTTCATAATGTCTATAAGTACAACTGGCTTAATTTTTCCTCTGACCCGCCCCGATTTTACGAAAATGGCGTGAAATAAGGTTGAATCCGTGGGTATTTTGTTGCTATTTGTAGTGCATTGTGCCTAAACTGATTTTCAGCCTCTTTTCTATTGCCATGCGACTATGGTTTGCTCTTTTCTGGTTGATAAGCAGTGGCACGTTGCTGGCCGTGCGGGCGCAAACAGCCGACCCGCAGGCGCGTGCCGTTAGCGGTTATGACTTTGGTTTACACGGTCTACAGGCCGTGCGCTTACGCTACCCAGACCTGACCGGCGCGGGCCTGACCATATCGGTCAAAGAAGCATCGTTCGATACAACGGACATCGATTTTCGGGGCCGTATCGTACCCACGTCAACGTTGTCGAGCCGGTTCTCCGACCATTCGACCATCATGGCAACACTGCTGGGTGGGGCCGGTAATACCGCCAGTACCAGCCGGGGCGTGGCACCGGGCGTTCGGCTGGCGGCATCGTCGTTCGAGCGGCTCTTGCCCGATACCCTGCCCGATCTGCGTCGGCTTGGCGTGTCTGTCCAAAACCATTCGTATGGAGTTGATATGGAGCGGTTCTACGGCCCAGAAGCGTTGGCCTACGACCGGCAGGTGATGCAGGAGCCAACGTTGCTGCACGTGTTTTCGTCGGGCAACAGTGGCGACGAACGCCCGGCCAATACACCCCTGCCGGGGCCATATCTGACCCTGACGGGCGAGTTCAAGCAGGCAAAAAATGTTTTGGTGGTGGGCGGTATCAGCAGCCGGGGCGTGCTGGAACCCCGCAGTTCGCGTGGCCCTGCCAACGACGGGCGCATTCGGCCCGAACTGGTTGCGTATGGCAACAACGGCACGTCGGAGTCGGCGGCTTTGGTATCGGGCGTAGGGGCATTGCTCCAGCAAACCTACCGCTACCAAACGGGGCAACTGCCATCGGTAGCGTGGGTACGGGCGTGTTTGCTGGCATCATGTCAGGATATTGGCCTGCCCGGCCCCGACCACGACGCGGGATTTGGGAGTCTGAACGCGCTCGGGGCCGTTACGCTCGCCCAAAACCGGTACTATCAAACGGGCGTATCGACCATAAATACTACCCAATCGTTTACACTGACGGTGCCACCCGGTGCTGCCCGGCTGGCAGTCGCTCTTGCCTGGAACGACACACCTTCGGCGGACGGTATACTGCGGCAAGACCTCGATTTATGGGTTGAAAAGGCCGATAAATCCGGCGAGTTACTACGACCGTGGGTGCTGTCGGCGGCTATTCATCCCGACTCGGTGCGGTTGCCTGCCCGGCGCGGCATCGACCGGGTCAATAACGTTGAACAGGTATCGCTGATGCAGCCTGCGCCGGGCGTGTATCGCGTTTGGGTTGGTGCCAGTCGCCTGCCCGACGGGTCGCAGTCGTTTGCAGTGGCTTACGCTACCGATTCGATTATGACGTGGTTTAGTCCTACCACCGGGGCCGCGTTACTGGCCGGTCAGCAACAGCCCCTGCGCTGGCTTTGGCTGGGAAATACCGACGAGCGCGGTACAGTATCGGTGCAGATGGTCGGCGAAACGGCTTGGCAACCTGTCGCTACGAATGTCAGGCTGGCCGATCAGATGGTGTGGTGGTTGCCGCCCGACCGTACTCAACTGGCTCGCCTTCGCATCGTTACGGGTACGCGCACGTTTCTGAGCGATACATTTGCCATTGTGCGTCCGGTGCCGGTGCGGGTCTTGCTCAACTGCCCCGACCGGGTTGTGGTAAGCTGGGCGCGTCAGCCCAATGTGTCGACGTATCAGGTGTACCGATTAGGGCGTCAGTACCTCGAACCAACCCGGCAGGTTACAGACACCGTAGCGATGGTATCGCCCGTTGATGGGCCGTTTGTGGCCGTGTGGCCGGTTTTGGCCGGAAGGCCGGTGCAGGCCGGTTTTACGATCAACTACCAGCGGCAGGGCGTGGGCTGTTACGTGACCAACTGGCTGGCCCGGCAACTCGTGGCCGACACCGCTCGGTTAGACCTCACCCTCGGCACCGTCTGGAACCTGCGAAGTCTGGCATTAGAACGCGCCACCGCCGATACGTACACAACGCTGCAAACCCAGACGCCCACACCAGGCCAAACCAGCTACACTTTCGCCGACCGCCCCCCTACAGCCGGTGCTACCCGCTATCGGGTGCGGCTGACAACCCAAACCGGCGAGATTATTCTGACCGAAGACGAACTGGTATATGGCGTTGCAACGAACACGCCATTCGTGTTCCCCAACCCCGTCGACAATGGGCAACCGCTGACGGTGGTAATGCCCGAACAGGAAACCACAGCCACATGGATTACATCTGACGGGCGTCAGGGAAAGCCCAGGCCGGTGTCGGGCGTACTGAAACAAATACCGACCGATGGGCTGTTGCCGGGGTGGCATTTGCTACAGGTAGATACCCGGCACGGCTGGCAGCGGATGCCCGTGCTTGTTCGGTAGGCTACTTAAAAACACAAACCCCCTGCAATGCATTGGCTGTGTTGCAGGGGGTATATATATGGAATTATGGCTGGCGTATTGCTGACGCGAGGGAGACGCAAAGGGTTGCGTCTCTACGGTTGACCATCAACCCTTTGCGTCTCCCTCGCGTCAGCAATACGCCACAGCAAATTCAAATTGGTGTTAGTACAAATAATCGAGAGCGGTTATGTCATTGGCATTGAAGGGGCGGTTGACGTTGTTACCGATGCAGGCCAGCATCCACGAGTTGGGGTCTGGACCAGCCGGTGTACCCGGAATCTGGATCGCACCAATTGGTGGTTCGCCTTCGTCCTGTGGGCTGGCTCCTCCGCAGCTATACGAGCGGTCCATGTAATCGGTATGGCGGAAACCAATGCAGTGCCCAAACTCGTGGGCCATAATCGAACCAATGTAAGCGACCCGCGTGGCATCGTTCGTACTGCCTAAGAAAGCATTATTGACGCGCACGAAGTTGTGCGGATTGCCCCCGCTCGGAAAGCCAGCCGACGCCAGATAGGGAGCATTTGCCGGCGCAGCCAGCACCCGAATGTCGCCCCCAGACCGCACGTAGGCAAACTGGAGGGAGAGGTTCTGTGCATTGTAGCGGTTGATGGCTTCGATGGTGGCATCGACATACACCTGAGGAAGGTTGTTGGCAACGCTGATGCGAATAACGCGGGGCAGATTATTCACCAGCGAAGTTGTGTGGTACTGTTCGCCACTACCTACGCGAATCGCCTGTTTGCGCTGGGCGAGGTCAAGCTGTTTCTTGTCGAGGAAGATGTCGTTTTCAACAATATAACCGTCGTCGACCGTCTGGATGTTGTAGGTACTGAAGCCCATAGCCCGGACTTTAGCTTTCACCGTTGTAGGTACTTCCTGCCGGGCAGCAGGCTGGGCCGTCTCAACTGGGGTAGGCTGACAGGCGTACAACACGCTGCCGATAGCTAATGAAGTGAGGTAAAAAATAGTTTTCATGAGAAACAAAAAGAAGTTGTGAGAAAACAGGAATCAATATGAACAAATCAACAGTTTTTGACACCGCATTCATAATAATAGGGCAAAATATTTATTGGGCGGTGACTGATGCGTCAGTTTGTTGAAAAAAAATCATTCCGGTCGACAGAGAGGATGTTTTTCGGGCTATTGTAGTCTGAAGAGTTGATAAGTAACCAGGACTACGGTTCTACTTTTTACCCCCTATACGTCTCACTTGTCTGGTCAATACGTCGGCCAATATGCTCGGGCAGAGGAGATAAACAGGCAGGGTAACGAAACAAAGTCCGGTTCGGTTATACAAAAACAACGTTAACGATATGAGCAAGACACCGTTTGATGAACTTATCAAAGGCGATACGCCCGTGCTGGTTGATTTTTATGCTGACTGGTGCGGCCCCTGCAAACAACAGGCTCCCCTGCTGAAGCAATTAGCCGACCGCATGGGCGAGAAACTGAAAATCATTAAAATCGACATCGACCGGAGCCGGGCGGCTGCTACTCAATACCAGATTCAGAGCGTACCGACGCTGATTCTGTTTCACAAAGGCCGGATCGTTTGGCGCAAATCGGGTGTTCAGCCGCTGCATACACTCGAAAATCTGGTGAAACAGGCCATGTAAAACGCTGGTTGAGTCGCCGGTATGGTGTTGCGCTCAATCACAAAACGGGAGCTTCAACGTTCCGATACGGTAGCTGTTATGGTCAGGTAATAAAAACCGCCGACGCCCGGCCCGGCCACAAAGGTGGTGTAGTAGCGGTTAAGCAGGTTCGAGCCGCCGAGCTTGACGAACACGCCCGCTGTCGGAAACGTATAACTAAGTTGCCCATCAATGGTGTTGATGGCCGGAACCATGCCCGTTGCCAGAGCCGATTGCCACAAAAATGCGCTTTGACGTTTATAGGTCAGCGAAGCACCTAACTGCCGCCAGAGTGTTGGGTTGCCTATGCTCAGATTCGTGATCCACTGGGGCGTATTAAACGCTTCTTCCAGCCCGTCGCCCTGATCTGTGCGGTCGAGCCGGGCCAGCGACGCATTGCCCGATAGCAGCCAGCCGCGCCCAATCCCGTAACGCAGCCCCAGACTGGCTCCGTAGTTAGTTACTCTTGTTTTTGAGTTGGTCCAGAGCCGGTAACGATCCTGTTTCGTTCGGTCGGCCAGGGCGTAAGCAACCGAATCGGGGTTGTTAGTGCGCGGTACGTTGGCTTCAACCTGCGCTATGAAGTTTCGGTATACGTTGTAATACACGTCGACGTCTACGTACAGCTTTTTGTTGAAAAACAGCCCTTTATACCCCATTTCCAGGCTATTGACCTGTTCGGGTTTCAGGTACGTATAGGTGTTGGAGCGGAGCAGGTTTTTATTTTTCTGAATGGCCTGCCCGGTTGTCAGGCGGTTGCTGTTTACGTCGGTGTTGATCGCTGTCTGAAAGGCATCGATAGACGTGCGCAGATAGGATTGCTCGAAAATGCCCCGCGACATAATCGGCAGGCCACCCACGCGCTTTACGCCACCCGAATTAACATTGGAGAAAGCCTCGAATAGCGACGGGAACCGATAGCCCGTCTGGTAGGAGAATCGAAACGTATGGTTGTCGGTGAGCGCGAACACAGCCGCCACGCGCGGGTTGAACCGCAGCGCGAAATAGCGATTTTTGTCGGCCCGCAACGTCCCGGTCAGCGTAAGCCGGTCGCCGAAAAATGAACGCGAAGCCTGCACGTAGCCCCCCGCTTTATCGTACACCAAATTGTCGCCCGACCCGTCGGGGTTGATGAAATAATTGCCGTCCGGGAAAACACTGTATCGCCGATAGTCGAATCCTATTTGCATACCGATGCCCGTGCGTTCGCGAAAGGTAGCCCAGGCAGCGCGCGTCAGGTCGAGCTGCCCTTCGGCATGATACAGCCACGCCCGCACCCGTAAAGCCGCGCCTACGTCCCAGTTGTTGATGTCGCGCAGCCGGGCCACCTGTGCATTGAAAGCGTCGGAGCCGGGCAGCGGGCGACCTGCGTCGGCGGTGGTGCGGGCGGTTTGCAGGGCATCGGCTACCGTTTGCCCGGCGCGGGTGCTACTTGTAAACTGGCTCGAAAAGTCAGAAAACCACTGATTGTCAGGTTTGAAAGAGCGGTCGATGTTTTCGGCCATTGAGCGGATGTTATACGAATCACCCGTGTTCTCGCTCGTGCGATACGCCCGGATTTGCAGCGAAGGTGATTCGAGCGTGAGTATATGCTGATCGAGCCGGTAATGGTCGAGCCGGAATCGGTTGGTACGCTGGTAGAGCGTTGCCAGCTTCGCCGTTTTGTAGCGATACGACACGGTAAGAGTTGGCCTGATGCGCCAGAACAGGGCTGCGTCGCCCCGCAGGTTGCTCAGGCCGAGGTCGGAGGTTTCGTTCTCAAAATAACCCGTTCGGGCCACTACGTACCGCCGACCATCGAGCGTCAGCGACCGCCGATTGGGCGATTCGTCGCCGTAGCGGTTCACGAGGTCGCGGGCAGGATGAGTGAGACCGGTCAGGTTCAGAGAAGCATTGGCATTCGGGTTAAGGTCGGTTTCGTCGCGGGCTATCCAGTCGTAGCCGCGCTGATACGTCATGTTCACCTTGAAAGCCAGCCGCGAACCAATGGTACGGGCATAGCGTATACTGCTTTCGCTGAAGATTTTGGCCGACACCAGCGGATTATTCAGGTGATTGACGCCGGTTTTCTGGCTACCACTCAGGCCCGTTGACGTAAACGGGTCTTTGGTAATCAACTGCGCCATGCCGTTCAGGGCGTTCAGTCCGTACAGCACCGAAGCCGCGCCCGGCACCACTTCAACCCGGTCGATGTCGAGGTCCGACGGGGCGAGTGCAATAGCAATCGGTGCGCCGATGTGCGGAGCCTGACTATCGATTCCATCAACCAACTGCACAAATCGAACGTTGGTTGGGTTGGCAAAACCGCGCGCATTATAGACTTTGAAACCTAAGCTTGGCGTCAGTACTTGTATACCTTTTACATGCTCAATTGCGTCGAAGTAAGACGGTTGCGCCGAAAGCCGAATTTGCCGGGCATCGAGGAGTTCGATGCTGACGGGTGCTTTCCGAATGCTTTCCGGTATGCGCGATGCCGTAACAATTACCTCACTTAAAACACGCTGCCGCAGCGTATCGACCGGCGCAATGGTGCTGTCGGGCAGGGCGGTGGGCGCGTAGAGAAAAAGGCTAAGGAAAAGGTGTTGCATTCGGCTCGTTATTTCCGACGAAATATAACGAGTGTTATGTTATTCCGGAAATAACGAAGCAACTTTTCGCCAAAAGTAAAGCGGGTGGAAACCCGCCCTATGCGTCAGCTATTCACATCAGTGGCTGACGCATGGGGCGGGTTTCCACCCGCTTTACGGGTGTGCCTGTTATGGCGTTACTAACGTACTCTGCGAGATATTGATAGTGTTGAAGTTACCACTCTGCAACACGTTGGCCGTATTGGCTGGTCCGGTCAGGCCGCTTAGCTGCGTAACGGTCAGGGTGTTGTTGTTGCCATACTGACCGGCTGTGTTGGCAATCGGAGACGAGCCGGTTATGCCCTGAATCACGTTATTGCCGCCCGTTTGGGTCATGGTAGCCGTGTTGTCGCTGCCAATTACCTGGAACCGGGCTACGTTCAGCGTACCCTCCTGCGTAATCATCGACATGTTGTTGTTGCTAACGGCAGATGCACTGCTACCCTGCGAGATGGTGGCCGTATTGCTGGTGCTGGCCCCCAACTGTTCGATTATAGCCGTGCTGTTGGTGCTGTTAAACTGAGCCGCCGAGCCAGTGTTGCTGGTGCCGCTCTGCGTAACAGTGATGGTGCTGCTGGTTACGTTGGCAACCTGACGCGTGGTACTGCTATTGGTTTGGCCGTTCTGATCTACCGTCATGACGTTGAAATTGCCGCGCTGATCCAGATTTGCCGTGTTGCCCGTACCCGCTGCTCCGCTTACCTGCGTCACTGTCATGAGGTTGTTGTTGCCATATACACCCGCGTAAGTCGAAAATGGCGACACGCCCGTGATACCCCGGATGAGGTTGGCACGGCCCGTTTGCGACATGGTGGTCACGTTGCTATTACCGAGCAGGTCTAAGCGGGCCGTGTTCGATGTGCCACGTTGCGTAACGGCTGAGTTGTTGCTACTCGATGTTGGAAAAGAAGCGCCAAGTGAGCTACTAGTATCACCCTGGTAGATTTCGACTCGGTTACTGCTGCCCGTCGTAAGCTGGTCGATCAGGGCTACGTTGCCCGTTCCCCGATACTGGTAAATCTGGCCGTTATTGCTGGTGCCGCTCTGCACAACCGTGGCTGTAGCCTGATCGGAGCCGCGAATCTGCTGAATAACGACCGACCCTGTTACGCCACTCTGTGTGCTGGTAGCGGTGTTGTTGGTAACGTTAGAGACATGATAGATTTCGGCGCTGTTACCCTGCCCCGATTGGGTGAGCGTAGCAACGTTTTCGTCTGCGTTATTAGCCTGAAACACTCGGCCTGTATTCGACGTACCCGATTGAACGACCGTGGCTTTGTTATCTGTGCTGCCTATTCCAGCGAGATTAAAAGAGAAACCAGATTGATTCACCTCGCTGAAATTACTCTGTCCCGATTGGTCAACCGTAGCTGTGTTACGCAGGCTCAGGTCGTTCTGGGTCACCTCGGCGGTGTGGCCGCCAGTGGTGCCAATCTGTGTTATATTGACAATGTTATCCTCGCTGCTATCAAAGCCTGAACTTTGTTCGGAAAAAGCCTGATGCGCATCGCCCGTTTGCGTCACCGTAGCTGAGTTGCCCTCGCTGATTTGTCCGGCGGTTCCCAGTTCCTGCCCGTTTTGTTTCACGTCGGCAAAGAGGTTCGTGCCGGTTTGCACAACCGTAGCTTTCTGGTTGCTGCTGTTATCGTTCTGAAAAACAGTTGCAGTATTGAACGTGCTACCGCTGCCCGACTGCTGAATCAGTGCCTCATTACCTGTCGAATTGTTGTTCTGAGAAATTGTAGCTCCGTTGTCGTCGTTGGTTTGCTCGATGGTGGCTTTGTTATTGCTCGACGCACCGTCGGCACCGGGCTGCTGAAAAATGGAAGCCGTGTTGAAATCGCCATTCTGCCCAATAGCAGCCATATTCAGGGTCGATGCGCCCGCGCCGGTTGTGCCGTTGCTTTGCAAAATGGTAGCCGTATTTTCGTCGCCCGCCTGTGTAATGGTAGCCGTGTTTTCCGAGCTGCTGCCCGCTATTCCCCCGCTTTGGGTAATAGTAGCCGTATTGCCTACGATAGAGCCGCTCTGATCGACGGTAGCGGTGTTGCTCGAACTGTTGCTGCTTTGCCCAACGGTTGCCGTATTGCCATCGTCGGCCTGTGTCACGGTGGCGAGGTTGTTTTGCGAGGCTCCGTTTACCGTACCGTTCTGGTCGATGGTAGCCGTGTTGTTACTGCTAACCCCGCCAATGATGCCCCGGTCGATAAACCCTTGAAAAACAGTGGCCCGGTTGCCCGTTGAATTATCGTTTTGGTTGATGGTAGAACCGCTGTTGTTATTCCCATTCTGCCAGATTTCGCCGAAATTACTCTTGCTGTTATTGTTTTGGTTGATAAGTACACCCGTGTTGTTACTGCCATTTTGCAGAATACCGGCAAAGTTACCCGTACCTCCTGCTGCCAGCGACGTAGCCACGGCGGTTGAGGTGGTGGTGCCGCTTGTGCCCAGCGCGCCGTTATTCTGGTTAATTGTGGCGTTGTTGCCCGAGCCGCCCTGCTGCGTCAGGCCCGCCCGGTTGCCCTGCGAACCATCTTTCTGATTGATTGTGGCTGTGTTGCTGCTGGTAGCGGTCTGGTACGTACCGGCCCAGTTGCCAATGTTTGTACCCGATCCCTGCGTTTGGTTGATGATTGAGTTTTGGTTGTTACCCGTTTGCTGTTGTACAGCCGCCTGATACGAGCCGTTTTGGTTGAGGGTTGTCGTGTTTTGCCCGTAAGAGAATGTAGTAAGGGCCAGCAGCGTGGCCCCCAATAGGAGAAGGTTCCTCATGAGAGAGTTGGTTTAGTTTGTAATGATCGTGTTGTTACTGAATTTCTGAGAAAAGTCCGAACACATAAATGTATGCTAATGTATAAATGGTCCGTAAAAATATTTATTGGACGGTCTTTTCTCGGTAATGTTATATAAAAAATGGGTTTATTAAAAAAGGCTTTCCTGTTCCAGGAATTGCTGAAACTTGCCCTGTAATGCCTGAAAAAGAGCAAGATACTTTTCGCCCTCGGGCGTTACGGTGGCACCACCGCCCCGGTCGCCCCCGGTTTGGGTAATCACCATTGGGGTGTCGGTCTGTGCGTTCATTGACTGCACCAGTTCCCAGGCTCGTTTATACGACATACGCATGGCTTTGGCGGCCTGATTAATGGAACCGGTGCGCTGAATGTGTTGCAGCAATTCTAAGCGTCCAATGCCCATAAACCGCTCCGAACCGGTATCGGAAACCGTTTCAAGCCAGATTCGACCGTTTACGCGTAGTTTATTCATAATCGGAACTACTGTGATTGATTGGGCGAAGTTAGTAGCTATCTAATCAACATCGTTTAAGCGGCAAGTTTTCAAAACTCGTTCGTGGCTTGTATCGTTTACTGTCGTATGGACTCAACGACACTGAACTACGCCCTGACCGAATGCCGCGAAGAAACGTCTTCGTCATTACCGCCAGCCCTGCCTTCTGCCGACGATCTGCCCCGTGCCGTTCGTCGGCCCGATGCGTTTCATTTGCTCGATGGCGAATGGCAATTTGCTCTTGACCCCGACAACCGGGGAACGCTCGAAAACTGGCACCTCGGCCACGACTATACCCGAACGGCACTGTGGCCCGGATCTATTGAAGAACACATGGCCGAAGCGAAAGATACTCCGCTTCCTGCCTGGCAAGACAGCGTTGTTGCGTGGTATGAGCGCACTTTCACCCTGCCCGACGAACTGAACGGTACCAGTAGCCATAGCCTGTATCAACTTACGTTTGGTGCCTGCGGCTACGAAACCCGCGTCTGGCTCAACGGGCAACCACTCGAAACAATTGAGGGCGAAAAAGTGCATTACGGCGAGTACACGTCGTTCTCGTTTGAACTGGAACCGAACCTGTTACGGCCCGTCAATCGCCTGACGGTACGTATCGCCGATTCGATGGACGCCGAAATTCCGCGCGGCAAACAGGAGTCGCACGTATACAAACGGGGGGGCATCTGGTATCAGACCTATACCGGAGCCGTGCGGAGCGTCTGGATCGAAACCGTGGGGCGCAACCGCCTGCGCTCGCGGGTGGGCGTGGTTAGCGTAACCGAAGACGAGCTGATGCGGGTAAACCTGACGACGCGCATTCACGACCCCGGCCAGTATACCATTCGGCTCGATGTTTTCGACTCCGATGCACCCGCCAACGCGCTGCCCCTTGCTACGTCCGACTTCCCGATTCGGCTCGATGCAGGGCAAAAAATGCAGCGGCTGGTCATCCACGTGCCCGGCGTTGAGCTGTGGTCGCCCGAATCGCCGAAGCTGTATCGGTTAGTCGGCAAACTTATCGATGGTGGCGGCTACACCAATCAGATTGAAGCGCACGTAGGGCTACGCAAGATCGAAGCGCGGGGTTCTGGCGTGTACCTGAACGGCAGGTCGGTGTATCTGGATGGCATTCTGTATCAGCCCGGTACGGCTACATTCGAGGAAATGCAGCGGCATTTTGTGGCGATGAAAGAATTAGGCTGTAACCTTGTGCGGGTGCACATTGCCGGGGTCGACCCGCGCCTGTACAAACTGGCCGATGAGATGGGGTTGCTGTTGTGGGTGGAGGTGCCAAGCCCGCATTCGTCAACGGCCCGCAGCCGCGAAAACCACCGGGCCGAACTGCTGCGAATGCTGGCCCTGATGGAAACGCATCCGTCTATTATTATCTGGAGCCTGTATAACGAGGACTGGGGCGCGCAGGATATTGCCACCAACGCTGTAACGCGGCAGTATATCGCCAATCTTTACCACCACATGCAAATTCACCATCCGCAGTTTTTAGTAGTCGATAATGACGGATGGCACCATGTTTCGCACGAGGGGCGGCTTAAGTCAGATTTGCTTACGGCTCACCTTTACACGCCCGACCCCGGCCACTGGCGCAACCTGCTCGACCGCCTGACACAAGGCGAACTGGAGGGTGTAGCCGCATTTCCGCTTGTTGTGGGTGATCCTTTTTTTTACCGGCGACAGGTGCCGTTGCTCGTGAGTGAATGGGGTGGATTCGGGTTTGCCAATTACGGTGGCCCTACCGATGCCGACGACCGTACCGACCGCATCCGGCTGTTCAAGAGGGAGTTGCGGGAACGACCCATCGCCGGTGACGTATATACGCAGGCCACCAATATCGAAGATGAGCGCAATGGCCTGATCGACTTCCACACGGGCGAGCTACTGGTGCCTGCTGGCCTGCTGAGGTCGGGAAGTTAACTACTTTACCCCCCTTCCCTTTGTTTTAAGGAGAGGGGGTGGGGTGCATCCGTGTCACGTTTGGAATTTCCAGTATTAAATCAGCACCGTATAGCCCGGCGGGCGTTTGATAACCAGCCTGCCACTGTCCGGCCATTACTTTTTTTGTGATGAGCAGAGCGGCTTCGGCAGTGAGCGTATACCCTTCGGGTCCGTGGAGCCGTGCTTCTATAGTTTGCCCGCCTGCGTTGGTGACTCGGCCCCACACGTGCGTTCGGGCGTGCTGACGCGTAACTTCGTTGGGGCCGCTGATGCGCTTGGTGAGTTGCTGACGGAGGAAATTCTGCACCATCCTGTTTTTGAGTAACCCGCCCAGCAGGTTGCCCGCTTTTGCCAGCCGAATCTGCCCCGCCGACGAGCCGATAAAGGTGTCAATGTTTGGAATTCCGGTGGTGTGATAGGCGGTTGACAGGTCGCCCCACGGAATGCTCATACAACTGCGTGGTTCACCCACGCCAAAATCGATGGTGAGCGTTTTATGAGCGGTCGGTACGGATACCAACCGTCCGTTTTGCCGGATCAGACTGCCAGCCCCCGCGTTTTCGAGTGCCGTTTGGGCGGTGCCGTGTGAAATTCCCCCGCCGTCGTTCAGAAAAGCCAGTTGCAGGTGTGTGGCATCGGGTAATTGCTCATGCAGGTAACGGGCAATGCAATCAGTAGGCACCACGTCGAAACCCACGCCCGACATGAGTAGAATATTTTGCTCTTTAGCCGCCCGGTCGAGGGTTTGACCGTGCTCAAAAACGGCCACCTCGCCCGTAATGTCCAAATAATGCGTTCGGGTACGCAGGCAGGCTTCCTGCATGGGGGCAGCCGTCTGCGAAAACGGCCCGGCACAATGCAACACTACCGGCAGGTCGGCCAATGCCCGGTCGAGGGCGGTGTGGTCGTTGAGGTCGGCCACTCGGTACGTAAGGCCGTGTTGCTCAGCCAATGGGCGGAGTTTGGCTTCGCTACGGCCCGCCAGAACGGGTGTTAGCCCAAACAGGGCCGCTTTTTCAAGAATGAGCCGGGCTGTATACCCGTTGGCTCCATATAGCAAAAATTGGTTCGTTGTCATCGGCTCTTCAAAAAGCGATAGGCGGCTGCGGCTACCAGACCACCCGTCAGATACCACCCAATAGTCATAGCCGTTGTGGCTGGGGTGCGGGTGGTCGGAGCATCGCCTAAGCCCATCGGGCCGGGCAGTGTAACGGCTCCGATGCCCGCCAACAGGCCCAGGCCCGTACCCCGCCATAACGCATTGGCCGGATTGCCCATGCCAATTGCGCTGTAGTACAAGGCGTTCGATGCCACGTCGGCAGCCAAGGTGGTGTAGTGCAACTTGTTGCCAGACGGAACGGGCGTGTTCGTTTTCTCGCCCAGTATTTTCAGCGCACGTTTACCCAGTACGTCGGCGCGGGGAGCTTCGGGCACTACTTGCCGAACAGTTTCGTGTAGCAGATTCAGCGCAACGGCCCCAATCAGGCCAGAAAGCAACGCGTTTTTCATGATGGTTGAGTTGTCTGTTGATACGGGCTACCATTGCGCCGTAACGTATTTACCAAATTATGCGCCCGGCGCGTAGGTTCGGGAAGTCTGTATTTACCATCGCAGCGTAGCGTGAGCGCAATGGCTGTTTCCAAATCAATCAGATGGCCCGGCGACACGTATACTGGATTGACCCGGTTTTTGGTCCGCAAAGCTGCCCCAACCACATCGCGGTAATGCGTCATGGGCGACCAGCTACCGCGCTCGGGAGCGGGTTCGTTGTACTTACCCACCAGCACCGATTTGGCGCAGCCGAACGTAGGCCGGTTCAGAAACAGCCCCCCGTGCGACGCAATTCCGATTCGGCGCGGGTGGGCTATGCCTTGCCCATCGAACATCACTACGTCGGGTTCGGTCGTTAGTTTGGCCCAGGCTTCGAGCAGCGACGGTATCTCCCGAAACGATAGCAGCCCCGGCACATAGGGAAACGTAGCCGTGCTGACAACGCCTGCTTCGTCGATGGTTTCGAGCGTTTCCAAATCCAGCACTACAATGCCTGCGTACACGGTTTCTTCAAACTTGTTGAACGAAATATCGCAGCCTGCAATGGTGCGCAGTGGCCCGGTGGGTGGCAGGATTCGAACCTGCGACCGTAGCTGCTGCTGAAGCGCAACGGCGTCGGCAGGGCTTATGTCGGTCCAGGGATGCAGCAGTTCGTAGGAGGCCATCGCGGGTTATTTGCAGAGACAACCAACGGCTTCTCTTGCTTGTTTTATAAATTGTGCCACCAAGACTTGTACGTATGACCAGTTTTCCGATTCATCTGACCGATAGCCTGCCTTTTCTGAAACGGCTATTCGATTTTCTGCCTGTGCCAATTATTTTATCGCACTACGATGGCGATCTGGCTATTCATCTTCATCTAAACAAGAAATTTGGAGAAATTATCGGCTATACCCTTGACGAAATACCGACCATGCGCGAGTGGTATAAACAGGCGTATGCGGAACCGGAAGAGCAGGAAACCATGATTCGGGAGTGGAACAGGCGTACTCATCGAATGTATGCGATTGGCTCTGAGTTTATTGAACCCATACGCGCCTGTGTCCGCTGCAAAGACGGTAAAAAACGCTGGTTCGAAATTGAAAGTGGCGTCTGGATCGACACGATTGCGCTGACCACTTTTGTCGACATTGACGATTTGACGCGTCAGCGAGAGCATCTCGAACAGCTCAATTCGGCCAAAGACAAACTCTTTTCCATTATCTCGCACGATTTTCGGGCACCATTGGCCCGCCTGCAACAGGTACTGGCCCAGGTTGAAACCGACCCGAGTCAGGTGACGAAATTCTTTGATTATCTGCCCGTAATAAATCATCAGTTAACTCAGGTGTATCTGATTCTCGATAACCTGCTGGTATGGGCATCGGCCCAGTTGATGCACCGCGAACCCCGGCCCATGCGTATCGACTTTCTGCACATCATTGAGTCGAGTCTGAGTTTATTGCAGGGGCAGTGGCAGCAGAAAAAAATACAGCTTTCGTTAGAGGAACGGCAGCCGGTGCTGGTATGGGTAGATTATGACATGATTAACATTGCCCTCCGCAACATCATCAACAATGCCATCAAGTTTACGCCCGCAGGGAAGTCAATTTATGTTCGATACTACGTGCAGCCGCCTTTTGCCTATGTCGACGTGACCGATACGGGCATTGGTATGCCTGCCGACCTGGTTCACCGTATTCTGCGCCGGGAAATTGGCAGCACCCGGCCCGGTACCGCCGACGAAAAAGGGACGGGACTGGGTCTGGCTTTTTCGCAGGAAATGATCGAAGCCAATGGCGGGACTTTTCACCTGAAATCAGTAGAAAACGAGGGAAGTGTCGTTGGGTTTTCGATACCCTTAGCGAAATGAGTTCATTGGACCGCTACACGCTTACCCCCGACCGCATCCGGGCGGCACCCACCACCATACGCGGCCAACTGCGGCACCTCGGCCCCGGCTTCATTTTGTCGGCGGCTATTGTTGGCTCCGGTGAGCTGATTGCCACCACGGCATTAGGTGCTAAAGCCGGCTTCATCACGTTTTGGGTTATTTTGGTTAGTTGCTTCGTAAAAGTGGCCTTACAGGTGGAGTTTGGTAAAAACGCTATTTACAGCGGCCTCCCAACCATGCAGTCGCTCAACCGGCTGCCGGGGCTGCGGCTGGGGCGCGGCCACTGGACAATCTGGCTGTGGCTGAGTCTGCAACTGCTCAAAGTTTTACAGGTCGGCGGTATTGTGGGCGGGGTGGCTCTGGTGCTGAATATGGGCTTTCCGGCGGTGCCGGTATGGACCTGGGCCGTGCTGTCGGCAGCTTCGGCGGGGTGGCTCATCTACGGCGGTCGCTACGGCTGGGTTGAGCGCGGTTCGCTGCTGATGATTATGGGTTTCACCGCCCTGATTCTGCTGTCGCTGACCTTGTTGCAACAAACCGAATACGCCATTAGCGGGGCCAATCTGGTGTCGGGGCTAACGTTTTCGCTGCCGCCCGCTACGGTGGGTGTAGCCTTAGCCGCATTCGGCATCACGGGCGTTGGGGGCGACGAAATCATGTACTACACGTACTGGTGTATCGAAAAAGGCTACGCAGGGTATACCGGACCCTACGAAAACTCGACCGAGTGGCGCAATCGGGCGCGGGGCTGGATTCGGGTCATGACGCTCGATGCACTTTGTTCGATGGTCGTGTACACCGTTGTTACGGCAGCGTTCTACCTGCTGGGGGCGTCGCTGCTGCACGAGCAGGGGCAAGTACCCGAAGGCTATGCGATGGTCGAAACGCTGTCGCGGCTGTTTACCGTCACGCTGGGGCCGGGCGCAAAAATCATGTTTTTAGTCGGTGCTTTTTTTGTGCTGTATTCTACCCTGTTTACGGCTACGGCAAGCTGGGTGCGAATTTTTGCCGATGCGTTCGGGCAATTAGGCTGGGTCAATTTCGCCGACGTTGCGTCGCGCAGCCGGGTTATGGCTACACTCTCATGGGCGTTTCCGGCCTTGTGGTGCATCCTGTTTCTGTTTATCAAACTGCCCGTTCTGATGATTCTGCTGGGCGGCATTGCCACGTCGGTTTTATTATTGGTGGTGGTCTATGCGGCTCTGCATTTCCGCTACCGGCAACTACCGGTCAATCTGAAGCCGTCGGCACTCTACGATCTGTGGTTGTGGGCAAGCGTAGCGGCTATTCTGGGCGTCAGTGTGTACGGCGTCTGGCAGGTTACGTAAATTACCTTACCGCCGACCTGCGAACTGTGCGGCTACCCATTGCCGCTCGGTCGGGACTTTGTGCGTGGCGTTCCAGACAAACATGGCCTGCTCTAAAGCTGTGTTAAGCTGACGCTTAGTTTGTTGCCGGGCAATGTTTAGTCGCCGTTCTATGGTTTCTTCATAGACCAACTGATTTTGGTTGGTGTAGAACCGGACAATGGTGTACTGGCCTTTGGCGGGTGTTTCGGTCACCCAAAAACCCTCGCGGGCAACGATAGGCGCACGTTTCGATTGGGCGTATGTGGTGACGGTAGCAAGAACAAACAGGGTGGCGATGAGAATCGGGCGGAGTTTAGCAATCATGTTCATTGTATTTTTGTGTTTAGTGTGTTGCGCTTAGTCGTTTACTGCACCAAACATAGTAACACCGCCAACGCTCCGCCGACATTTTCGCCCGGTGCCGACCAATGGCCGCTACACGCCCTGTTGTAGCACCCGAACGCCGAACGACGCCCCAATCTGCGGTTCGGCGACGGTAGGCTGTCGTTTGTCGATAAACACCCCTGCCCGTAGACGAACCCATTGCGTTTAGCTATCTTCGGGTAAGCAATTCGTCAACGTATGCAACTGTTAACCAACGAGTTTGTCTTTTCCGATAAGCCCCGGCACTGGCTGGCCCGGCACGGTTTGTTCTGGGTGGTATGGTTGGTCTATTTCATGATTACCTACAGCTTTCTGCCCGCTGCTTTTCTGCTTCGTCAGGGAGTTAGCTGGCCTATAGCGTATGCCAAAGGGTTTACGCTGGCCTTAATCGATGCAGTGTTGTTCATGCCTGCTCACATGCTGTTTACGTATAGCATTCTATACTGGCTTTTGCCCCGGTTCGTAATCAAAGGTCGGTATGAATGGGGCTTCATCTGTCTGGTAGCCATTCTGCTATGTACAGCCGTTACGTCGGCAATACTCTCGATCTACGTAGTTGATCCCATCCGGGCGTTCTTCGGTGCGCCTATGTCGCGCAGTACGTTTGTTGGTGCCATCATGGCCGGTATGCGGGGAGGTACTACCATTGGCGGTTTTGCGGCTGCTATTCGGCTGGCGAAGGTCTGGTATCTGAAGCAGCAGGCGTATCAGCAGATCGAGCGCGAGAAGCTACAGGCCGAGCTACAGTTGCTCAAGTCGCAGGTGCATCCGCATTTTCTGTTCAATACGCTCAATAATCTCTACGCACTCACCCTCCGCAAGGCCGATAACTCGCCTACGGTAGTGCTGAAACTGTCGGAATTGCTCAGCTATATGCTCTACGACTGTAACGCGACCGAGGTGCTGCTGGAAAAAGAGATTCAGTTTATGCGCAACTACATCGGGCTGGAACAACTGCGTTACGGCGACCGGCTCGATATGTCGGTGCAGATTACGGGCAATTATCACGACAAACTGATTGCCCCGCTGCTACTCGTGCCGTTCCTGGAGAATGCGTTCAAACATGGCACGAGCGAACAGTTGGAGCAGTCCTGGATGCACCTCGATCTGTCGGTGCAGGATACAACGCTCAAGTTTAAGCTGATTAACAGCCGCGAAACCGCCGAACACGACGAGTCCTATGTGGGCGGTATTGGCCTGCGAAACGTACAGAAACGCCTTCGGTTGCTTTATCCCGACCGGCACGACCTGCGGTTAACAGCCGAACCCGAAACGTTCATGGTCATGCTCACGTTAGACCTGTCGTCTGCCCCAAAACCGACCGCTTCGCCCGTCTTTGCTGTCGAAGAAGTTCATTAACGCCAATGCACCATGACCCTACGCTGCCTTTTAGTGGATGATGAACCGCCCGCCCTGGAAGTGATCGAGTCGTACATCGAGATGATCGACGGGCTGGAAGTCGTCGGGAAGTGTTCCAATGCCGTTCAGGCGTTCAGCCGCTTGCAGGAAACATCGGCAGACAGCGTTCCGGTCGATCTGATATTTCTGGACATCAAGATGCCGAAGCTGCTCGGTACAGATTTTCTGCGGAGCCTGCGACAACCGCCCAAAGTCATTTTCACGACTGCCTACCGCGATTACGCGCTGGATGGTTACGAATTGGATATAGTCGATTATCTGCTGAAACCCATCTCGTTCGAGCGGTTTCTGCGGGCGGTATCGAAGGTTATGAAAACCGAAACCATTGCGTCGGTAAGTAGCCCGCTGCCCGCTCTGCCAACCGATAAGACGGTCAGTCTGACCCCCAGCAACGCTTTTCTCTACTTCCGCGCCGACCGTAAAATGGTGAAAGTTTTCACGCACGAAATTGTTTACGTCGAGAGCCTGAAGGATTACGTCAAGATTGTCACGACGGCGGGTAAACCACTGATTGTCAAACAAAGTATCACTTCTGTAGAGGCCATGCTTCCCGAAGACGATTTCGTGCGCATCCACCGCTCGTTTATCGTAGCGTTAGACAAAATCAGGGCATATACGCCAACGCACATCGACATCGAGGGGCTGGAATTACCTATCGGACGGTTGTATCAGAAGGATGTAGGGCGCGTACTGAAGAGCGATTAGCATCATTAGTCCACAATCTTCACCCGAATCTTGTGCGGAGCGGGCCAGTTGCCGCCAAAATACAGCCCGGTTTTGTAGGCGAAGGTCTTGTTGTGCGTGAATGCTACCGGCTGACCACCCAGCACCTGATACAGCTTGCGGTCGTAATCAATTTTGATGGTCAGGCGGGTAGGCGTGTTGATAAGCGTTTCGGCTACTTTAAAATCGATGCGTTTGCCATCGACGTATATGTATGCGCCGAGGTCGATGCGGGCGCGTTGTGGGTTCCAACGCCAGCCCACGCGCACCCCGTCGATCTGGTGGGGTGGGGTGCCCGTCGAAATGTCCTGATTCTTTGAGCCAACAAAACCCAGCCCGATAACCTTGTTCCAATCCTGCCCCTGATTGTCGCCGAGGTTGTAGATGCACGAACTGTCGAACGTAACGGTTGCCGAAATTTCGGTTGGGGCGATTACGATGCCCGCGTTGCGCTTGGGTAGCGGCTCGTGATTGCCCGCTTCAATGACCACCCAGTCGGGGTCTGATACCAGAAAGTCGGGTACGCAGCCACTGAGCAATAATACCAGTGAAACGATCAGGTAGTATTTCATGAGTATGGGTCGTTGTTCGTACAAATAACGTTGAAATAGCCCGAAGTAGTGAGCCATTGGCTAAACTAAGACGAACCTGATCGTCGGAACGTCACACCGTCATTTTGTGTACGGCAACCTTTTCGTATCTTTCTGCATCTATTCCGTAAACTTCTCTAAACCATGCAATCAGCGATTCAATCGATACCCGCTCCAACACCGGCAGTACCGCGCTCCGTTGACTGGCGGCTGGGTATTCCAACATACATCTATGCGGTTGTGTTTTCATCGCTCTGTGTTGTCGTTGGGCTACTCTGGGATATCATGTGGCACATGAGCATTGGCCGCGATGGGCTGTTTGCGCCCCCACACGTGGTTATCTACGTAGGAGCGGTGGTGGCCGGTTTGTTTTCGGCCTATCAGATCCTGAATTTGACGCTCCGCAAAAACCATCCGGGCCGGGCGGTGGCCGTGCCGTTCTGGGGCGTTTTTTATGGCCCGCTGGGTGCTATGTTCTGCGTATGGGGCGCACTCGCCATGCTCACCTCGGCCCCGTTCGACGACTGGTGGCACAATACCTACGGTCTCGACGTGCAGATTCTGACGCCCCCCCACACTATTCTGGCTATCGGCATCATGACAGTGCAGTTTGGTGCTATGATTGGCGTGTTGTCTTTACAAAACCAGTTTCGCGGTATCGACGTATCCCGGTCTGACCAACTGGCGCAGTCGACCCGGCTCAAGTGGCTGTTTGCCATTGCGGCAGGGCTGCTGCTGACCATGCTGTTTACCATTGCATCGGAGTCGATGGGTATGCACGAGTCGCACCATTCGGTCTATTACGTCACTGCGGCCATTGTGCTGCCGTTTTATCTGTTTGCGGTAGGCAGGGCGTCGCTGCTGCGCTGGCCCGTTACCATCATTGCCGCGCTGTTCATGCTCTTTCTGGTGCTGCCCAGTTGGGTGATTCAGAACTTCGAGGCTGTGCCCCGGCTCGGCCCGGTCATGAACCCGATTACGCAGTATCAGCCATTTCATTTTCCGCTTCTGCTGGTTGTGCCTGCATTAGGCGTTGACTGGCTCATGCGTCGGTTTGAGCAGACGAAAACGCGCAAAAAACCCAACGACTGGTTGCTGGCCGGAGTCTACGGCTTGGTATTTATGGGATTGCTACTGGCCGTGCAATGGCCGTTTGGCGAATTTCTGCTGACATCGCCCTACGCTCAAAACGGCGTATTTCTGTCGTACTCCTGGACCTACAACAGCCCCCCCGACTGGGAGTATCGCTATGCCTTTGCGCCCTGGAACCTGCAATCGACCGCCGATTTTGCCATTGGCTTCGGAAAAGCATGTCTGTACGCTATACTCTCGGCCCGCGTTGGGCTGCTCTGGGGCAACTGGATGAAACGGGTAGTGCGGTAAGCTATTGAATGACTGAATGATTGAATGATCGAGCTAAAAGGTGGATGAAGCAATGATTAGTTGTAAGGGTAGATTCAGCAACTGGATAGGACGTTTAAGTTTCGTTTTTATACTCATTCAGTCAATCACTCATTCAGTCAATACGTATGCACACGTAGGGAGTTCGGGCGTGATTGTTCAGAAACAGGTTGGCGCATATCGGCTGCTGGTAAGCATACAGCCGCCCGACGTAGTGCCTGGCACGGCGAAGGTGACAGTTTTTGTTGAACAGGGACGCCTGACCAGCATTGGTGCCCGCCCGATCTACTTCCGGTCTGGCGACAAAGGCGCACCCATGTACGACCAGCTAACACCTGTCGACAACCGCTACGAAGGCGATTTGTGGCTGATGGATTCGGGTTCATCGAGCGTTGAACTGCAACTGAACGGCCCCGATGGTCAGCAAACGGTGGTGGTGCCGGTTATGTCAGTGGCTACGGCGGTTCGCGACATGCCCGCCGGTACGGGTGTGGCACTGGCTCTGATGGGCCTGCTGCTGGTAGCTATGATGATTACCATTATTGGGGCCAGTAATGCCGATGGCGTCAGTTTGCCCGGTGCGGTCGACGTAAGCAAACTCCGGCGTCGGCGGGTGGTGGGCATCGTGTCGGGGGCGGTCGTGATGGCCCTGGTCCTGACCGGCTGGCGGACCTGGTGGACCAGCGAAGCCGAGATTTACCAAACCGAGCAACTGTATAGGCCGATGCCTATTCAAACGTCGCTGGCACTGGCAAATGACGGCACTACGAAACTCGTAATCCGGGCGGATACAAGTACGTTCGATGGGAGCGGCACAGTTCGCCGACGGAGCCGCCTGTCGACCCGTCGGCTGCTCAGTTTCATAATTCCCGATCATGGCAAACTCATGCATACGTTTCTGGTTCGTTTGCCGGGGCTGGATGCCTTCGCCCACCTGCACCCGGCCCGGCAGGATTCGCTGACGTTTACCACCAATTTGCCCGCTCTGCCCGCTGGTAAGTACTTGTTATACAGTGATATAGTCTATCGCTCCGGCTTTGCCGAAACCCTGACGGATACCATTGCCATACCCGCTCCTGCCACAGCGGCCCCGCCCGTTGCGCTAACCGACCGCGATGATAGCTGGCTTATCACGAAAGCTATCGGTGTAGCCGCCGATACAAAGACTCCCCTGCGTCTGGATCAGGACATGGCCGTTTGCGGTAAGCCCGGTGCCAGCGCAACACTGGCCGATGGCTCGTCGATGATCTGGATGGACAAACCCGCTCCTACGCTCGATGCCGGTCAGCTTTACACGCTGAAATTTGCCGTAGCTGATGAGCAGGGCCGGGCCACGTCGCTGGAGCCGTATCTGGGCATGAGCGGCCACGCGGTTGTGCTGCGTCAGGATGGCACGGTGTACATTCACCTGCACCCCGTTGGCACGTATTCGATGGCTGCCGAAGGGTCGCTGGTTGGGCGTATTGCCGACACTGCCCGCACTTTTCGGTATCCAGACGCCAACCGTTTCCGTGACAGCATCGACCGCTACGTAGCCCGCCTGAATGCCCTGCCCGATGCCGAACGTAGCCCGTTGCTGATGGCAGGTATGCCGGGTATGCGTCATGCCATGAAAACCAACAACATGGTCGAGTTTCCGTATGCATTTCCCCGCGCCGGGCAATACCGCCTGTTCATTCAGGTAAAACGCAAAGGCCGTGTGCTGACGGGCGTGTTCGACACAGTAGTAAAAGAGCCGCTGCTGTAGCTTTAGAAGTAGGTTGGACGGCTACGTCCTCCGCAAGCCTACGAACGAATCTGCATGAACCGTCGCCAGTCTCTTACTGCTCTTACCACCGTGGCCGGTACAACCCTTCTGCCCGACATTACCCAGGGCATGCCAACAGCCGCCCAGCCGTTTACGCTTTGCCTGAACATGAGTACCATTCGAGGGCATAAACTCGGATTAGTGAGCGAACTGGAAACAGCCGCCAAAGCCGGATTTCGGTCGGTCGAGATTTGGATGGATACGTACCAGAATTACCTCAAAACCGGTACAGCCGCCGACCTTCGCAAACGGCTCGGCGATCTGGGCATAACGGTAGAAAATACCATTGGCTTTGCTCCGTGGATTGTAGACGACGCTGCCGCCCGCGCCAAAGGTCTCGATCAGCTCAAACGAGAAATGGACCTGCTGGCGCAAATTGGCTGCAAGCGTACAGCCGCCCCCTCTATCGGTGCCCAAACACCCGACGCTCCGGTCATCGACCTCTACAAAGCGGCAGAACGTTACCGCGCCATCCTCGAACTCGGCGACCAAACCGGCGTGGTGCCGCAGTTAGAACTGTGGGGTTTCTCGAAAAACCTGAATAAACTGAGCGAGGTGATGTTTGTAGCGATTGAAAGCGGCCACCCTTCGGCGCGGGTGTTGCTCGACATTTACCACCTCTACAAAGGCGGCTCCAGCCCGGCCAGTTTGCCATTGGCGGGTAAGCCCGGCATTGAAATCTTTCACGTGAACGATTATCCTGCCAACCTGCCCCGCACCGCCATTACCGACGCCGACCGCGTGTTTCCGGGCGATGGTGTTGCGCCCATCCGCGAGACGCTCAATATTATTAAAGACCCGACAAAGCCCATCGTCCTTTCGCTCGAAGTTTTTAACAAGACCTACTACGCCCAACCCGCCGACGTGGTGGCAAAAACGGCGTTCCAGAAAATGCAGGCAATGGCCGCTAACAGTTGACAGTTAACAGCCATCAACCAACAGTGAATGTACCGGAAACACTGTTGGTTGATGGCTGTTAACTGTCAACTGTTAAAATCCCCACGCCAGCAGTCCGCCATCAGCCGAAATGGTTTGCCCGGTTACGTAGCCCGAGGCAGGCATCGCCAGAAACGACACTACCGATGCCACTTCGTGCGGTTCGCCGATGCGGTTCATGGGCGTGCGGGCCAGAATGCCAGCCAATTTTTCGGGATTATTCAGCACGGGGGCGGCCAATGGGGTTCGTATGTACCACGGAGCCACGGCATTGACCCGGATGTTATCGCCAGCCCACTCAACGGCAAGATTGCGCGTCAGTTGCAGCATAGCCGCTTTGGTCATGCCATACAGCGACCCGCTGCTGGTGTGGGTCAGGCCCGATACCGACGATACCATCACCACCTTTGCATCGCCCGACGCCCGCAACAGCGGGTAAGCCGCCTGCGTGAGCGCGTAGGCCGAACGGAGGTTTGTGTTCAGTACGTAGTCGTACTCGTCGGGTGTGTATGCAACGGTTGGTTTGCGGATGTTGCTGCCAACGTTGTTCACCAGGATGTCGAGCGCACCCCAGTGGTCGCTTAGGGCGGATACGACCTCCGCTACGGCATTGGGCTGGCTGAGGTCGGCGGCCATGCCATCGACCGAGTGGCCCTGTTGCCGATAGTCGGCGAGTTGGGCTTGTAGCCGGTTGTTGTCGCGGGCTACGAGGAAAACCGATGCGCCGAGGTCGAGAAACTGTCGGACAACAGCTTCGCCAATGCCTTTTGTGCCGCCCGTAACGAGGGCGCGTTGCCCGTTGAGGGTCCAGAGAGATTGATTCATACGGGAAGTTGCCTAATTTTAGGCATTCTCCCAATCGATCAACACAAATGAACAAACGAACCGGGCTGCTGGTGGCTCTGCTGCTCTCAGCGAGTTTTCTGGCAGTTGCCCAAAACAAGCCGAAACCCGAAGACGTCCAGACCTTTACGCTCAAAAACGGCATGAAGTTCATGGTCCTTGAAGACCACTCCATCCCAAACGCTAACTTTTACACCTTCTGGCGGGTTGGTTCACGCAACGAGGTACATGGTGTTACGGGCTTGTCGCACTTTTTCGAGCACATGATGTTCAATGGAGCCAAAAAATACGGCCCCAAGCAGTTCGACCGGGTTATGGAGGCCAACGGCGGCTCCAACAACGCTTATACTACCCAAAATACGACGGTCTATACCGACTGGTTTCAGAGCGGGGCACTCGAAACCATCTTCGACCTCGAAGCCGACCGTATTCGCGACCTCGCCATCGACCCGAAGATGGTAGAAAGTGAACGGGGCGTGGTGCTGTCGGAGCGCAGTACGGGTTTAGAGAACTCCAACTACCGGGTCATCAGCGAATTAGTTCAGGCTACGGCATTTTCGGAACATCCGTATATGTTTCCGGTAATTGGGTTTGAGTCCGACATTAAAAAATGGTCGCAGGCTGACCTGGAGCGGTATTTCAAAACGTATTACTCGCCCAACAATGCTGTGGCTGTGGTGGTTGGTGATGTTACGGCAGCACAGGTACGCAAATTAGCCGAGCAGTATATCGAACCCATTCCGGCCCAGAAACTGCCCGATAGTCTGCGTACCGTTGAGCCACCCCAAAATGGCGAACGGCGTGTAACAACCTATAAAGACATAGCGACGCCTAATATTCTGCTGGCCTGGCACACCCCCGAAACCCGCCACCCCGACTACTACGCGCTCGATCTGCTGAGCGGCATTCTAACCACCGGCAACTCGTCTCGGCTGACCAAAGCCCTCGTACTCGATTCTACGATTGCGTCGCGGGCGTTCAGCAGCTTTGGCGAGTCGTTCGATCCGAACCTGTTCTCGATTTACGCCATTGCCGCCAGCAACGTATCGGCCCCGCAGTTGGAGAAATCGGTGCTATATCAGATCGATAAGCTCGTCAATGAAGGGATTACCGACGTTGAACTGCAAAAGCTGAAAAACCAGAAGCTGATGGAGTTTTACCGGACAATGGAAACCATCAACGGCAAAGCCAACAGCTTAGGTACTTACGAACTGTTTTTTGGCGACTACAGAAAACTCTACGAAGCTCCGTCGCTCTACGAAAAAGTGACCAAAGAAGACGTGCAGCGCGTGGCCCGTACCTACCTCACCGAACGCAACCGCACGGTAGGCTACCTGCTTCCCGAACCAAAAAAATCGGCTGGCTCTAACTGAAAATTTAAACGCAGAGAGACAGAGATTTACGCAGAGGTCGCTGAGGGTCTCTGTGTACTCTGCGTAAATCTCTGTCTCTCTGCGTTTAACCCCTTTCTATGAAACACATCATTCTCTTTCTGCTCCTTGCCGGAGCCGCTACGGCGCAGACGTTCAAGGTGCCGCCGTACCAGAAGTTCAAACTCAAAAACGGGCTGACCATCTACCTGATGGAGCAGCGCGAAGTGCCGCTCATTAACGTGTCGGCGGTGTTTGATGCCGGAGCCGTGCAGGATGGCAACCGCTACGGTTTAGCCAATATGACCGCCGATGCGCTGCTGTTCGGTAGCGCGAAATACACAAAAGCCCAGCTTGAGGAGAAAGCCGAGTACGTTGGTGCCGACCTGAGCACTTACGCAGGTAAAGAAGTGGCTAAAGTATCGGCTTCGTTTGCCGTAAAAGACCAGGATTTGCTGTTCGACATGATTCAGGACGTGCTGACGAAGCCTACGTTCGACGCTGCCGAGTTCGACAAATACAAACAGCGGCAACTGCTTACGCTCACACAGCAGAAAGAAAGCCCCCGCGCCGTGGTGAACAATTATTTCAACCGGCTGGTCTTCAACGCGCACCCCTATGCCAACCCCATTGCCGGAACGCCCTCGGCGGTGTCGGCCATTACAGCCAGCGATGCGCGGCAATTTTACCAGACCTACTACACCGCCGACCGGGCGGCCATTGCCGTTGTGGGCGATTTCAATACTGCCGACATGAAAAAACGGTTGACCGCTCTGTTTGGCGGCTGGAAAACGGCGGCAGCATCGGCCCCGAAATTGACCGAGCCAACCGTATCGTTCGACAAAAGCCGGGTGCTGCTGGTCAACAAAGACGATGCCCGCGAAACCACGTTCCTGATTGGGGGAAAAGGTATTACCCAAAATAACCCCGACTTTATTCCGGTTACGGTGGTCAATACTATTCTGGGCGGGCGATTTACGTCGTGGCTCAACGACGCCCTGCGCGTGAATTCGGGCCTGACCTACGGCGCGGGAAGCCGCTTCGGTACATACCGAAACAGCGGCACGTTCGCCATTTCGACGTTTACGAAGGTTAGCACGACGACCGAAGCTATCGACCTCGCGCTGGTCGTACTCGACAGCCTGCACAAAACTGGTATCGACGAAAAAACACTGACCTCGGCCAAAAACTACGTCAAAGCCGACTTCCCGCCCCGCTACGAATCGGCATCGGAACTGGCCGGCCTGCTGACCGATATGTTCAGCTTAGGTTTCGATGAGTCGTTCATCAACAATTTCCAGAAGAACGTCGACGGGTTGACAGTGGCAAAAACGCGCCAGATTATCGACCAGTATTTTCCGAAGAACAACCTGCAATTCGTGCTGATTGGCAAAGCCGACGCCATTCGCGACAAGGTAAAAAAATACGGCACCGTTACGGAGCGGGAAATCAAAGCCGAAGGTTTTTAGGGTATTTTGCGTTACATCGGAAAAATAAACCGTCAGATTGCTATGATCATGCCTATTAATCTGCCCGTTCAGGATAGTCGCCTGTCAGACGATGAACTGTTTGCGTTCTGCCAGATGAATCCCAAACTCCGCATCGAACGCGATGCAGACGGGCAGATATACATCAATATGCCCACCGGAATAGAAGGTAGTTTTCGCAATTTCGATATTGGTATGGAGGTCGGTTTATGGAACCGGCAAACAAAGTTAGGCCGAGTCTCCGACTCGAACGGCGGCTACACGTTGCCCGACACGTCGATGCGTGCGCCCGATGTGGCCTGGGTTAGCCACGAACGGTTGGCTACGGTATCGCCTGATGACCTGAAAAAATTCGCCCACGTCTGCCCCGATTTCGTTATCGAGCTGGCGTCTGAATCTGATGATCTGGTGCATTTGAAAAAGAAGATGAGCCAGTATATAAAAAACGGTGTTCGGCTGGGCTGGCTCATTGATCCATTTGGTAAGCAAACGCTTGTTTACCGCCCCGGACAGGAAACGACAACCATGCTATTTGTGGACACACTAACTGGCGAAGATGTCTTGCCCGGTTTTACGTTAAGGCTGAGTGATTTGTTGTAGCCAACAAAATCTCCACGTCTTTGTGATTATATAATCCTTACCTTTGTCCCAGAGTTTTCGGTGCCTGATGCTGCTTCATGGTAGCTTTCACGGCTTAAAAGGGAATCCGGTAAAGGCCGGAGCTGTCCCCGCAACTGTACGTCTTAGTAACATCCGGTTCTTCTGCATGGTCACTGCGCTTCGGTGCGGGAAGGCCCGAACCGGAAAGATAAGCCAGGAGACCTGCCGACGACGATCCGTTGTTTCGGTGTTCGGAGGAAACACCCCAACCGCGTGCTATGTAGCACTTTTTTTACGGTTTGATCGTGATAAAACGAACCCCATACTGGTGGGTTACGCTGTTCGTTGGTGTTGGGGCCATATCCGGCGTCGGCGCACAACCGAACGCATCATTGCCTGATTCGTCCGGCGAATCAGGTGTGCAGTCGCTGTCGGTGGTGACGGTCCGGGCCATCACGCCCGAACGATTTCTGGCGGGGCAAAAACGGCAACTTATTGACTCCACCACGCTGCTTCAGTTTCGGTTTGGCTCGCTCACCGACCTGCTGACGTTTAACACCCCGTTAGCGTTTAAAAACTACGGCCCCGGTCAGTTGGCAACGGTGGCCTTTCGCGGCACGTCGGCCAACCATACGGCGGTACTCTGGAACGGCATCAACATCAATCAGCCCAACCTCGGCCAGTCTGATTTTTCGACATTGCCCGTGGCCGGATTCGACCGGCTGGCGGTGCAGTATGGCTCGTCGGCCAGCGTAGTCGGGTCCGATGCGGTGGGTGGCAGCGTGCTGCTCGGCAGTGGGCCGGTCGATATGAGCGGCCTGCGTGTGACGCTGGGGCAGCAGGTGGCAAGCTTCCGAAACAGTCAGACGCAGCTTGGGCTACGTTACGGCAGTGCGCTGGGCCGGAACTGGCAGGTGTCGGGGAAGTCGTTCGCGTACCGGAGTCAGCTCAACAACGATTATCCCTACCGCGAACGGCGCAACTACTTTGTCGAACAGTCGCAGACGGCGCAGCGCGGGCTGGTGCAGGATTTGTTTTTCCGTCACAAAAGTGGCAACGTACTGTCGGTGAATGCGTGGCTGACGGACAACGACCTCGTGGTGTCGCCCCAGGATACGGTATCGCGTACCCGCACCCGCACACAGGCCACCCGGTTGCTAACGAGTTACGAAACCGACCGGCTCACGCTCCGGCTCGGCTGGCTGCGCGACCGCTTCGATTATGCTGTGGGTAACTTCAATCAGAACGACCGCACCCGTACCGACCGTTTTATTGGCCGCGCCGAACGGGAATTTGCCTTGTGGCCGGGTCGGTCGGCGATGCAGCTAAACCTGCGGCTTGGTGGCGAATGGTCGCACTTTCGGACCTATACCGATGGCTACGGCGGGCAGTTGATTACCGAAAACCGACAGGACTTGTATGCACTGCTGCGGCTGCAAACGGCCCGCTGGCTCGTATCGGCCAACATTCGGCAGGCGTTCGTGACGGGCTTCAACCCGCCCCTGACGCCTTCGTTGGGAGCCGAGTACACGCTGCTGCGCCGGGAAGGTCTGACGCTGACTGCCAAAGGCTCGGTTGGGCGCAGCTACCGCGTACCAACGCTGAACGAACGCTACTGGCAACGGTTGGGCAACCCTAACCTGCGGCCCGAAAATGGCCTGAATGCCGAGGCCGGGCTGGTGGCAACTGTACCACTGTCGGAATACCTCAGACTGACTGCCGATGCTACTGTATACCGCAACCGCGTTGACAACTGGTCGTACTGGAACCCCGATTTTGGCTACCGGGTCGAAAATTTGCAATTGGTGGTGGCACGCGGGGGGGAACTAACGGCTACGCTCATCTACGCCCGCAACGGCTGGCAGATGGGCACACGGGCGGGTTACGCCCTCTCGCGCTCGTCGCAGGAGCGGGCCTACAGCACCTACGCGCAGGATGTAGTTGGCAAACAACTGCCCTACGTGCCGGTGCATATGGCTACGTTCAACACCTGGGCCGGGTACGGCAAAACCCGCCTGACGATACAGACGCAGGCTATGTCGCGGCAGTACACGACGTTCGATGAAAGTCGGTTTTTCAACGCCGTCGTGCTGACCAATGTGCTGCTCGAAAGCCGCCAGACGCTTGGCCCTGTGGCGGTGCGGATACAGGGACAGGTAAATAATCTGTTCGACGCGCTGACGTTTAGCGTGAAACGAAACGCCATGCCGGGGCGAAATCTGGCTGTGAATGTTATTATGGAGTTATGAGATTTTCTGCGTTTAAAAAACAATTACGATAAAGGAGTGAAAAGCCCCGCCCTGAAGGGCGGGGATGAAAACGACAGCCGTAGGCTAAGGTCTGTTAACCGCCATACTGATTAAGTAGCGAATGTAGGCGGAGAAGTTAAGCCCCAGTTTCTGGGCTTCTTTTTCCGCCTGTTCGTGCAGACTCGGAGCCATGCGAACGGGGTAGGATTTGGTCGGTTCTTTTTTCATGCACAAAACTAAAAAATAGTTTGCAAATGAAATACATATTGCGTACATTTGTCTATCCTATTCAGGATAGTTCTTTGTCTTCTCGTTCGATTCACGCACCGTGCGTGATGAGGTTCCAGACCAATCAAGCGGGTCTGGGTAAAACGAACCGCCGAAAACCGATTCAGTTCGGGACAGTATCAACAGCCCAGACAGGGCGACCTCCGAGAGGTGAAAAACTGTACTACCGTGGGACACACGGAAAGTCACGCTTGTCAGCTATGAAAGAGCCATTGGGCGTTCAGGGCAAGAATCCTCCCGCTTTAGCGGGGGGAGTGTCAACAATGCATACATCAACTAAATCAGTACTGGCCATGCTACTGGCCCTTAGTCTGTGGAACTGCACCACCAGCGAACCCGAACCAACACCTTACGAATCAGGCGTTTTCGTGCTGAATACGGGCAACTTCTTAGATAACAACGGCTCCATTTCATTCTTGCCGCGCGACGCAAAAACGGCATCGACCGATATTTTCAATGCCGTAAATAGCCGGACGCTGACAGGCGGAGTGCAGGATTACGCCGAAATCGACGGGAAAGGCGCGATTCTGGTCGATAACAGCACGTCGGGGCAGGACAAAATCGAGATTGTAGAAGCCGGTACGTTCAGGTCGCTCGGCACGATTGGCAGCCCTGACGTAGAAAACCCGCGTTATGTGGTGCAGGCGGGGCGAAACAAAGCGTATGTTACGTGCTGGGGAGCAACGGGCAGCGGGGCCAATTTTTTTGCCAATCCGGGCTATGTGCTGGTGCTGAACATGGCGAGCCGCACCGTTGCCAAACGGATCGCCCTGCCCAAAGGAGCCGAGCGCATCGTAGTCGTGGGCAACGAAGCTTACGTGGGCAATGCCGCCGGAGACCGCACCCTGACCATTATCAATACCGATACCGACGAAATTAAAACGCCAGCCTTAGAAGTGGGCAGCAATACCAATCCACAAGCCGTTGACGCCGACGGAAAACTGTGGGCTTACACGTCGGGAACGAAAGAAATGGTGCGCATTAACACTACAGCTAAGGTGATCGAAAAGCGGTTGCGCGTAGGAGCCGCCAACGCCAGTCGTTCGCCCAGTTCGATTACGTTGAGCCAGGACCGACGCACGTTCTACTACGTCAACTCGTTTTTCGACCCGGCTGATAATTTCCGGCAAAAGGGCGAAACCTACCAGTTCCGTATCGACGCTGCCGAAATACCTGCCGCAACGCCTGTGGTTCGCCGACTATTCACGGGCTTGGGTATCGATCCTCAGACGAATACGCTTTACGCGGGCGTGACGCCGTCGTTCAAGCAGGCCGGGTTTGTGCTGCGTTACCGGCTCAGTGGCTCGACGGCCACGCTGATCGATTCGGTTCGGGCCGAGATTGCCCCGTCGCGGTTTTTCTTCCGGTAATTTTTTAAACACGGAGACGCGGAGGTAACACAGCGTTTGTACTACATGGAATTATCGCTGCCATATTGCTGACGCGAGGGAGACGCAAAGGGTTGCGTCTTTACACTGCGTATTCGCTCTGTGAATTCCGTGAATCCTTTGTGTCTCCGTGTTTGAACCTACTTTTTTTCAAATACGACCGCTACATCTGTCCCTAAATCCTGCGGGCCAATCCAGATGCCACCGGCAAAGTCAGGCAGAGGGCGACTTTTTCCTGTCCAGATGTCGATGACGCGGACGTGGTATGGTTGTTTGGGCGTACTGAGCGTTGGTACGCCCGACTGTACGTAGAGCAGGTACTGCCGGGCGTCGGGGTTGGCGAGGCAGAGGGTGCCGTGGTGCGTAATGGCGTTGTTCGGCACCATTTTCCACCAGTCGAGCGAGGTAACAATGTCGTGCAGAATGGCGTAGTAGTTAAGCATAATCATGCTGTTGTCGCCCCGCCCGTTTATCCAGCCTCCGCCCGTGTCGGGGCCGTTGCCAGTACCCTGATTGGCGCGTTCGCCGGTAGTTTGGTAGCCGCCCGCCATCGTAATCTCCCAGGCCAGCCGGGTGCGACTTTTGGCATCGCGGGCTGGTGCTACCCGCTTGCCCAGCGGCCCGCAGCCCCATTCGGGGTAGTGGTCTTCGTAGCCGTATTCTTCATTAATCTGCGGCTTTATAACGCCCGTTTTCGCTTGCCGGTCGCGGTTTTGCAGCATGGCATAGTATCCCCCGCACTCGTCCCAGTTCTGAAACATGACGAAATCAACCCAGTTGGCCGCCCGGAACGGGAAATCGGCGTTGCCATGAATCGACGTAAGGTGGTCGTAAGGGTCAGCGTCGCGTAGAAATTTGCCCATTGTTTCGGCCCAAGCTTCATTTCGGAAGAGGTGGTACTCGTTCGTAATGTCCCACATCACGTTCGGAAAAGCCGCAAATCGGTTCACGGCATACTGGTAATACCGCTGCTCGTCGGGGCTACCCATGTTGACTTTTTTGAACGGGTCGGAGCCGTGTTCCAGCCCATCGACGTAGAAAATAATGGAGACATTGATGCCTTTATCGCGGGCGTAGGCCAGCATCCGGTCCATGCGTTGCCAGTGCGCTACATTGAAGCGCGTCACGTCGAAGCCGGGCGTATCAAGACTTTCGGGGTCCTGCGCTACCCACGGGTTTAGCTTATAGGTGAAGTTGCGGCTTTCTTTCACCCACGGTTCGGCCCAGCGTTTACCATCGTCCTGCCGCCCGTTTATTACCACGCGCATCCGGTTGATTTTCAGCCGGGCCAGCCGGTCAATGGCCTCGCGGATGGTTTGTTCGTCGCGCCAGCCCATGAGCCAGTAAGCGGTGGTGCTGTTCCAGAAATAATGCTCGCTGGTGCCATCGTACACAAAATGCGCCGGGTGCTGTTTGTCGACGCGAATCATGCCCCGATGCCCGGCGTAGACTGCCGTAAAACTGCCCGCATAGGTAAACGGTCGCTTGTTTACTTCTGCCGAAATAATAAACCGATACGGCCCTGATTTGGTCGGCATAAACCGCAGCCGGTGAAGGCTTCCATCCTGCGCGTCACAGAAACCCTGCACACGCGTGGTGTCGCCCTGTTCGTTGACGAACTTGCCCGAAAACGGTACGTCTGTAAACGGATTGCCCGACCTGAACGGCGGCAGTTTCATTGTGATTTCGGCGTAGCGATTGACCTCAACCCGGTCGGGGCCGAAACTGAACTGAGGACGTTGGGCGAAAAGAAGGGTAGGAGCGAGGAGGAAAAGGAGTAAACGCACGGTATGTACTAAAAATAAACGGTGGTGTAGCAGGAAAAACAGGTGAACAATGTCTTTGTACAAATACTTCATTGTCTATTCGTTAAACTCTTACGTGTTATAATACAACGAATTAGCCATTCTGTTCTACTCATGAAATCCTCCCGTTCTTCTTTTACGAAACGACCTGCGGGCGTAGTTGCCCTTTCGGCGGCTGGCTTGCTGGCGGGCAGTCTGCTCATCGGAGCCTATCAGAACCGCAACCTCAACGCGGCATCGGGTACGTACCTGAACGCACTGTTCGCGCAACTAACCGACGACGACAAGCGCGACCCCAAGTATGCCGTGGGTAGCCTGAACGTAGCACCCGGTCTCGAAGCCACGCTTTTCGCTGCCGAACCGATGCTGACCAACCCCACCAACATCGACGTAGATGCGCGGGGGCGCGTGTGGGTCTGCGAAGCCTACAACTACCGCCCCGCCATCAACGGCAACCCCGTTCGGAAAGAAGGCGACCGCATCGTGATTCTGGAAGATACCAACGGCGATGGCAAAGCCGATGTCAGCAAGGTGTTTTACCAGGACCCCAGCATCGAGTCGCCGTTGGGAATCTGGGTGCAGGGCAATCGCGTTATCGTCTCCGACAGCCCCAACGTGTGGATACTGACCGACGACAATGGCGACGACAAAGCCGACCGGAAAGAGTTGCTATTCACCGGCATCGGGGGCGAACAGCACGACCACGGGATGCATACGTTTGTATTCGGACCCGATGGCAAGTGGTACTTCAACTTCGGCAACTCCGGCGAACAGTTGCTCGACAAAGATCGTAACCCCATCGTTGACGTAGCGAGTGGCAAGGTTATCAACAAAGAAAATTTCAAGCAGGGCATGGTGTTCCGCTGCGACCCCGACGGCAAAAACGTGGAGGTGCTGGGTCATAACTTCCGCAACAACTACGAAGTGGCCGTTGACTCCTACGGCACACTGTGGCAGAGCGACAATGACGACGATGGAAACAAGGGCGTTCGTATCAATTATGTGATGGAATATGGCAACTACGGCTACACCGATGAACTAACCGGTGCAGGCTGGCAAGCCAATCGTACCAACCTCGAAGCCGAAATTCCGAAACGCCACTGGCATCTCAACGACCCTGGCTCGGTGCCAAATCTGCTGCAAACGGGTGCCGGTTCGCCCACGGGCATTATTGTATACGAAGGCAACCTGCTTCCCGAACTGTTCCGAAATCAGGTAATCCACTGCGATGCAGGGCCAAACGTAGTGCGGTCGTACCCGGTGCAGAACGCCGGAGCAGGCTACAAAGCTGAGATTGTGAATGTGCTGGAAGGTGCCCGCGATCAGTGGTTCCGGCCCGCCGACGTATGCGTGGCTCCCGATGGTTCGTTGATTATTGCCGACTGGTACGACCCCGGCGTGGGCGGGCATCAGGCTGGCGACCAGAACCGGGGCCGCGTCTACCGCGTTGCTCCGCCAAATACGGCCTATAAAATGCCAAAAGTCGACGTGTCGAGCGTTGGAGGTGCATTAACGGCCCTGCAAAGCCCGAACATGAACATCCGGTATGCAGGCTGGCAGGCGTTGCGGGGTATGGGCGTGAAAGCTGAAAAGCCCCTCGCCAAGTTCTACAAAAGCAGTGCTGACCCAAGAATGCAGGCCCGTGCCCTGTGGCTCCTGAGCAAGTTAGACAACGGCCAGAAATACGTTGACGCAGCCCTGAAAAGTGCCGATGCCAATCTGCGCATTACGGCCTTACGGGCGGCCCGGCAGTTAGCTCCCCTCCCGCAAGGGGGAGGGGCTGGGGGTGGGGTTACGGCAACGATTGCGGCTGTTAAACAGTTGGTGAACGATGCCGACGCTCAGGTACGCCGGGAGTGCGCCATTGCGCTGCGCCGGAGCACGTCTGCCGAAGCCCCCGGCCTTTGGGCGCAACTGGCGACGAAACACGACGGGCAGGACCGCTGGTATCTGGAAGCCCTCGGCATTGGAGCTGAAGGCAATTGGGACAGCTACTATGCCGCTTATGTGAAACAAAACGACCCGCTGGCGTCTGCCGGTGGTCGCGATATTGTGTGGCGGGCGCGCACGAAAGAATCGGTGCCGATGCTGGCGAAATTAGCGGGCGACAACAGCCAATCGCTTGATCAGCGTTTGCGCTACTTCCGGGCGTTCGATTTTAACCCCGGTGCTACCGAGAAGTCGAACGCGCTGCTGGCAATTCTGCAAGCTAACAGCGGGCAGACGGATGTTACTAAACTGGCCCTGCGCCACCTCGACCCCGGCTTTGTGAAAACCTCGACTGTGGCAACCAGCGCACTCAATAAGCTGATGACGGAGGTTTACGGCACCCGCGAGTACATGGAACTGGTGAGCCGATACGAACCCGCATCAGAAAACGAGCGGCTGCGGAAATTAGCCATCGACAAATACAACGACGGTATGGGCCGCGATGCTGCCCGGCAGTTGCTGAAACAGGGCGGTAGCGCGATGATTTGGGAAACAGTGAACCAACAGTCCGACGCATCGGCAGACACCGACGCAGCCCAGCGGATGCTAACCTCACTCTCACGCGTTGGCAACAAAGAATCGCTCAATATGCTGAAAACGGTAGCTCTCGACGAGAAACGGCCCGTTGCCCTTCGGCGCGAAGCAACCCGCTCGCTGGGTGGTAGCTGGGATGGCGAAGAAATGGTGATTGCACTGTTGAAATCGGGTACGATCACGGGCGATTACAAAGCGGCTGCCGTTCAGGGCGTGAGCGGAGCCTGGCGCAAGAGCATCCGGCAGGAAGCGGCCAGCTACCTCGATGGTGGTTCGACCACAGCCACTAAAAAACTACCGCCCATGCCCGAACTGCTGGCGATGAACGGCGACGCGGCCAAAGGTGTCAATGTGTTTAAAACCAACTGTGGCATATGTCATCAGGTAAACGGCGAAGGCATGGATTTTGGCCCGAAACTCTCGGAAATTGGCTCGAAGCTGCCGAAAGAAGGCCAGTATTTAGCTATTCTGCATCCCGATGCGGGCATCAGTTTCGGTTACGAAGGCTGGGAGGTGAAGTTTAAAGACGGCAGTACGATGTCGGGTATTGTTGCCAGCAAAACCGAAACCGACCTCCAGATGAAGTTTCCCGGTGGCGTGGTGCAGAACTACAAAATGGCCGACGTGGTGTCGATGAAGAAAATGGACAGTTCCATGATGCCATCGGGTTTGCAGGATGCCATGAGTACGCAGGAATTGGTCGATTTGGTGGAGTATCTGGCGAGTTTGAAGAAAAAATAATACGTGCTATGTTTGCCTGAGCCGGTGATACGTCATCCTGGCTCAGGCTTTATCTATACATGGCGCAATCTTACGACAAGATATTCCGGGAAAATATTGAAGATTTAGTGGTGCCGCTGGCCCACAAACTTTTGAATATCACTATTCCCGCACTTGAAGAAATTCCTGATGATTTGCAGGTCACTATTGAACGAAAACCTGACTTTCTGAAGAAAGTACGACATATCGATTCAGTTGAAGACTACATCCTGCATTTTGAGTTTCAAACCGCCGACGACCCTGAAATGGTAGAGCGGATGCTTGAGTACTACAGTTTATTATACCGGAAGTACAAACTACCCGTTCGGCAATACGTGTTTTTCATTGGCGACGGAAAGTCGCAGATGAAGCGGCATATCAATCAGCCGAATCTGACGTTCAGTTATGAGCTGTATAATACGTCAGACGTACACTACCGGTTGTTCCTTTGGTCGGCTGTACCGGAAGAGATTTTGCTCAGTGTATTGGGCGATTTTGACAATGACCCGCCAGAAAAAGTCATTGAAAGGATCGTTGATAAACTACGTATGGTAGAAACCAGACCCCGGCGTTTGGCACGTTACATTAAGCAACTCGAAGTGTTATCAAAACTGCGTAATTTGCAGGCAATGACCATTAATATTACCGAAAAAATGGCACTGACATACGATTTAGAAACCGATATCCGCTACCGGCAAGGCTTGGAGAAAGGCGAACGCAAAGGTTTGGAGCGAGGCATTGAACAAGGCATTGAACAAGGCATCGAGCAGGGTATTGAACAAGGTATCGAGCAGGGTATTGAACAAGGTGTAACCGAAGCCAAACAGACGATTGTCCGGCAATTACTGAAACAGGGGATTCTGACAGTTGAACAGATTGCCGAAGCCGCCGACGTGTCGATTGAGCAGGTGAAAACTCTGTCGAACGAGTGAATTAGCAAGTAGTTACCTAAACCTACGTATACATGCAACGACGCAATTTCGTAAAATCGTCCCTCGGCGCAGCCGGAA